>JANOXU010000085.1:0-96603 GCA_031418595.1 Burkholderiales bacterium
TGAATTGACTCCCTCTCCCTCTGGGAGAGGGTGGGGGTGAGGGCTCGCGAAACACCATCGTGCCGGGCGCAGCCCCAACCCTCTCCCCAAAGGGGCGAGGGAGCAAGTACGGTCGCGGCAGAAAAACTCTCACTCTCTCAGTCGCCCATCACGGCGCCCTCGCGGCGCGGGTCGGCACCACCGAACCAGGCCGGCTGGCCGTGGCGCACGCTGCGCTGGATGCCCTGCAGGCCGCTGGTCTGCGGCGTCACGCGCAGCTCGTGGCCGCGGGCCTGGAGGGCGTCGACCAGCGCCGGCGACACGCGGCCCTGCTCCAATTCGGTGGGCCCGTTGCGCGAGCCGAAGTTGGGCAGCGAGATCGCCTGCTGGACGTCCAGCCCCCAGTCGAGCGTGGCCACCAGCACCTTGGCAACGTAGTTGATGATGGCCGAGCCGCCGGGCGAGCCCAGGCTCATCAGCAACTCGCCGCTGGCCCGGTCGAACACCAGCAGCGGCGACATCGACGAGCGCGGCCGTTTGCCACCTTCGACGCGGTTGGCCACCGGCGCGCCGCCCTCGCTGGGCAGGAACGAAAAATCGGTGAGTTCGTTGTTGAGCAAAAAGCCACGCACCATGAGCTGCGCACCGAAGGCGTTTTCGATCGTCGTCGTCATCGACACCGCGTTGCCGCGCGCGTCGACCACCGACACATGCGAGGTCGCGGCCAGCTCGGGGCTGCGGTCATCGGCCAGGCTCAGCGCCGGCGCCAGCGGCACACCGGCCTGGGCGCGCCCCATGCTGCGCTCGGTGATCAGCGCGGCGCGGCGCGCCAGGTAATCCGGGTGCAGCAGCGCCGCTGCGCTGCCGCCGGGCAAGGCCACGAAGTCGGGGTCGGCGACATAGCGGCCGCGGTCGGCATAGGCCAGCCGCCCGGCCTCGCTGAGCAGGTGCACCGCCTCGGCGCTCGGCTCCAGGCCGGAGGCGGTTTTCAGCGGCGGCACCGCGGCCAGGTTGCGTGACGACAGGATGCCCAGCATCTGGCCCAGGGCCAGCGCGCCCGACGACGGCGGTGGCATGCCGCACAGGCGCCACAACCGGTAGTCGAAGCACAGCGGCTCGCGCGTTTTGGCGCTGTAGCCGCTGAGGTCGGCTTCGGTCAGCAGCCCCGGGTTGGCGGCATGGCCGCGCACCTTGGCGGCAATGTCGCGCGCCACCGGGCCTTCGTGCAAAGCCACCGCGCCGCGCTCGGCGACGTCGCGCAACAGCGCCGCGAGTTCGGGGTTGCGCAGCAGCGTGCCGGCCTGCTTCGGGCTGCCGTCGGCTTCGAAAAAATAGGCGGCCGCGGTGGCGTCGTTGCGCAAGGCCCTGGCCGACTCGTCGCGCAGCAAGGCGGCCAGCCGCGGGCTGATCACGAAGCCTTGCTCAGCCAGCTCGATGGCGCGCCGGAACAGCGTTTTCCAGGCCAGCCGGCCGTGTTGGCGGTGCGCCAGCTCGAGCGCGCGCAACACCCCCGGCGTGCCGACCGAGCGACCGCCGACCACACCGTCCATGAAGCCCATCGGCTGGCCGTCCTTCATGAACAGATCGGGTGTGGCGGCGGCGGGCGCGGTTTCGCGGCCGTCGAAGGCCTGCACCTGGCGTGTGTCCCAGTGCACCAGGAACAACCCGCCGCCGATGCCCGAGGATTGCGGCTCGACCAGCGTCAACACCATCTGCACCGCGATGGCCGCATCGACCGCGCTGCCACCGGCCCGCAGCACCTGGTAACCGGCGTCGGTGGCCAGCGGGTTGGCGGCGGCCACCATGAACTTGTGCGCCGACCCGCCGGGTTGGTCGGTGCTGCCGCTGGCCGCTTCGGGGGCTGGTGCACCACGCTCGGGGGTGCGATCGGTGACCGCGGCGGGCGGGCTGGCACAGCCGGCCACGAGCAAGGCTGCGGCCAGCGCGCAGGCCGCGGTGTGCGAACGAAGCTTCATGTGTCGTCCGTGCGGACTTCCGGGGTGCTGCGGTTGTGCACCACCTGCTGCGGGAACGGAATCTCGATGCCCTGGGCGTTGAGCAGGTCGAGGATGGCCAGGTTGACGTCGGAGCGCACATTGCCCTGGCCGTTTTCCGGGTCGCGGATCCAGAAGTGGATCGTCAGGTCCATGCCGTCGGCGGCGAACTTCGACAGCTGGCAGCTCGGGGCCGGGTCTTCGAGCACCCGCGGCACCGCGACCACCGCCGCTTCGAGCTGGGGTTGAAGCGCGCGCATGGCGGTGCCGTAGGCCACCTGCACGCTGGTGTTGAGCGCCACCTTGGGGTCGGCCAGCGACGAGTTCTCGACCCGCTGCGTGATCAGCATCTCGTTCGGCACGATGGCCTCGCGCCCGTTCAGCGCGCGGATCACGGTGTAGCGGGTGCGGATGTCGGTGACGCGGCCTTCGAAGTTGTCGACCTTGACCATGTCGCCGATGCGCAGCGACCGCTCGGCCAGGATGACGAAACCGCTGATGTAGTTGGCCGCGATCTTCTGCAAGCCGAAGCCCAGCCCCACACCGACCGCGCCGCCCAGCACCGACAGCGCGGTCAGGTCGATGCCCACCGCCGACATGGCCAGCAGCAGGCCGATGAACAGCAGCACCACGCGCACCAGGTTGGCGGCGATCTTGCGCACCGACAGGTCGTCGCCGCTGCCATGCAGCAACTTCTTCTCGATGCCGGCCGACACCCACAAGGCCAGCACCAGCACCAGACCGGCGGTGACCGTGCCCTCGATCAGGTTGCGCAACGTGATGCGCGCGCTGCCGACCTTCCAACTCACCTCGTCCATCGCGTCCAGCACCAGCGGCAGCGCGCCGGTGATCCACAGCACGACGGCAAACCAGGCCAGCCACGAAATCGTCTTCTCGATCGCGCGCACCCAGCCCGACTGCGGGAACGTGGCGCTGAGCACCCGCACGCTCAGGCGAATCAGCACCAGCGACAACAGGATCGGAATGGCCAGCTTGAACACCGCCGGCTTCAGCATCCCCGCCGTCGCCAGCTTGGCGCCGTAGGCAAACGCCAGCGCCAGCACCGGGAACAGCACACCGTCGACGATGCGGCGGCCGAACCAGATCGAACCCAGCGGCGCCACCTTGCCACGCGCCAGCCGCACCACCGCCCAGGCCAGCACCAGACAGCCGGCCAGAAACCCCAGTTCCTGCAGGGCGCTGAACTGCGTCAACGAGCCCAGCAGGTCGTTCAGTTCATTCGCGTTGATCGGGTTGGCCATGGCGGCATTTTCTCGGAAGTTCATCCACCGGTAGGGCCCGGCCGGGGTGCGGCAGAACGCGGGCGCGACTCAGGCCCGAGGCCATTCGTCTCGCAGCAGCCCGTAGATGTTGGTGTCACAGGCCACCCCCTTGGTCAACCAGCGCTTGCGCAGCAGGCCTTCGTGCACGAAGCCCAGGCTGACAAGCAGGCGATTGGAGGCCACGTTGTCAGGGTCCACCTCGGCCTCCAGGCGGCGCAGCGCGCAATCGTTGAATGCGCATGCAATCAGCGCCGGCAACGCCTCTTGCATGAAGCCCTGGTGCCAATGCGCCCGGCCGAGCACGTAGCCGAGTTCGGCACGCGCGCTGCCTTCGTCATGCCGAAACAGCAGGCAGGTGCCGATGACGCCGCCCGGGGCCTTTGCGACCATCACAAACTGAAGCGCCGCTCCGGTCGCGCCCATCGCAGCCATGCGCTCGAACCAGGCCTGGCCGTCCGCGAGCGATTGCCATGTCGCGTACGGCAGAAAGCGGGTGACCTGTTCGTCGCCGTTGATCGGCATGAGCGCGGCGATGTCGGCTTGTTCAACGATGCGAATCAGCAAGCGGGGCGACTCGATGGGCGGGGGTGGTTTGAAGCTCATGTGATTGTTTGGCGATGCGGGCCATCGGACTTCACGCTGTTGCGCCGGTGGTGAAACATTGCACATGGCCTTGCCACCAGCCGTCGACCAGCGTGTGCTCGACGTATCCACCGGCCACGTTCTGGCCGATCACCCGCCGCCAGAATGATTGGGCCGCGAGGTTGCCCAACATCTGGCCCACCTCCCAGGGGCCGGGCAACGCGGCAAACACCTGCAGCGCCATCAACTTGCCCACACCCGCGCGCCGATATTTCTTGAGGACGAAGAACTGGTCCATCCAGTGGCCCGCCGTGCCGACCTTGACGGCGCGATCGACCAAGGCAAAGCCCGCGTGGTGGCCATCGACGGTGGCGACGAACGGATGGCACGCGTCGCCATTCCAGTACCGATCCAGCGCGTAGCCATACTCGCCGTGAGCGTCCAGATCCTGGTCCCAGAGGTCGGACAGGTCGTGCTGGTAAAGCTCGAGCATGCGCGAGATCGGGAGTCGGTCTTCGGCGGTGGCTGGGCGAACTTCCGGGCTCACCGGACTGCCTTCGCGCTGCGCGCTCCGGCATTCGCCCTCGGGACGGCCAGGCGCGCTCATCACCCCGCAAACCAGTCCCCCCTCACACATCCGCCAGCACCCGCAAATGCACCGCCACACTGCGTGCCAGCGCGCTCAGGTTGTAGCCCCCCTCCAGGCACGACACGATGCGGCCTTGCGAATGCCGGTCGGCCACGGCCTTGATTTGCCGGGTGATCCATTCGTAGTCGGCTTCGACCAGGCCGAGCTGGCCCAGGTCGTCGTCACGGTGGGCATCGAAGCCGGCCGAGATGAAGATCATCTGCGGCGCAAAGGCTTCGAGCCGCGGCATCCAGTGGGCCTCGATCAGGCTGCGGATCGCCGGGCCGCGGGTGTACGGCGGGATCGGCAGGTTGAGCATGTTGGTGCCCAGCGGCACGCCGCCGCTGCCGGGGTACAGCGGGTGCTGGAAGATGCTCACCATCAACACCCGTTCGTCGTTGGCGATGATGTCTTCGGTGCCGTTGCCGTGGTGCACGTCAAAGTCGACGATCGCCACGCGCTCCAGCCCATGCACATCGAGCGCATGGCGCGCCGCCACGGCCACGCTGTTGAAGAAGCAAAAGCCCATCGCCTGGCCGCGCGTGGCATGGTGGCCGGGCGGGCGCACGGCGCAAAAGGCATTGCGCGCGCGGCCGGCCAGCACTTCGTCGGTGGCCGCCACCGCGGCGCCGGCGGCCTTTAACACGGCCTTGAAGGTGCCGGCGCTGGCCGTGGTGTCGGGGTCGATGGCGCGCCGGCCACCATCGGCCTGCACCTGGGCCAGCAGGTCGAACAACTCGCAGACATGGCCGCTGTCGTGGGCGCGGCCGAGCTGCTCGGGTGTGACATCCGGCGCATCGAGCATGTGCAGCGCGATGTCCAGCCCCGTGGCCTTGAGGTGGTCGGCAATCGCATCCAGCCGTTGCGGCCGTTCGGGGTGGCCGGTGCCCATGTCGTGCAATCGGCACTCGGCAGGGCAGTAGTACGCAGTGGCAGACCCCATCACACAAACCTTTTCGGTTATGGTCACGCAGATGGATGTTTCACTCGCGCGCCTTGTTGCAAAACTGGTTGATCAGGTTAGCACGATCATTGTCGGCAAACGAACGCAAATCGAGGACGGCGTGGCCTGCCTGCTGGCCGGCGGGCACCTGTTGATCGAAGACGTTCCCGGTGTCGGCAAGACCACCCTGGCCCATGCCCTGGCCATGTCGCTCGGGTTGAAATTTTCGCGCGTGCAGTTCACGGCTGACTTGATGCCCTCAGACCTGATCGGCGTGAGCGTGTTCGAACGCAGCAAGGAAGCCTTCGTCTTCCACCCCGGCCCGGTGTTCACGCAGGTGCTGTTGGCAGATGAGATCAACCGCGCTGGGCCCAAGACCCAGAGCGCCCTGCTCGAAGCGATGGAAGAACAGCAGGTTTCAGTGGACAACGAAACCCGCGCCCTGCCCCGGCCGTTCTTCGTCATCGCCACGCAGAACCCGACCGAGCAACTCGGCACCTACCCGCTGCCCGAGAGCCAGCTCGACCGCTTCTTGCTACGCATCACCCTGGGCTACCCGGACCGTGCATCGGAACGCGCGTTGCTCATTGGCGAAGACCGGCGCGATGCCGTCAGCCGCCTGCAAGCCGTGATGACGCCCGCGCAACTGGCGCAGGTGCAGGCCGCGGTGCTGAAGGTGCGCGCCGCCGACCCGCTGCTCGACTATCTGCAAGCCCTGATCGCCGCCACGCGCAGTGGCCAATGGTTCACCGAAGGCCTGAGCCCGCGCGCCGGCATCGCGGTGCTGCGCGCGGCCAAGGCGCGCGCGCTGATGGCGCAGCGCGACTATGTGGCGCCTGACGACATCCAGGCCATCTTGCCGCAGGCCATTGCACACCGTTTGACGCCCGTTTCCGGCGCCGGGCGCGGCAGCAGCGAACAGGTGCGGGCCATGATCGAGGCCATCGCCATTCCGTGAACAGTTGCCGATGACGGCCACCACATTGCGCGACGCTGCGGCCGCACCACTGCCTTGGTGGGCAGCGCGCCAGCGGCTGCGGGCCTGGTGGTTGGCGCGTGTGCCGGCGAGCGACAACTGGCAGCTCACCCAGCGCAACATCTACATCATGCCCACCAAGGGCGGCGTGGCCTTTGCGGTGTTGGTGTTGCTGCTGCTCATCGGCAGCATCAACTACCAACTCAACCTGGGCTATGCGCTCACGTTTTTGCTGGCCGGGGCAGGGCTGGTTTCGATGCACATCACGCACAGCGTGCTGCGCGGGCTGAGCCTGCACCTGCGGCCGTCGCCACCGGCCTTTGCCGGCGAACCGGTGACGCTGGAAGTGGTGATGACCAACCCCGGCGCGGCGCGCCACGGCGTGGGCTTGCGCTACCGCGAACGCCGCGGCCTGGGCCGCGGTGCGCGCGCACCGGACGGGCGCGAACGCCGCCAGGGCCAGAACGACGTCTGGTGCGACGTGCCCACCCAAGGCCAGGCCAGCGCCCGGCTGACCATGGTGCCGCCGCGGCGAGGCTGGCACGCCGTGCCCATGCTGGTGGTGGAAACGCGCTTCCCCTTCGGCCTGTTCCGCGCCTGGAGCGTGTGGCGCCCGGCGGCGCGGGTGCTGGCCTACCCGGCCCCCGAACGCCCCGCTGCGCCCCTGCCCAGCGCGCGCGCGCTGCGCGGCGAACACAGCTCCAGCGCGCGCAGCGAAGGCAGCGAACTCGAAGGCGTGCGCGCCTGGCGCCGCGGCGACACGCTGCGCCAGATTGCGTGGAAGAAGTGCGCGCGCACCGGCGAACTCGTCAGCCGCGAAGGCAGCAGCAGCGCCAGCCGCGAGCTGTGGCTCGACTGGCATGCCACCCAATTGGGCGGCACCGAAGAGCGCCTGGCGCGCCTGTGCGCCTGGGTGCAGGCCGGTGAACACAGCGGCATGGCCTACGGCCTGAAGTTGCCGGGCTTGCAGTTGCCGCCTGGCCAGGGCGACGCGCATCGCCGCCACTTGTTGGAGACCCTGGCCCTGTGGCGCTGAGCGGCCTCATGCAGCGGCCGCGCTGGCCCGGCTTTGGCAACTTGCCACGCGACGCGCGCGACACCTTGTTCCAGTTGGCCGTGGTGGCCTGGACGCTGGCCCCGCACATCAGCCACCTGCCCTGGTGGTGCATCGGCATCAGCACCTTGATGCTGTTGTGGCGCGCCCAACTCGCCCTGGCCAACGCGCCGCTGCCCAAGCGCTGGGCGGTGGTCGGTGTGCTGGGCGTGGGGCTGTTGCTCACGCTGTGGACGCAAGGCACGCTGCTGGGCAAGCAGGCCGGCGTGACGCTGTTGGTGCTGTTGCTGGCGCTGAAGACGCTGGAGCTGCGCGCCCGGCGCGACGCCATGGTGGTCTTCTTCCTCGGCTTCTTCGTCGTGCTGACGAACTTCCTGTATTCGCAGTCGCTGCTCACCGCGCTGGCCATGCTGGGTTCGGTGGCCGGGCTGCTCACGGCGCTGGTGCTGGCCCACATGCCGGTGGGCCGCCCGGCGCTGCGCCAGGCCGGCGCCATTGCCGCGCGCGCCGCCTTGCTCGGCGCGCCGATCATGGTTGCGCTGTTCCTGCTGTTCCCACGCATCGGTCCGTTATGGGGCGTGCCGCAAGACGGCCCCGGCCGCACGGGCCTGTCGGACACGCTCACCCTGGGTGGCGTGGCCTCGGTGGCGAACGACGACTCGATCGCCCTGCGCCTGCGCTTCAAAGATGTGCGCCCGGCGCCGGGCTCAATGTACTTTCGCGGCCCGGTGCTGGCCGGTTTCGATGGCCGCGAGTGGACGCGCCAGGGCAGCACCCCCAAACATTGGCCACGCGCCGCCACCGAGCTGCGCCTGCGCGGCCAGCCCGTGCGCTACGAAATGACCCTGGAGCCCAGCCGCATGACGGTGCTGCCGCTGCTGGAAACCACGCCGGCCGGCCCCGACACCACACCCGAGATCGACGGCCACACGCCGCACCTGCAAAGCGATTTGCAGTGGGCCGTGGATCAACCGGTGAGCGAGCGCCTGCGCTTCGAGGCCGTGGCCTGGCCGGCCTTCAGCCATGGGCCCTTGGCGCTGACGCTCGACCTGCGCGAATTCACCCAACTGCCCAGTGGCTTCAACCCGCGCACCCTGGCCTGGGCCCATGCCCTGCGCGAACGCCCGGGCCTGGCGCAGGCCGACACGCCGGCGCTGGTCGAAGCCGTGTTGGCGCACATTCGTGACGGCGGCTACAGCTACACGCTGGAGCCTGGCGGCTATGGGCGCGACGCGATCGACGAGTTCTGGCTCGGCCGCAAGCTCGGCTTTTGCGAACACTATGCGGCCAGCGTGGTGGTCATCCTGCGCGCGCTGGGTGTGCCCGCGCGCATCGTCACCGGTTACCAAGGCACCGACGTCGAGCCGGTCGACGGTTACCTGGTCGTGCGCCAGCGCAATGCCCATGCCTGGGCTGAATACTGGCAGGCCGGCCGCGGCTGGGTGAGGCTTGATCCGACCGCCGCGGTGGCGCCCGACCGCATCTTCCGTGGCCGCAGCCTGGCGCCCAGCAGCAACCTGGTGGCCAACGCGCTGGGGCGCGTGAACCCCGAGTTACTGGGGCAGTTGCGCCTGGCCCTGGAAGCGGCCAACAACCGCTGGAACCAATGGGTCATGAACTACTCGCGCGTGCAGCAGTTCAAGCTGCTTGAAAGCCTGGGCTTGGAAGCCCCCAACTGGGCAGACCTGGCCTATGTGCTGATCGGTTTGATGCTGCTCGGCCTGGCCGCCAGCGGCGGTTGGGTGCTGTGGGACCGCCAACGGCAAGACCCGTGGCAGCGGCTGCACCGGCGCGTGCAGCAGCGCCTGGCCGCACTGAAGGTGCAGGTTCACGCGCACGAAGCGCCGCGCACGCGGGCGCAGCGTGTGCGCGCCAGCCTGGGCGCGGCGGGCGAAGCCGTGGCCACCGAGCTGGAAGCACTCGACCGCCTGCGCTATGCCGCCACGGCGGTACGCAGACCGGGAGCGCAGTGGTGGAAACGCTTCGACAGCGCTGCCAGCACAGCCCTGCGGCAAGCCCCCGGCGCCGGTTGAGGGCCAGGTCGTGCCCGCGGGCGCGGCGACAATCCGCCGCCCACCATGAACACCCACACCCGCCGCACCCTATTCCTCGCCACCAGCCTGGCCCTGGCCGGTTGGGCCCACCCGGCGTTAGCGCAAAAGCCCAAGCCAAAACCCGCGCGCAAAGCGCCGCCCGCTGAACCCGCTTATGGCCGGCGCGCCGACATCATGGCCTTCGCCACCGCGGTGGCCGAGCGCCGCCAGTTGCCCCTGCGCTGGCTGCATGCCCAACTCGCACAGGCGCGACCGCAGGAAAGCGTGCGCCGACTGATCATGCCCCCGCCCGTGGCCACGGCCAAGAACTGGGCGGCGTACCGGGCACGCTTCATCGAGCCACGGCGCATTGACGCCGGCGCGGCCTTCTGGCGCGCCAACCAAGCCTGGCTGTGGCGTGCACAGGAAAGTTATGGCGTGCCGCCGCACATCGTGGTGGGCATCATCGGTGTGGAAACTTTCTACGGCCGTGTCATGGGCAACTACCGCGTGCTCGACGCCCTGGCCACCTTGAGCTTCGACTTCCCCAGCGGGCGCAGCGACCGCAGCCCTTTCTTCCGCGGCCAGCTCGAAGAACTGCTGGTTTGGTGCGCGCGCGAGGGCGTGCCTGCAACCCAACCGATGGGCTCTTACGCCGGCGCGATGGGCCTGCCTCAGTTCATGCCCGGCAGCATCAACCAGTTCGCGGTGGATTTCGATGGCGACGGCCGCATCGACCTGGACCGCAGCGCGGCCGACGTGGTGGGCAGCGTGGCGCGCTACCTGGCAGACCACGGCTGGCAACGCAACGCGCCCACGCACTTTGATGTTTTGCCGCCGCCACCCGGCGCGCAGCGCGTCGAGCTGCTGGGCCCGGACATCAAGCCCACGTTCACGGCCATGCAGATGGCCGACCTGGGCGCCGTGCTCAGTGACACCGGCCGCGCCCACGAAGGCGCGTTGGCCCTGGTGGAGCTGTTCAACGGCGACGCGCCACCGAGTTACGTGGCCGGCACGGCGAACTTCTACGCCGTGACGCGCTACAACTGGTCGAGCTACTACGCGCTGGCCGTCATCGAACTGGGCGAGGCGGTGCGCGCGGCGCTGGGTTGAGTGCCGTGACGATCACGGTCGCCGAACTTCCGTATTGAAATTCCCGTATACAAAGCGGGATTTTCAATATACTTGGATCCATGTTCCCACGCCAGAGTCTGCACGATTCAACGCGCGCCGCACTGGTGCGCAGCCCGGCCGTGGCGTTGGTGGGCCCGCGCCAAGTGGGCAAGACCACGCTGGCGCGCGGCCTGCTCCAACCCGGTAGCGCCAACTGGTTTGACCTGGAAGACCCGGCGTCACGCGCTCAACTTGCGCAGCCGCAACTGGCCTTGCAGGGCTTGAGCGGCCTGGTCGTGATCGACGAGATCCAGCACGCGCCCGAACTGTTCACAGTGCTGCGCGTGCTGATCGACCGGCCCGCCAACCCCGCGCGCTTCCTGCTGCTGGGCAGCGCCTCGCCCGCCCTGCTGCGCCAGAGCAGCGAATCGCTCGCCGGGCGCATCGAGGTCATTGAAACCTCGGGCTTCACGCTCGACGAAACCGGCGCTGATTCCGGCGCCGCGCTGTGGTGGCGCGGTGGCTTCCCGCGCTCGTTCACGGCCGCCACGCAGGCCGACAGCCGCACCTGGCGGCGCGAGTTCATCCGCACCGTGGTCGAGCGCGACCTGCCGCAACTGGGCATGAACGTGCCCGCGCCCACCATCCACCGCTTCTGGGCCATGCTGGCGCATTTCCACGGCCAGACTTGGAACGCGGCCGACCCGGCGCGTTCGCTCGGCGTCAATGAAAGCACGGTGCGCCGCTACCTCGATTGGCTGACCCAGGCCTACCTGGTGCGCCAGTTGCCACCGTGGTTCACCAACCTGGGCAAGCGGCAGGTCAAGGCACCCAAAATCTACCTGCGCGACGCCGGCCTGCTGCATGAACTGCTGGGCATTGCCGACCACGCCGCCCTGGCGCGCCACCCCAAATGCGGCGCCTCATGGGAAGGCTTTGCGCTCGACCAGGTGCTGCGCATCGCCCGCCCCGATGAAGCCTACTTCTGGGCCACCCACGCCGGCGCCGAACTCGATTTGCTGATGTTCAAAGACGGCCGGCGCATCGGCGTGGAATTCAAACACGCAGACGCGCCCGTGCTCACGCCTTCCATGCGCATTGCGCTGGCTGACCTGGCGCTGGATGCGCTGTATGTCGTCTACCCCGGCGTGCGCCGCTATGCGCTGGCGCCACGCATTGAAGTCGTGCCATTGGCCGCTGTGTTGCCGGCGCTGCCATAACCAGTCAAAGCCAGGCCAGCAGCATCGACGCCGCATGCTGCGGGTCGTCAGCATCGGTCACCAGACACAGCGCCACGCGGCTGCGCCCGCTGCGCCCGGCACGCACGGCCAGGCCTTCGACCTTGGCGCGCACATCCAATGCGCGCGTCCACAACACCTGGCCAGCGGCATTGCAGCAGCCCACCACGCTGCCGCTGCAAGGCCCATCGGCCACGCTGTCGGCGGCGTCTTCAGCCGCGGCGCTGAACAGGAAGCCGCCGCCCGGCAGCGCCGCGCCATCGGTGAAGCCCAGTGGCACGTCTCCCAGGTAGCCCAGGTCAACCGGCAAAACCGCGCGTGGCGGCACGGCACTGCGCGTGCCGGCCAGCACATCGGCCAGGTCGCGCTGCGTGTAGCGCAGCACCGCATTGCCAGCGCCACCCACTGCGCCACGGTTGAGCAGCAGCACCTGCGACCCGGCCAGCAGCGCGCCTTCGAGGTTGATGGGCCCCAGCCGCTGGCGCAGCGGTTCATGCAGGGCGGCCAGGTTAACCCGCTGCGCCGCCGCCAGCGGCAGCCCCGCAACGCCCAGCGTGATGACCGCGCCCACGCTGCGTTGCGGCAACGCGCCCGAGCCCAGGGCCAGCAAGCGCCGCGTGTCTTGGCCGGGCAAGGCCGGCAACAACAGCAGGCTTTCAAGGTCGGCCTTGCGCCGCTTGCGCGCTGCGGCCGCGGCGGGCAAGGCACCGGCAAGCATGCGGAAGCGCCGGCCGGGCGTGGTGGCATCGCTGAACACGGCCAGGTGCTGTTCATCATCGGCCACCACATAGGCACGCCCGGCATGGCACACCAGGCCGCTGGCCGCGCTCACGTGGGCACTTTCATCCTCCGCACTCTGGGTTCCACCCTTAGGGCGGCCTGGCGGGATCAAGTGATGTGTTGGGTTAATGTCAGGCGGCGCGCTGGTCGTCAAGGCGCGCAGCCGCCGCGTCACCAGCACGGCTGCACGGTTCATCGCCGCGTGGACAGACTTGCCGCGGCCCGCACCGCGCTACGCCGCACAGGGGCCAGCGGGCGCGCCATGACCTGCCGCTCGATGGTGTCGATGATCGCCACGCGGCGCGCCGCCTGCACCCGCGCCGGGTCCTCGCCTTGCTCAAAGATGGCCGAAAACGTGGGCCGGTTCGAGACGAAGTGAAAGGCCAGCGCCACCGTGTTGGTGTAGACGTCGAGCAGGTGCAGCGCCAGGTCGAACGTGCCTTCAACCTGGCCGCGTTCGACGATGCGCTGCAGCACTTCCAGCCCCAGCAAATTTGCTTGGCGGATGAGCGGCGTGGCGCGCACAAAGCGCCCGCCCAGCAGGTTTTCGCCCATCACCAGGTGCACGAACTCCGGGTGCGCCACATGCACATCGAAGACATGGCCCACATACACCCGCAAGGCTTGCAAGGCCGGCAGGTGCGCCAGCCCCGGCATGGGCTGGGCGTTGCGCACGCGCTCGTAGGCATGGGCCAGCGCCGCCGCGTACAGCCCTTCCTTGCTGGTGAAGTGGTAATACAGCATGCGCTTGCTGGTGCGCGTGCGCTGGGCGATGGCATCCACCCGCGCACCGTGCAGGCCGTGCTGCGCAAACTCCGCCATCGCGGCGTTGAGGATGTCTTGGACAACCGGGTCCATCGCGCACCGTGCCCTGGCTCAGGCCTTTGCCGCAACGGCCGCGCCGCCAAGGCGTTCACCGGCTAACGCTTGGCGCAAGTCAACACACAACCCTTCAGCCGCCACCTCGCACGCTTTGGAAATGCCGGTGTAGCTGACGAAGCCGTGGTTCAAACCAGCAAACTCGCGCAGCAGCAACGGCACGCCGGCCGCGCGCAGCGCTTGGGCATAGGCCAGGTTGTCTTTGTACAAAAAGTCATACACGCCCACGCCGATGATGGCCGGCGCCACGCCCGCCAAGGTGGCACTGAGCAGCGGCGAGACACGCGGGTCGCGCGCTTTGTCTGCCCCGTTCGCACCCAGGTACTTGTCGCGCACCAGCGGGTCGTTCATGCCGGTCAGGTCGGTGGCGGGGTAGAGCAAAAACTGCGCGGCCAGCGCGATGCCGGCGTCGCGGCTGTGCACCGCCACCACCGCCGCCAGGTTGCCGCCGGCGCTGTCACCGCCCACCGCCAGCGGCCGGCCGGCGCCGCCATAACGGTCGAGATGAGCATGCACCCACTGCATCGCCACCCAGGCGTCGCCCACGCCGGCCGGGAACGGGTCTTCAGGCGCCAGGCGGTAGCCCACGCTCACCACCACCGCGCCGGTGGCGTTGGCAATGCGGACGCAATGCGCCTCGTGCGAATCGATGTCGCCCACGATCCAGCCACTACCGTGGAAGTAGACCAAAGTTGATGTGGCCGCACCGCCATGCGGCCAGATCACCCGCGCCGGCACCTCGCCCGCCGCGCCGGGAATTCCGAGCGGCTCGATGCGGCCCGTGGCCAACTTGGGCTTGGGGTACAGCAGCGCGCGGACGTTGCGCGCACGCTCGCGGCATTCGGGGCCGCTGCCGCTGTACAGGCCGGGAATGCCGCTTTTCTTCCAGCGGCGTTCCATGTCAGCAATGTCGGTGTCGAGGGTCATGCTTGTTCCTTAATGATTGAAACGTGTCAGCATTTATTTGGCCGGCACGACGTTGACCATGTCGATCACGATCGACTGCCCGGGCTTGGGTGCCTTCACCGCATCGGTGGCGAAATACACCACATGGGTGGCGGCGATGGGGGCGAACCAGGCCAGTTCCACCACCTGGGCGTACACCTTCTTCCAGGCAGCGTCAGCCTTGGGCAAGGGAATCTCCAGCGCCTCGTTGATCAACCGGGTGAGCGTGGCGTCGGTGCTGCCGTACATGTTCAGGCTGCCCTTCGGGTCGAGCGTTTAAAACCGCGCCAGGTTGGGCACGCCCGAGTTGCTGTTGAACACCAGCGTGTCGATCTGCTTGGCATCGCGCGCGGCGTTGAGCGCACCGAAGTTTTGCAGCTCGGTGATCTTGGCCGTGATGCCCACCTTGCGGAACTGGCCCGTCAGCACCTGCGCCATGGTCGAACTGAGGGTGTTGTTCACGTAGTGCAGCTTGATTTCCAGCCCCTTGGCGTGGCCGGCTTCGGCCAGCAGCGCCCTGGCCTTGGCCGGGTCGTAGGCGTAGCGCGCTTCGTTGGCGGGGTCGTGGCCCATGAAGCCGCGGCCCTGCATTTGCAGCGTGGGGTCGGTGAAGTCGCCGAGCAAGGCCTTGGCGATGAGCTTGCGGTCGATCGCGTGGTTGATGGCCTGGCGCACGCGCACGTCCTTGAGCGCCGGGTTCACCGTGCCGTCGCGGTCCATCATGATCAGACCCACCCACTGCACCGGGTCGGAAATGATGCGCATGTTCTTGGCCAGGTTGCCCGAATTGGCGTGGCCGGTGACGGGGTCGCTGACCAGGAACTTCACCTGCCCCGCCTTCATGGCTTGTATGGCCGAGTTCTGGTCTTCAAACACGATCATCTGCACCCTGTCCCACTTGATGCGGCTCTTGTCGTAGTAGTGCTCGTTGACCACGTAGTTGTAGACCTTGCCCGTCACCGTGTTGGCCGTGTCGAGCTTGTACGGGCCGGCACCAAAGCTCTGCGTGCCCAGCGCGTCGGGGTTGGCCAGGCCCTTGGGGCTGATGATGTTGCCGGCCAGCCAGTAGGCCTCGAACAGGTTGATCAAGGCCGGGTTGCCGCTGGTCAGGCGGATGTGCACTTTGTTGCCGTCAACCACGTCGATGGCGGTCACGCCAGCCAGGTTCACCGAGAACGGGCCCTTTTTGCTGCGGAAGTATTCGATGCTTTTCTTCACCGCGTCGGCCGTTACCGGTTCGCCGTCGCTGAACTTGGCACCGGCGCGGATGGTGAAGGTGGCCTCCTTGCTGTCGGCACTCATGGCCCATTGGGTGGCCAGCGCGGGCTCGAAAGTGCCGTCGGGGCGCAGGCGCAGCAGCGGCTCGTAAGCCGGCATCAGGTGCGTGCCGGCACGGCCGTTGCCGCTGAGCGCCGAGTCCATTGAAAGCGGCGAGAACGGGTTGCCGATGGTCAGCACCTTCGGGTCGGTGCTTTGCGCCAGAGCGGGCTGGCCCAGTGCCAACGCCAGGCCAGCGGCCAGGGCTGCGCGGCGCGCGAACGAAATCGGTTTGGTCATGCAGGTCTCCTCAGGTGATGGGTTGAGGTAACGATTGAGATCAGCCCACGCTGGCCGCCGCACGCGCGGTGCGCCAGGCTTCGCGGCGCGCACGCTGCGCCACGGGGTGAGGCAGGGGTGAAGCCGCCAGCAGCGCGCGGGTGTAAGGGTGTTGCGGCTGTTCATGCACTTGCGCGGCATCGCCCTGCTCGACGATCTCGCCCTGGTACAGCACCACCGTGCGGTGCGACACATGGCGCACCACGGTGAGGTCGTGCGAGATGAACAGCAGGCTCAACTGCATGCTGCGTTGCAGCTCGTTCAACAGGTTCAGCACCTGGGCCTGCACCGAAAGATCGAGCGCGCTCACCGGCTCGTCGCACACCACCAGGCGCGGGCGGCCGATCACCGCGCGCGCAATGGCGATGCGCTGGCGCTGCCCGCCCGAGAAGGCACCGGGGTAGCGCGACGCCGTGTCCACCGGCATGCCCACTTGCTGCAAGATGGTGGCAATGCGGTCGGCCACCTCGCCGGCATTCTTGTTGCCCGCTGCAAGCAGCGGTTCGGCCAGGGTGGCGCCCACGGTGCGCGCCGGGTTGAGCGAGCCATAGGGGTCTTGGAACACCACCTGGATGTCGCGGCCCAGGGCGCGGCGGCGCTGCCGGCTGGCCTGGGTGATGTCTTCACCGTCGAAGACAACGCGCCCGGCCGTGGCCGGCGTCTGGCCAAGAATGACCTTGCCGATGGTGGTTTTGCCCGAGCCCGACTCGCCCACCAGGCCCAGAGTTTCACCGCGCGCAATGTGCAGGCTCACGCCCTTGAGCGCCTGGAAGACCTTGCCGCGGCCCTGGGGGAAATCGACCCGCAGGTGTTGCACCGTCAGCAAAGGCGCCGCGTGGGCCACTGGCACGGCTGTCATGCCGGCTCCTGTGACAGTTGCGCGGCTTGCAACAAAGTTTCCTCAACCGTTGGCAGCGGCTGGCCCGGCGGCGCGCTGTGCGGGTTGGCCTTGAGCAAGGCGGCGGTGTAGGGATGCTGCGGGCGTTCGAAGATGTCGAGCACGCTCGCGGTTTCCAGCACCTGGCCGTGGCGCAGCACCATGGCACGGTCGCAGATGTCGGCCACCACGCCCCAGTCGTGGGTGACGAAGACCACCGCCATGCCGTTGCGGTGGCCCAGCTCGCGCAGCAGTTCCAGGATTTCGGCCTGCACCGTCACATCGAGCGCGGTGGTGGGCTCGTCGGCGAACAGCACCTGGGGCTGCGGCGCCAGCGCGCGCGCAATGCCCACGCGCTGCGCCATGCCACCGGAAATTTGGTGCGGGTAGCGCCGCATCACCGCTTCGGGGTCGGCAATCTTCACCTGCTGCAAGAGTTCGATCGCCCGCTGCCGGGCCTGCCGTGCACTGAACGGGCTGTGGCGGCGGATCACTTCGGTGAGGTGGTGGCCGATGCTGAAGCAAGGGTCCAGCGCGGCCATGGGCTCTTGAAAAATCATGCCCACGGTTCGGCCGCGCAGCGCGCTCAACGCGGCTTCATCACGCAGATCGATCTGGCGCCCGCCGAGCACCATGCAGCCGCCCGCCACCTGCGTGCCCGGCGGCAACAGGCCCATCAGCGCCAGGATGCTGAGCGTCTTGCCGCTGCCCGACTCGCCCACCAGGCCCAGGGTCTCGGCGGGCATCAGATCGAAGTTCAGATCACGCACCAGGAACCGTTGCTGTGCGCCCTGGCCGGTGGTGATGGTCACGCCGCGCGCGGCCAGCACGGCACCGGGCGGCACGTTCAGCGCTGCTGCTGCAGCGCTGCTGCTGGTGCGGGCAGCCCGGCGTTTGGACGGCCGCGCCCAGGCCTCGACTGCGGTGTCGCGCAAGGCATCGCCCAGCAGGCCGAAGGCCAGGGTGGTGAGCGCCACCACGCCGCCGCTGGGCACCAGCAGCCAGGGAAAATCGTTCAAACTGGCCGAGGCTTCAAAAATCATGCCGCCCCAGGTGGGCGCGGGCGGCTGCACGCCCAGGCCGAGAAAGCTGATGCCGGTTTGCATCACCACGGCCACCGCCGCGAACAGCGACAACTGCACGATCATCGGGCCGACGATGCGCGGCAAGATGTGGCGGGTGATGATGGCCGCGTCACTCAAACCGCAGATTCGAGCGGCCTCGATGTACAGCTCGCTGCGCACGTTCAGCGTGGCGCTGCGCACCACGCGCGACAGGCTCGCCGAGCCCAGCACGCCCAGCGTGACCATGGCCGCCAGCATGGAGCGGTTGAACACCGTGAGCACCGCCAGCAAGATGACGATGGTGGGCATGGACTGCACCATGTTCGTGAGCTGGCTGACAAGCTGATCGACCCGCCCACCAAAGTAACCCGCCCCCACGCCGAGTGTGATGCCCAACAGCGCCACCACGCCCAGCGCCTGGGCCACGCCCACCAGCGTGGGCAGCGCGCCGTGCAGCACGCGGCTGAGCACATCGCGGCCGATGGCGTCATTGCCCAGCCAGTGTTCGGCGCTGGGCAGTTGCTTCACCGCCAGCAGGTCTTGGTCGAGCGGGTCGAACGGCGCCACCTCGGGCGCAAACACGGCCAGCACGATGACCAGCGCCAGCCACAGCAAGGCCACCCAGGCCAGCGGCTTGCGCAGCAGCCGGGTGATGAAGGTGCTGGGCGCCGGGGTTGCCGTGGCGCTCATGCTCGTGTTCACAGCGGCCGCACTCATTGCAGCCTGACCTTCGGGTTCAGCCAGCCGTAGCTCAAGTCCACCAGCAGGTTGATGGCGATGGTGAGCAAGGTGAAGTACAGCGTGGCGCCTTGCAACAAGGCGACGTCATTCGTTAACGCCGCATTCACCGCCAGGCTGCCCAGGCCAGGCAGCACGAACACGCGCTCAACGAACACCGCCCCGCCGATGGCGGCCACCATCACCAGCCCCAGCACCGTGACCACTGGCAGCGCTGCGTTGCGCAGCGCGTGTTGCCAGATGATGCGCCGCTCGCTCAGGCCGCAGGCGCGCAGACTGCGGATGAAATCGCGGCCCAGCACATCGCTCATCGAGTCGCGCGTTTGCTTGGCCACCGTGGTGATGGAATACAGGCCCACTGAAAGCACCGGCAGCACCAAACCCAGGAACCACATCTTCGGGTCTTGCATGAATGGCGTGTAGCCGGTGGCCGGCAGCCAGCCCAGCCACACGGCGAAGATGGCAATGAACACCAGCGCCACCCAGAACGAAGGGAAGATCAGGCCGAACAACGACAAGGTGTCGATCAACCGGCCCACCCAGCCGCCGCGCAAGGCGCTGGCCACGCCGAGCGCCAGGCCTGCCAACACCACCACGATGAGCACGCCACCCATCACCCACAAGGTGACGCCGATGCGGCCGTTCAGCAGCGCCACCACGCTCTCTTTGGTGAAGAAAGACTGGCCCAGGTCACCCTGCACCGCGCGGCCCACCCAGCGGCCGTATTGCACGAAGAGCGGGCGGTCCAGCCCGAGTTCGGCCCGCAGCGCCTGGTACTGCGCTTCAGTGCCTTCGCCCTGCATCATGGTGCGCGCCAGGTCACCCGGGGCCAGGCTGTTCAGGAAGAAGGTCAGGAAGGTGACCACGAACAGCAGCGGGACGGAAAGACCCAGGCGCTTGAGGATCATCTGCAGCACTGCGCTCGCCTCATGGCGGTATTTTTGAACTGAACGGTACATTAACTTATGTACCGTCTGGTTCAATACTGTGGATTACCCGAATGGCTGGCTTGTGCTGCCGGCCACACCTTGCTGCCGGCAACTGGCGCGGCTCGGTGATGCGTTCGGTGATGCGCTCGGTGATGCGCTCGGTGATGCGCTCAGTGGTGCCAATAGCGCCGCCGCCGTTCACGCTCGCATTGCGCCGCCTGCGTGCCCCATTGCACCCAGGCGCCGCAAGCATCGCTGCGCTGCACGGTGACGCCGCGCCCGGCGTACCGCGCCATCACCTCCGGCGCCGGGTGGCCGTAGCGGCTGCGGTAGGCGGCTTGCACCAACGCTGTGTGCGGCGCCACGGCAGCCAGGAACTCCGGCGTCGAGGATGTCTTGCTGCCATGGTGCGGCACCAGCAGCACCTCGCTCCTCAAGGCTGCACCCAGGCTGTTCACCAGGCCCAGTTCCTGGGCCGCTTCCAGGTCACCCGTCAACAGCACGCTCGGCCCGGCTGATGGTTGGATGCGGAGCACGCACGACAAGGTGTTGGGCTTGGCACCAGTGCGGTGCTCGTCGGCGCGCGGGTGCAGCAGCTCGAAGTGCACGCCGTCCCAGGCCCAGGCCTGGCCGGCGTCACAGCGCGTGTGCGGCACACCCGTGGCCAACAGCGGGTGGCCGGGTTCGAGCGAGCTGCTCAGGGCGCGCACGCTACCGCGCGCCAGCAAGGCGGCGGCGCCGCCGGTGTGGTCGCTGTCGCGGTGGCTGAGCATCAGCAGGTCGATGCGCCGCTCACCGCGCGCTTGCAGCAGCGGCAGCAGCACGCGCGAACCGGCATGGCTCTGCGGTGAACTGCGCGGCCCGCTGTCATACACCAGCAAGTGTTCGCGCGTGCGCACCAGCACCGCCGTGCCCTGGCCGATGTCCACCACCACCACTTCGGCCTGGCCGGCTGCGGGCCGCGGCACATGGGGTGCGAACAAAGGCAGCAACAGCGCGGCCCCGGCCGCGCGCAAATGGCGCGGCAGGGGCAGCACCAGCAAGGCGCCCCCGAGCAGGCCGCAGGCCACCCCCCAGGCCGGCGCCGCGGGCACCGCCCACACCGCCCAGGGCACCTGGGCCAGCGTGGCCAGCAGCAGGGTCAGGCCCTTGGTGACCAGTGCGGCCAGCGCCCACAGCGGCGGCAGCAAGGTGCCCAGCAGGGTAAGGGGCGTGATCAACAGCGTGACCACGGGGATGGCCACCAGGTTGGCCACGAAGCCGATCAAGGAGATCTGGTGAAAGAACACCAGGCTCAGCGGCGCCAGCCCCGCGCTGGCAATGAGCTGGGTACGCAGGCCGGCTTTCAAGATCTGGCCTGCGCGCGACCACCACCCGCCCGGTGCCGAAGGCGCCGCAGCATGGTCTGCCGCCTGCAACAAGCCCACGGCCGCGAAGCTGAGCCAGAAACCGGGCTGCAACAGCGCCCAGGGGTCGATGGCGGTGACCACCACGGCCGCGGCCAGCAGCACCAGCACGGGCGGCCAGCGGCTGCCGCGGCTGCGCAGCAAGGCCACCGTGGCCAGCATCCACACCGTGCGCTGCGCCGGCACGCCCCAGCCGGCCAGCAAGGCATACGCCGCCGCGGCCAGCACGCCGCCGATGCGCGCCGCCTGCGGCGCCGGCACGGCCAGCAGCGCGCGCGGGCTGAAACGCCACAACCGGCCGATCAACGCCGCCGCCAACCAGGCAAACATGGTGATGTGCAGGCCGCTGATGCTCATCAAATGGGCCACACCGGTGGCACGGAACAAGTCCCACTCGGCGCGCTCGATGGCGGCCTGGTCACCCACGGCCAACGCGGCCAGCACACCGGCCAGGGCGGGGTCTTGCACATGCAACGCAATGGCATCGCGGATGCTTTGACGCCAGCGTTCAACCGGGTGCGCCACCTCACTGGCCAACAAAACCAGCTCGGCGCCGGCGGTGGCGCGCACCGAGCCACTGGCGCCCAGGCCGCGTTCAAACAACCACAGCTCCAGGTCAAAGCCATGCGGGTTGAACAGGCCGTGGGGTTGACGCAAGCGAACCGTTAGTTTCCAACGCTGGCCGGCACGCAGTTCCAATTCAGGCCCGGACAGCAAGGCTTCGCCATCGAAGCCGCGGGCCCAGCCCAATACCACGCGCGGCGGCACGTTCACAGGCTGGCCAGCGTGCAGCGCTTGCTCCACTTCAAACTCGAAGCGCACGCCCTGCTCACCCTGCACGGGCAGCTGCGCCACCACGCCGGTGAGCACCAGGTCGCGGCCTTCAAGCTGCGGGCTCAGGCGCTGCGCCAAACGCGCTTCGGCGCGCCAACCGGTGCTGCCAAACGCCAGCATGCACAGCGCCAGAAGCAGGCCGCAGCGGCGCCAGGCCAGGGGCACCGGCAGGCGCACCCACAGCAGGCCCAGCAACGCCAGCGCCACCAGGCACAGCCACTTGTATTCAACGCCGGGCCACAGTGCGCGCTGCTGCATTTGCAAGGCCACGCCGCCCAACCAGGCAGCGGCCAGGCCAGCACTGAACAGGCCACTGAGCAGGCCGCTGAGCAGTGCCCTTTGCATCGGTGCAGTGTAGGATGCCACGCCCGTTTGCGCACCGCCACACAGGCCGCTTCACCCTCACGCGAGACACCCATGTCCATCAATGAAAAACTCGCTGCACTGGGCATCACCCTGCCCCCGGTTTCCACCCCCGCCGCGGCCTATGTGCCGTTTGTGCGCAGCGGCAACCTCGTCTTCATTTCCGGCCACATTGCCCGGCGCGAAGGCAAGCCCTGGGTCGGCCAACTCGGGCTGACCATGGGCACCGAAGAAGGCCAGGCCGCCGCACGCGCGGTGGCCATCGACCTGATGGGCACGCTGCAAGCCGCGGTGGGCGACCTGAACAACGTGGCGCGCATCGTGAAAGTAATGAGCCTGGTTAACAGCACGCCCACCTTCACAGAGCAGCACCTGGTCACCAATGGCTGCTCGCAATTGTTGGCCGAGGTGTTTGGCGCTGCCGGCGCGCATGCGCGCAGCGCCTTTGGCGTGGCCCAGATTCCATTCGGCGCCTGCGTCGAGATCGAACTCATCGCTGAAGTGCGTTGATGCTGCGCAACCTGCCCGCGCCGCGCTGGTGGCTGCTGGTGGCGGCCACCAGCCTGGGCGCCGTGGCGCTGGCGCTGGTGTCGCAGCACATGTATGGCATGCAGCCCTGCCCCTGGTGCGTGCTGCAGCGGCTCATCTTCACGGCCATTGCCCTGGTGGCGGTGCTCGGCATTTTCTGGCGCGGCGCGGCGGCCACCTTGGCCACGGCATTCACCGCCAGCCTGCTGGCCAGCGCGGGCGTGGCCGCGGCGCTGTGGCAGCACTTCGTGGCCGCGGCCACCGCTTCGTGCAACCAGACCTTGGCCGACAAGATCATCAACGGCCTGGGTCTCGATGGCTTGTTGCCCGACGTGTTTGAGCCGCGCGCGAGCTGCGCCGATGCGGCCGTGAACCTGCTGGGCCTGCCCTATGAATACTGGAGCCTGGCGTTGTTTGTGTTGATCGACTTGATCGCCGCCTGGCTGTTCGTTTCCCAGTTGCGCAAGCCGGCGTGATCGGCGTTTAGCCCTTATTTGCCAGGTGGGCAAACCGCCGCTTCAGTGCCGGTTTTCGCCAGCTTCTTTCACCCCCTGATGGCACCACGCGCGGGCATCGTTGGCGCCGCCGCGCATGACCCAGGGAGTAAAAAATGAATGCTGTTTCGAAGGCGCTCTTGGGCGCCGCTTTGTTGTCGATCGCTTGTCTCGGTCCTGTCGCCGCCCAGGGCGTGGCAACCAATGCGCCGGCGCCGGCAACAACCGGACCAACCATCTTCATCATGAAGAACATGGCGGCTGGTTTCACGGGTGTAGCCAGCACCGACAAGATCGTGCTGATGCCGGTGGATGTGGAACTGTTCTCGCTCAGCGCCGGCGGCGTGGGCGAACCCAAGGCCGACTGGACGCAAGCGGCGCAGGGCTTCATGAAGAGCGCCATTGCGGCCAAGAAGGCGCAGCTCAAGATCAGCGCCGTTGAAATGAGCGAAGCGCAAGCCGATGAGTTTGCCGAACAGGTGAGCCTGCATGCCGCGGTGGCGCAGTCGATGGCGCTGCACCACGGTGTGGGTGGGGTGTGGGCACTGCCCACCAAGGCCGGCCAGTTGAGCTGGAGCTTCGGCGATGCCATGCAGCCGATTCAAGCTAAGAGCGGCGCGCGCTACGGCTTGTTTGTGTGGGTGCGCGACAGCTACGCCAGCGCCGAACGCAAGGCCGCCATGGTGGTGCTGGCCCTGGTGGGCGTGGGCATCACCGGGGGTTCGCAGGTCGGCTATGCGTCGTTGGTCGACTTGAACACCGGCCAGGTCGTGTGGTTCAACCGCCTGGCCCGCGCCTCGGGTGACTTGCGCGAGGCCGCCGCCGCCAAAGAATCGATCGACGCCTTGCTGGCCGGTTTTCCCGCCGCGCAATGAACCGCCGGCTGTGGCTGCGCGCGGGCTGCGCGCACTGCGCCGCCTTCAGCGGCCTGGGCCTGGCGCAGACCGAATGGCCCACCCCGGCACGCTTTGCCAAGCCCGACCTGGCCAGCGACGAAGGCGGCCTGTGGGCGCTGATGGACCGAGAAGAATCGCGCCTGCGCCGCAGCCCGTTTCGCTTGCGCGATGCCGCGCTGGAAACCTACCTCACTGAGCTGGCCTGCAAGCTGGCCGGCGAGCATTGCCCCGACATGCGCGTGTACCCGCTGCGTGCGCCCCACTTCAACGCCAGCATGGCGCCCAACGGCATGATGCAGGTGTGGAGTGGACTGCTGCTGCGGGTGGACAACGAGGCTCAGTTGGCCGCTGTGCTGGGCCATGAGATCGGCCACTTCATGCAGCGCCACTCGCTTGAACGGCTGCGCGACATCAAGGCCCGCTCGGCTTTCGGCATGTTCATCGGCATGTTCGGGCTGATCGGTCTGGTCGGCCAATTGGCCACCCTGGCCGGTGCGATGGCCTTTTCACGCGACCAAGAACGCCAGGCCGACCGCATCGGTGTCGAGCTGATGCGGCGCAGCGGCCACGACCCACGCGAAGCCAGCAAGGTGTGGGCCAACTTGCTCGAAGAACTGAAGGCCACGCCGAACAACGACCCTGCAAAGAACAGCGTGCTGTTCGCCTCGCACCCGCCTTCCGACGAGCGCCGCGCCACGCTGGAAATGCTGACCAGCGGTGACGCCGGGCGCACCGGCGAGGCCGAGTTCCAGGCCGTGCTGGCGCCGCTGCGTTTTGGCCTGCTGGAAGATGAACTCAAGCGCGGCCGCCCGTTTGAGAGCGTGGCCCTGCTCGACCGCCTGGTGAGCCGCGAGCCGCCGAATACGCAACTGCTTTACTTTCGCGGTGAGGCGCGCCGTCAGCGTGGGCAGAGCAACGACACTGAAGTGGCCATGGCCGATTTTCAAGCGGCCGTGCAAACCGGCCAAGAACCCGCCCAAACCTACCGCGCCATGGGTGAGCTGCACAAGGCACTGGGTAAACCGCAGGCTGCACGTGACGCCTGGCAACAGTACTTGCGACGCGCCGCCGACGCCCCCGACGCGGCATTGATCAAACAGCAACTTGAGGAACTCCCAGCATGAACCGCCGAATTTCAAATCTGGCCTGCGTGGCCGCAATTCTGTTGTTGGCCGGCTGTGCCCAGGTCAGCCATGTGGCCAGCGGCGATGTGGTGCTGCGCGGCAATATGGTCGTCGCTTTGGACAAGCCCTGGAACCAGTTTGAACGCGGCATCGTCAACAACGACAACACGCCGTCCTGGACGCAAGACGGCATCGCCGTGGACACCTTGCGCTTCTATGTGGGCCTGCGCGATGGTGACCTGATCGTTCCCACGCCCACCCAACCCGCGGGACAGAAGCCATTGGCGTTCAAGGCCGGCATGCAAACCAACGACGTCATCGCCCTGTTCGAAGGCCTGTACTCACGCGGTGGCTCCAGCTTCAAGCTCGACAAAGTGACGCCGCAACCGTTCATGGGCTCACCCGGTTTTCGGTTTGAGTTCAGCGGCATCCGCAAGAGAGACGATGTGCGCCTGGCCGGTGTGGCCTGGGGCATGGTGCGCAACGGCGAGCTATACGCCATCACCTACACCGCGCCGCGCCTGGCCTTCTTTGGCCAGCACTTGAAAAGCGCCGAAGCCATTGCGGCATCGGCGCGGCTCAAGTCTTGAGCGCCTGAACCACCCGCTCAGCGCAAGCTGGCGTTGATCTTCTCCAGCACGCCGCGCCCCGGGCACAACGCGGCTTCACGCAATGCATTCAACGGCGTGGCCACGGTGTTCATGGCGGCGTGCAGGTCTTGCGCTTGCGGGTCAACGTAGATCAAACCGGTGACGACCTCGCCGCGCGCTTGCAGCACCTGAACATGGTGCATGGCGCCCAGCCGGTCGGTGGGGTCGTAGTCGGCATGCAGCTTGCGCAGGTGCATCATGCTGCCGTCGTGCTGCGGCAAGCGCAGCACCTCGCCGGCACCGGGCTCGGCGTTGATCTCGGGCGCCAGGTCGATGAAGTCAATGCGGTTCAGCGCGTCGTTGTGCTCGCGCACATGGTCATAACTGCGGGTTGAACCGGCGTGGTTGTTGAACGCCACGCACGGGCTGATGACATCAATGAACGCCGCCCCGCCATGGCGGATGGCGCCTTCGATCAAGGGCACGAGCTGGGCCTTGTCGCCTGAAAAACCGCGCGCCACGTAGGTGGCACCAAGCTGCAAGGCCATGCCCACCAGGTCGACCGGTGAATCGGCGTTCACCGCGCCCTTTTTGCTCTGGCTGCCGCGGTCGGCGGTGGCGCTGAACTGGCCTTTGGTGAGGCCATAGACGCCGTTGTTTTCAACGATGTAGACCATGCGCACGCCGCGGCGCATGGCGTGGGCAAACTGGCCCAGGCCGATGCTGGCGGAGTCGCCATCGCCGCTCACACCCAAGTACAGCAGCTCGCGGTTAGCCAGGTTGGCACCGGTCAGCACGCTGGGCATGCGGCCGTGCACGGTGTTGAAGCCGTGGCTGGCACCCAGAAAGTAATCAGGCGTTTTGCTTGAGCAACCAATGCCCGACAGCTTGGCCACACGGTGCGGCGCGATGTCGAGTTCCCAGGCGGCTTGCACGATGGCCGCCGAAATGGCGTCGTGCCCGCAACCCGCGCACAGTGTGCTGATCTTGCCCTCGTAGTCGCGCCTCGTGTAGCCGACCTTGTTCTTCACCAAGGTGGGGTGGTGCAGGCGAGGCTTTGCGATGTAAGTCATTGGAGCACCCCGCTCGCCGAGTACGTCGAGCGACCCTCCGAGAGGGTCGGGCCTTGCTTGGGACGGCCCGGCGCGGCGGCCCGCTCAAGTTTGTCGAAGACTGATCTCATAAGATTTTTTCCCGGCGCGGTGCGACGGCCAATGCATGCACATGGGTGGTGATGGCCTGGGTGATGAAGCGCGCGGTGATCGGCGTGCCGTCGAAGTGCAGCACCTTGATCAACCAGGCCGGGTCAACATCCAGCTCGTTGATCAACATGCTGCGCAGTTGCGCGTCGCGGTTTTGCTCGACCACGAAAACATGGTCGTGGTTGGCGATGAATTCACTCACGCTCTGCGGGAACGGAAACGCGCGCAAACGCATGGCATCAACATGAATGCCTTCAGTGGCCAGCGCGACCAAAGCTTCATCCATGGCCGGCGTGGTGGAGCCGAAGTAAAGCACGCCCAGGCGCGTTTTCTTCGCCGCGGCGTGAGCCACAGGTTGCGGCACCAGCGTGGCCGCGGTGGCAAATTTCTTCAACAGCCGCTGCACGTTGTACAGGTAGTCGGGCCCGGCTTCGGAGTAGCGCGCATAGGGGTCGCGCGTGGTACCGCGGGTGAAGTAAGCACCCAGGCTGGGGTGGGTGCCAGGCAGGGTGCGCCACGGAATGCCGTCGCCGTCCACATCTTTGTAGCGGCCGAACTCCATGCCGGCTTCCAACTGCTCGGCAGTCATGACCTTGCCGCGGTCGAACTCGCGGGTGTCGTCCCACACAAAGGGTTTGCACAGGCGCTGGTTCATGCCGATGTCCAAGTCGGTCATCACGAACACGGGGGTCTGCAGACGGTCGGCCAGGTCGAGCGCTGCGGCGGCAAATTCAAAGCATTCATGCGGGTCTTGCGGCAGCAGCAGCACATGCTTGGTGTCGCCGTGCGAGGCGTAGGCGCTGCTCAGCAAGTCAGCCTGCTGGGTGCGGGTGGGCATGCCGGTGGAAGGGCCGCCGCGTTGCACGTCAATGATGGTCACCGGTATTTCGGCAAAGTAGGCCAGGCCGATGAACTCCGTCATCAAGCTCACGCCCGGCCCCGAGGTGGCAGTGAAGGCGCGCGCGCCGTTCCAGCCCGCGCCGGTGACGATGCCGATCGATGCGATCTCGTCTTCGGCCTGCACGATAGCGAAGTTGTTGGTGCCCGTTGCGGCATCAACGCGGTACTTGCGGCAGTACTTTTCAAACGCCTCGGCCACTGAAGAAGAAGGCGTGATCGGGTACCAGGCGCACACCGTGGCGCCGCCGTACACGCAGCCCAGCGCAGTGGCGGCGTTGCCTTCAACGAAGATCAAATCGCCCACCTTGTTGGCGCGCTTCACACGCAAGCCCACGCCCGCGCCCACGGGCGGCTTCAAATGATCGCTGGCGAAGCTGCGGCCGGCGTGCAAGGCGCGTACATTGCTTTCAAGCAGCTTTTCCTTGCCCTTGTATTGCTCGGTGAACAGGCCTTCGATGACGGCCACGTCGACTTCCATCAGCGCTGAAATCGCGCCCAGCACCATGATGTTCTTGAACAGCGTGCGCTGGCGCGGGTCTTCATAGGTGGCGTTGCAGATGGCGGTGACCGGCATGCCGATGACGTTGATGTCGTCACGAAAAGCCGAGGCCGGCAGCGGCCGCGTGCTGTCGTGGAACAAGTAGCCGCCGGTCTCGATTTCGGCCACATCCTGTTCCCAGGTTTGCGGGTTCATGGCCACCATCATGTCGATGCCGCCGCGTCGGCCCAGCCAACCCTGTTCGCTCACTCGCACCTCGTACCAGGTGGGCAGGCCCTGGATGTTGCTGGGGAAGATGTTGCGCGGGCTCACCGGCACGCCCATGCGCAGCACGGCCTTGGCGAACAGTTCGTTGGCTGAGGCCGAGCCCGAGCCGTTGACGTTGGCGAACTTGATGACGAAATCGTTGACGGCTTCTATGCGTTTCATACGACGGCCCCTTGCTTGGCCGGCTTGCTGTCCCGACAGGCCGGCCCGGCCATGGTGGTGAGCAGCAAGAACTTCTGCATGTCCCAGGCGCCAGTGGGGCAGCGCTCGGCGCACAGCCCGCAGTGCAGGCAAACGTCTTCGTCTTTGACCATGACCTTGCTGGTTTTCAAAGGCGCGCTCACGTACAGGTCTTGCGTGGCGTTCGTGGCCGGGGCCTGCAAGCGCCCGCGCAAGTCGGCTTCATCGCCATTGCCGGTGAAGCTGATGCAGTCCATGGGGCAGATGTCCACACAGGCGTCGCACTCAATGCACAGTTTTTCAGTGAACACGGTTTGCACATCGCAGTTCAGGCAGCGCTGGGCTTCCTTGAACGCGGTTTGCAAGTCAAACCCCAGCTCAACCTCAACCTTGATGCTTTTCAGCGCCTTCTCGGCCTTTTCCCACGGCACCTTGGAGCGCAGGTCGTTGGTGATGGCGTTGTCGTAGCTCCACTCGTGAATGCCCATTTTTTGCGAGACGAGGTTGACATGCGGCGGCGGCCGCTTCAACAGGTCTTCGCCGTGCAGGAAACGGTCGATCGACACCGCCGCTTCGTGGCCATGGGCCACGGCGGTGATGATGTTCTTCGGGCCGAAGGCCGAGTCGCCACCGAAGAAGACTTGCGGCAACGACGAGCGGAAGGTCTTGGCGTCGAGCACCGGCAGGCCCCATTCGTCAAAGTCCACGCCCGAGTCGCGCTCGATCCAGGGGAATGAATTTTCCTGGCCCACGGCCACCAGCACTTCGTCGCAATCAATCACCACGTCGGGTTCGCCGCTGGGCACCAGGCTGCGCTTGCCCTTGGCGTCGTACACCGACTTCACCACCTCGAAGCTCATGCCGGTGAGCTTGCCGTTCACATGCAAGAAGGCCTTGGGCGAATGGCAGGGCAGGATGTGGATGCCTTCATGCTCGGCGTCTTCCTTCTCCCACGGCGAGGCCTTCATGTCTTCGTAGGTGGAGCGCACCACCACCGTCACATCGTCTGCCCCTAAACGTTTGGCCGAACGGCAGCAGTCCATGGCCGTGTTGCCGCCACCCAGCACGATGACGCGCTTGCCGACCTTCTTGACATGCTCGAAATAAACGTTAGCCAGCCACTGAATGCCCAAGCTGATGCTGGCCGCGGCTTCCTGCCGGCCGGGGGCTTGCAGGTCGCGGCCGCGCGGCGCGCCGCAGCCCACGAAGATGGCGTCCCAGCCTTCAGCCAACAACGCCTTCATCGAGCCGACATACTGGCCGCCGCGGAATTCGACGCCCAGATTCAGGATGTAGTCAACTTCCTCGTCGATCACTTCTTCAGGCAAGCGAAAGCGCGGCACCTGGGTGCGCATGAAGCCGCCGCCCTTGGGGTCGCCTTCGAACACGGTGACCGAATAGCCTTGCAAGACCAGGTCGCGCGCCACTGTCAGCGATGCCGGCCCGCCACCCACACAGGCCACGCGCTTGCCGTTCTTGGCCAAGGGCCGCGGAATCATGGCGCGAATCTCATCGCCTTTGAAATCAGCCGCCACGCGCTTCAAGCGGCAAATGGCCACCGGTTCGGGCTTGGCCATGTTTTCTTCTTCAACCCGGCTACGGCGGCAGGCCGGCTCGCACGGCCGGTCGCAGGTGCGGCCCAGCACGCCAGGGAAGACGTTGCTCACCCAGTTGACCATGTAAGCGTCATCAAAACGCCCCTGCGAGATCAAGCGGATGTATTCAGGAACCGGGGTGTGCGCAGGACACGCCCATTGGCAATCGACGACCTTGTGAAAATAGTCCGGGTGGAACACGTTGGTGGGTTGCACGGGGGGCGGCCTCCAGCCATCGAATGCGGTGCGGCAGTCTACTGCCGCCCCAGTGCAGCACCGCTCGGGGCTTGCCCGGTTTCACGCCGCGCCCTTGGCCGCGTTCACACCACGCGCAACACCTTCTGAAACCCCGCCACTTTGTGCCCCTTGCGCGCGCGCTTGCCGGCGTGTTCCTGCAAGGTCGCGCCCTTGAGCAACTCGTCTTTGGCCTTGCCGGCGCGCCCGCTGCCCAGCACGCGCAGCGCGTCGGCGCAGGTGGCCACTGAAAGCAGCGGCGCTTTCGCGTCCACGTCCATCAGCGTCAGGCCCTTGCCGCCGCCAGGTTGCAGCTTCATCTCATCAAGCGGAAACACCAGCAAGCGCCCGTCCAGCGCCAGACACGCCACCTGAGTGTGGCCCGCGGCCACGCTCACCGGCGGCAAGACCTTGTCCACATCGGCCACCGTGAGGTAGTTGCGCCCGGCCTTGTTGCGCCCGGCCATGTCGCCCGCCTTGGCCAGCAGCCCGAAGCCGCCGGTGTTGGACAGCAGCAGCACGGTGGCCGGCGCGCCGGCAAAGTAGTGCGCCATGTGCGTGCCGGGCTCCAGGTCGATCAGGCTGGTCACGGGCACGCCGTCGCCACGCCCGCCGGGCAGCAAGGCCACGGCCACCGAATACACCCGCGCGTTGCCTTCGCGCGGCGTGCCGAAGACCAAAAGCGTGTCCACGCTGCGGCAGGTGAAGGTGCCGTACAGCGCATCACCGGCCTTGAACGCCAGGCTGCCAGGCTCCACCTCGTGGCCCTTCAAGGCGCGCACCCAGCCCTTCAGGCTCACCACCAACGTCACCGGCTCATCTGAAACTTTAATTTCCGCCACCGCGCGCTTCTCGGGTTGGATCAGCGTGCGGCGCTCATCGCCATGGGCCTTGGTATCGGCCTCGATCTCTTTAATGAGCAAGCGTTTCAGTGAAGCCGGGTTGCCCAGGATGTCTTCGAGCTTGCCCTGCTCGTCGCGCAGTTCCTTCAGCTCCTGCTCGATGCGGATGCCTTCAAGCCGCGCCAACTGGCGCAGGCGAATATCGAGAATGTCATCAGCCTGGCGCTCGCTCAAGCTGAAGCGCGACACCAACGCCGGCTTGGGCTCGTCGGCATTGCGGATGATGCGGATCACCTCGTCGATGTTGAGCAACACCAACAAGCGGCCTTCGAGCACATGAATGCGCTCCAACACCTTGCTCAATCGGAACTGCGTGCGCCGCTGCACCGTGACTTGGCGGAACGCCACCCACTCGGTGAGCATCTGGCGCAGGCTCTTCTGCGTCGGCCGGCCATCGAGCCCCACCATGGTGAGGTTGATGGATGAGCTGGTTTCCAGGCTGGTGTGGGCCAGCAGGCAGGTGATCAGTTCCTGCTGGTCAATGCCGCGACTGCGCGGCTCGAACACCAGGCGCACGGCGTCTTGCTTGCCTGATTCGTCGCGCACCACGTCCAGCAGCGCCAGCACGCTGGCCTTGAGCTGCACCTGCTCTGCCGACAGCGCCTTCTTGCCCGCCTTCACCTTTGGGTTGGTGATCTCCTCGATTTCTTCCAGCACGCGCTGGCTGCTGGTGCCCGGTGGCAGCTCGGTCATCACCAGTTGCCACTGGCCGCGCGCCAGCTCTTCGATCTTCCAGCGCGCGCGCACCTTCAACGAGCCGCGGCCTGTGAGGTAGGCGTCGCGCACATCATCAACGTTTGAGATAAGCTGGCCACCGCCCGGGTAGTCAGGCCCCGGGATCAGCGTGAACAGCTCGTCGTCACTCAACTTTTCGTTGCGCACCAGGGCCACCGCGGCGGCGGCCACTTCGCGCAGGTTGTGGCTGGGCACTTCGGTGGCCAGGCCCACGGCAATGCCCGATGCGCCATTGAGCAACAACATGGGCAGGCGCGCGGGCAACAGGCGCGGCTCTTCGGTGCTGCCGTCGTAGTTGGGCATGAAGTCGACCGTGCCTTCGTCGATCTCATCGAGCAGCAGCCGCGCAATGGGGCTCAGGCGCGCTTCGGTGTAGCGCATGGCCGCGGCGTTGTCGCCGTCACGGCTGCCGAAGTTGCCCTGGCCGTCGATCAGCGGGTAGCGCAGCGAAAAGTTCTGCGCCATGCGCACCAGCGCGTCATACGCCGCCTGGTCACTGTGCGGGTGAAAGCGGCCCAGCACATCGCCCACCACGCGCGCACTTTTCACCGGCTTGGGGCCGCTGCCCGTGGTGAAGCCCAGGCCCATGCGCTGCATGGCATACAAGATGCGCCGCTGCACGGGCTTCTGGCCATCGCACACATCGGGCAGGGCGCGGCCCTTCACCACACTGAGCGCGTATTCCAAGTAGGCCTGTTGCGCGTAATGCGCCAGGGTGATGGCGCCTTCAGGTGGCGGCGGGGGCTCGGGCGTGAGCAGGGAGAGTTGTTCGGGCATCGGGGTCGTGTAGGGCGTCAAGTGGCGCCGTGGCAATAGGCAGTGACGGCGGTGTCCAACAGGGTCGCTTCGGTGCGGTGGGTTCAGCGCGCAAACCGCTCGCGCAATTTCAGCTTCCAGAACTTGCCGGTGCTGGTACGCGGAATCGCGTCAATCACTTCAAAGCGATCAGGCAGCTGCCACTTGGCGAAGCCATGCGCATTCAACAAATGTTCGGCCAGTTGCGCCGGCGCGGCGCTGTGGCCCGGCTTGAACACCACGCAGGCCAGCGGCCGCTCGCTCCACTTTTCATCAGGGATGGCGATCACCGCGGCCTCGGCCACCGCAGGGTGCGCCATCAGGGCGTTCTCCATGTCGACTGAACTGATCCATTCACCGCCGCTCTTGATCAAGTCTTTGGTGCGGTCGGTGATGCGCAAAAAGGCCAGCTCATCCATGCTGCCCACATCGCCGGTGCGCAGCCAGCCGTCGGCCGTGAATTTTTCTTCGCTCACCGGCACCTGGTGATAGCTGCCGGTGATGAACGGGCCACGCGCCTGCACCTCGCCCATGGTTGCGCCGTCCCACGGCGCGATGCTGCCGTCGTCGCATTGCAAACGAATGTCCACCAGCGGCACGGGCACGCCGGCCAGGCTGGCGCGGCGGTAGCGCTCGTTCATGTCGGCATCGCGCAGTTCGGCGCGCGGGTACGAAACGGTGGCCACGGGCGAGGTCTCGGTCATGCCCCAGCCTTGCAGCAGCCACACGCCATGCTTGTGAAAGGCGCGGATCAACGATTCCGGCACCGCCGAGCCGCCCACCAAAGAGCGCATGCCCGTGGGCAGCTTCCAGCGCCCGGGTTGCTCGACCAGCGCGCGTTCGTAGAGCTGGATCATCGACAGCCAAATCGTCGGCACGCCCAGGCTCAAGGTGGGGGGCTCAAGTTGCATCAGGTCGAGCAAGTCATCGGGGTGCAAGTGCGGGCCGGGGAAGACGAGCTTGGCGCCCATCATCACCGCGCCATACGGCATGCCCCAGCAGTTGGCATGGAACATGGGCGTGACGGCCAGCACCGTGTCTGCGCCGCGCAGGCCCCAGTAGTCGCCCAGGCTGGCCACCAGGGTGTGCAGCACGGTGCTGCGGTGCGAGTACGCCACGCCCTTGGGCCGCCCCGTGGTGCCCGAGGTGTAGCACATGGAAGTGGGGTCGGTCTCCTCGTGCGCGGCGTAGGTGAACGCAGCGGCGTCGGCGCCGGCCAACAGCGCTTCATAACTATCGAGATCAGCCGGCACCGACGCCCCTGAGAACGAGAACACAAATACCTTCTCAAACTTGTGCAGATGAGCGAACTGCCGGTACAGCGGCAGCAAGATGTCGTCGATGATCAGGAAGCGGTCTTGCGCATCGGCCGCGATCCAGCCAATTTCTTCGGCACCCAAGCGCAGGTTCAAGGTGTGCATCACCCCGCCCGCGGCCGGGATGCCGAAGTAGGCTTCCAGGTGCACATGGTGGTTCCAGCACAGCGTGGCCACCCGGTCACCCTTGTTCAAACCCAAGCCCTGCAAGCCCGCGGCCAACGCGCGCGTGCGTTGGTAGAACTGCGCATAGCTGTGGCGCACCAGGCTCTTGTCGGGCAGGCGCGAAACGATCTCGTTGCCACCGAAGAGCTTGCCCGCACGTTCGAGCAGACCGTTCACCGACAAGGGCACGTTCATCATGGTGCTTTGCATGCTTTGTTCTCCTGGTTAGGCTTCAAGGCCCAGCGCCACGCGGGCCAGGTACTCGCGGTCGAGCAGGCTCATCACCACCAGCGAGTCGTAGCCGTCGGCGCCCTCGCCACGCAGGCGAACGCTTTCGCGCAGGCGCCCTTCTTCGACGAAGCCTTCGCTGGCATACAGCGCCAGCGCGCGGATGTTGAGTTGCTTCACGTCGAGCCAGAAGCGGTGGGCGTGCAGGTCGCCGAAGGCCATGCGCTTGAGCAGCCGCACGCAGCGCCGGCCCAGACCCTGGCCCTTGTCTTGCAACACGATGCGCTTCAACTCCACGCTGCCATGCCGGTTGCGGCAGCCTTGCAAGATGATGAAACCGCTGCGTTCATAGGCCGCGCCGGCTTCAACGATGAAGTGGCGAAAGTCCGGGATGCGCACCGCGCCTTCATGCTGCGTGCGTTCCCAGGGCGTGATGAACGGCAGGTTGCGCGCATCGGTTTCCACCGTCTGCACGAAGGCCAGGTCAGACAGCATGGTGGGGCGCAGGCGCAGCGGGGGCACCGGGGCTTCAGACATCGACCTCCACCTCGTCGCCATGCAGTTCCATCAACTCGCGCCGCGCTGCGGCTTCGCCCTTGCCCATGAGCTTGGTCAGCGACAAGGTGGTGGCCGCGAAATCCAACTCGCCATAGGCCAGCGGCAGCAGCCGCCGCGTTTCTGGGTTGAGCGTGGTTTCCCACAACTGCTCGGCGTTCATCTCGCCCAGGCCCTTGAAGCGGCTGATGGTCCATGAATCAGCGCGCGCGCCTTCCTTGCGCAGCTTGTCGAGCGTGGAATGCAATTCACCGTCATCCAGCGCATAGATCTTGGCCGCTGGTTTTTTACCGCGCGCTGGCGCATCCACCCGATACAGCGGCGGCTTGGCCACATAGACATGGCCGCGTTCGATGAGCTTGGGGAAGTGGCGAAAGAACAGCGTGATGAGCAGCACCTGGATGTGCGAACCATCGACGTCAGCATCGCTCAGGATGCAGACCTTGCCGTAGCGCAGGCCGGAAAAGTCGGGCGCGTCGTTCGCGCCATGCGGGTCGACGCCGATGGCCACGGCCATATCGTGAATTTCGTTGTTGGCAAAGATGCGGTCGCGCTCCACCTCCCAGGCATTCAGCACCTTGCCGCGCAGCGGCAGCACGGCTTGTGTTTCCTTGTCGCGGCCCATCTTGGCGCTGCCGCCGGCGGAGTCGCCTTCCACCAAAAACAGCTCGTTCAAGGCGATGTCGCGGCTTTCGCAATCGGTGAGCTTGCCGGGCAGCACGGCCACGCCCGAGCCCTTGCGCTTTTCCACCTTCTGCGCCGCGCGCTGGCGCGTTTGCGCTTGTGAGATGGCCAGCTCGGCCAGCCTCTTGCCATGCTCCACATGCTGGCTCAACCACAGCTCCAGCGCCGGGCGCACGTAGGCCGACACCAGGCGCAGCGCGTCGCGGCTGTTCAGCCGTTCCTTGATCTGGCCCTGGAACTGCGGGTCGAGCACTTTGGCACTGAGCACGAAGCTGGCGCGCGAGAACACGTCTTCGGGCATCAGCTTCACGCCCTTGGGCAGCAGCGAATGCAGTTCGATGAAGCCCTTCACGGCGGTGAACAGGCCATCCTTCAAGCCCGACTCGTGCGTGCCGCCGGCCACGGTGGGGATCAGGTTGACGTAGCTTTCGCGCAGCACGGCACCTTCGGCCGTGAAGGCCAGTACCCAGGCCGCGCCCTCGCCTTCGGCGAAGTTTTCGGTTTCGTTGCCGCTGGCGTATTGCGCGCCTTCGATCAGCGGAATCACCGGGTCAGCGGCCAAACCCTGGCCGAGGTAGTCACGCAGGCCGCCCTGGTAGGCCCAGGTCTGCGTCTCACCGCTCTTTTCAATCGTTAAGGTGACGCCCACGCCGGGCAGCAGCACGGCCTTGCTGCGCAGCAAGTGGGTCAGGTCGTGGCGCGGCAGCTCGGGCGAATCGAAGTATTTGGCGTCGGGCCACACCCGCACGCGCGTGCCTTGCCTGCGCTCGCCCGCGGCTTGCTTGCGCAGCTTCAATGGCTCGACAACATCGCCGCCGGCAAACACCAGCGTCGCCACCTGGCCTTCGCGCCAGACCGTCACCTCCAGCCGCTTGGCCAACGCATTCGTCACGCTCACGCCCACGCCATGCAGGCCGCCTGAGAAGCTGTACGCCGAGGCGCCGCCTTTGTCGAACTTGCCGCCGGCATGCAACCGGGTGTAGACGATCTCCAGCACCGACACGCCTTCTTCGGGGTGCAGGCCGAAGGGGATGCCGCGGCCATCGTCTTCGACGCTCACCGCGCCATCGGCATGCAGCGTGAGCGCGATGCGCGCGCCGTGCCCGGCCAGGCATTCGTCGGCGGCGTTGTCGATCACCTCTTGCACCACGTGCAGCGGGTTGTCGGTGCGGGTGTACATGCCCGGGCGCTGGCGCACGGGCTCCAGGCCCTTCAGGACACGGATCGAACTCTCTGCGTAAACGCCTTGCTTGGTGGCCATGGCGGCGGATTCTAGGCAGGCGTTTTGGCCTGCCGCGCCGCGGTTCAGCGCGCGTTTTCGTGATAGCGCGCGAGGTTCAAACCGCTGATGTCGATGTCGGGTTGGTGCCCTGAAATCAAGTCCGCCAGCACGCGGCCGGTGCCCGCGGCCATGGTCCAGCCCAGGGTGCCGTGGCCGGTGGCGAGCAGCAAGTTTGGCACGCTGGTGGTGCCGACGATGGGCGTGCCGTCGGGCGTCATCGGGCGCAGGCCGCACCAGAAGCTGGCTTTGGACACGTCGCCCCCCGTGGGGAAGAGGTCCCTCACCACATGCTCCAGCGTGCCGCGCCGAGCCTCGCGCAAGCGCAGGTCATAACCGGCCAGTTCAGCGGTACCGCCGACTCGAATGCGGCTGCCCAGGCGGGTGACGGCCACCTTGTGCGTTTCGTCCATCACGGTGGACTCGGGCGCTGCGGCAGCATCGGTGATGGGCACGGTGATGGAGTAGCCCTTCACGGGGTACACCGGCAGCCGCAAGCCCAGCGGCTTGAGGAGCAAGGGCGTGTGGCTGCCCAGTGCGGCCACGTAGCGGTCAGCGCTCAGCGTGCCCGCCGTGGTGCGCACGCCGGTGATGCGGCCGCCTTCGGCTGTCAACGCCTCAATGCGTGCGCCAAAGTGAAAGCGCACGCCCAGCTCGCGCGCCATCTCGGCTAACCGCTGGGTGAAGATCAAGCAGTCACCCGTCTCATCGCCCGGCAGGCGCAGCGCGCCGACGAACTTCTCCTGCGTCAGCGCCAGCGCCGGCTCGGCACGAACGAAACCGGCGCGGTCCAGCAGCTCGTAGGGCACGCCGTACTGCTGCAACACGGCAATGTCCTTGCCTGTGCCGTCCAACTGCTTTTGCGTGCGAAAGAGTTGCAAGGTGCCCTGCGCTCGGTCGTCATAGGTGATGCCGGTTTCAGCACGCAGCGCCTTGAAGCAGTCGCGGCTGTACTCGGCCAGGGGCACCATGCGGCTCTTGTTCAAGGCGTAGGCGCGTTCGGTGCAGTTGGCCAACATGGCCAGGCCCCAGCGCCACATGGCCGGGTCGAGCATGGGCCAGATGACCAAGGGGCTGTGCGCCATCAACATCCACTTGATGGCCTTGAGCGGCACACCCGGCCCGGCCCACGGCGATGCATAGCCGGGAGAGATCTCGCCCGCATTGGCGAAGCTGGTCTCCAGCGCCGGGCCGGCCTGGCGCTCGAGCACCTGCACCTCATGCCCGGCGCGGGCCAGGTAGTAGGCGGTGGTGGTGCCGATCACGCCGCCGCCCAGGACAAGCACCTTCATCGCGGTCTCCTCTTTGGGCGGCGCGCACCAGCACATGCCCTGACGCCATGATGCAACAGCGACGGCGCTAAAGTGTGGTGATGAACCCAGTGCAAGCGGCGCCGCAAGCGCGCATGTCGATGACGCGACTGCTGTTGTGCGGCGCCATGGTGGTCACGCTGTCGATGGGTATCCGCCATGGCTTCGGGCTGTGGCTGCAACCCATCACCATCGAGCGCGGCTGGACGCGCGAGACCTTCTCGCTGGCCATGGCGATCCAGAACCTGGCCTGGGGCCTGGCCGGGCCCTTGGCGGGGATGGTGGCGGACCGGTTCGGTGCCATGCGCGTGTTGTGGCTGGGTGCCTTGCTCTACGCGGCCGGCCTGGTGGCCATGGCCAACGTGAGTAGTGGCACCGGCTTTGCGCTCACCGCCGGCGTGATGGTGGGCCTGGCCCAGGCCGGCACCACCTATGCCGTGGTCTTCGGCGTGCTGGCGCGCAATGTGGATGCCGTGAAACGGTCATGGGCCATGGGCCTGGTGGCCGCCGCTGGCTCGTTCGGCCAGTTCCTGATGGTGCCGGTGGAGAACTATTTGATCAGCCACTTCGGCTGGCAACAGGCATTGTTCATACTGGGCGCGCTGGCCTTGGTGATCTTGCCGCTGGCAGTCGGCTTGAATGAAAAACCGCAGGCTGCAACGGGCAGCTTTCAGCAAAGCGTGGGCGCGGCGTTGCGCGAGGCCTTTGCGAACAAGAGTTTTCGCTGGCTCACCGCGGGCTACTTTGTCTGCGGCTTCCAGGTGGTGTTCATCGGCGTGCACATGCCCAGCTACTTGAAGGACAAGGGCCTGGAGCCCGAGGTGGCGGCCACGGCGTTGGCGCTGATCGGCCTGTTCAACGTGATCGGCACTTATGGTGTGGGCGTGCTCGGCCAGCGCTTGTCCAAGCCGCGCATCCTGTCGGCCATTTACTTGCTGCGCGCGGTGGTGATTGCGGCCTTCTTGGCCGCGCCGCTGTCGCCCTGGAGCGTGTATGTCTTCGCCGCCACGATGGGGCTGCTGTGGCTGTCAACCGTGCCGCCCACCAACGCGGTGGTGGCGCAGATTTTTGGCGTGCAGTACATGTCGATGCTGGGCGGCTTCGTTTTCTTGAGCCACCAGGTCGGCTCGTTCATGGGCGCCTGGCTGGGCGGGCGGCTGTACCAGGTGTACGGCAGCTATGACGTGGTCTGGGGCTTGTCCATCGCGCTGGGCGTGTTCGCCTGCCTGGCCAACTTGCCGGTGCGCGAAACGCCGGTGTTGCGGGCGCAGCCGGCATGACTGCGCTGTACAGGTCTGTGTACGTGCGCCTGCTGGTTTGGGCGCTGGCCATCTTCGCACTGGGCGCGGTGTTTGCCGCCTACCTGAACCCGCATTTGGCGGTGGATCTGGCGCTGCGCTTTTGGGCTTGCTTCTGATGGACCACGCCGGCCTGGCTGCGCCGTCGCCCTGGGTGGTGCGCTTCACGCCGCTCGTTCGCCTGCGCGGCACGGTGCTTGATTTGGCCTGCGGCAGCGGGCGCCATGTGCGCTGGTTCAGCCAGGCGGGATTCAAGGTCACCGGCGTGGATCGCGACGCCGCCGCGCTGGCGCCGCTGCACGGCCTGGCCGAAGTCATCGTGGCTGATCTCGAACGTGAACCCTGGCCGTTGGCTGGGCGCGCCTTCGATGCCGTCGTCGTCACCAACTACTTATGGCGGCCTTTGTTGCCACAGTTGCTGGTCGCACTGGCGCCCGGTGGTGTGCTGCTGTATGAAACCTTTGCGCAAGGCAACGAAACCGTGGGCCGGCCATCACGACCCGATTTTTTGCTGCGCCCGGGTGAGTTGCTTGAAGCCGCGCAAGGCCTGCGCGTGGTGGCCTTCGAAGACGGCTACCTGGCCAGCCCGCCGCGCTTTGTGCAGCGCATTGCGGCGCTGGCATTCGACCCCGCGGCCGCCCAGCCGGTGCGCGCAGCCTTGGCCTAAAATCAAGCGATTCGCAGGATCATTTTCATGACACCCATTCTTGGCAGCCTCGTCGCATTGATCACGCCGATGCTTGAAGACGGCAGCATCGACTACCCCGCCCTGCGCAAGCTGGTTGATTGGCACATCGCCGAAGGCACGGCCTGCCTCGTGGTGGTGGGCACCACGGGCGAGTCGCCCACGGTCAGCGTTGAAGAGCACTGCGAAATCATTCGCGTTTGCGTTGAACATGCCGCCGGGCGCGTGCCCATCATGGCCGGGGCGGGCGGCAACGCCACGTCAGAAGCCATTGAACTCACGCGCTTCGCCAAAAGCGTGGGCGCGGCGTGCAGCTTGCAGGTGGTGCCCTACTACAACCGGCCGTCGCAAGAAGGCATCTACCAGCACTTCAAGGCCATTGCCGAAGCGGTGGATTTGCCCGTGGTGCTGTACAACGTGCCCGGCCGCACGGTGGCCGATATGCAGTTTGAAACCACCATGCGGCTGGCACAACTGCCCGGTGTGGTGGGCATCAAAGACGCCACCGGCGACGTCGAACGCGGCGCGCAACTCATCAAGCATGCGCCCAAGGGTTTTTGCGTTTATTCGGGCGACGACGGCACGGCCGTGGCACTGATGCTGCTGGGCGGCCACGGCAACGTGAGCGTCACCGCCAACGTGGCGCCGCGCCTGATGCATGAGCTGTGCACGGCCGCCATGGAAGGCCAGGCCCGGCGCGCCGCTGAAATTCACCTTCGCCTGCTTGAACTGCACAGCGCCCTGTTTTGCGAACCCAGCCCCGCCCCCACCAAATGGGCCATGGCCCAGCTCGGCTTGTGCACGGCCGCATCAAGGCTGCCCATCGTGGCGCTCACAGTCGCGGGCCAGGCCCGCGTTTCGACTGCCATGGCGTTGGCCGGCCTGCGTTGAACCCTCACCACATCTTGTGCGCGGCCCTGTGCCGCGCTGGAGCACCCCGCACGTGAACCGACCCCGTTTGGCCCGCCCTTTCTTGCGCCTGGCCGCGCTGCCCTTGGCCGCCGCGCTGTGCGCGACAGGCTGCTCCACCGTGGAGAATTTTCTCGGCGGCGACAAGGTCGACTACCGCAGTGGCGCAAGCAAGACCTCCGCGCTGGATGTGCCGCCCGACCTGACCCAACTCGCCCGCGACAGCCGCTTTCAGGTGCAGGGCGGCAGCGTCAGCGCCAGCGGCCAGGCCGTGGCAGCGGCAGCGCCCGCGGCCGCTGCCGCCGTGGTGGCGCCGGCCACACTGGGCGCCATGAAAATCGAACGCGACGGCAACCAGCGTTGGCTGAATGTGCCGTTGCCGGCAGACCGGCTGTGGCCGCAACTGCGCGGCTTCTGGCAGGAACTGGGCTTCAACCTGGTGACCGATTCACCCGAAGCCGGCGTGATGGAAACCAGTTGGGCCGAAAACCGCGCCAAGATTCCGATGGACTTCGTGCGCTCTGCGCTCGGGCGCTTGTTCGATTCGCTGTATTCCAGCAGCGAACGTGATCGCTTCCGCCTGCGTGTTGAGCGAAACGGTGCGGGCACCGATGTCTTCATCACCCACCGCGGCATGGAAGAGGTGTACGTGGGTGTGCAAAAGGAGAACACCACCTGGCGCCCGCGCGCGAACGACCCGCAACTTGAAGCCGAAATGCTGACGCGGCTGATGGTCAAGCTCGGTGGGCGCGAAGACGCGTCGCGCACCCAGGTTGCCACCACCGGCGCCGTGACGTCGCCTGCCGCTGCCCCGGCGGCACGGGCCCGTGTGCTCAGCGGCCGCCCAGCCGCCAGCTTGCAGGTCGACGAGAGTTTTGACCGCGCCTGGCGTCGCGTGGGCCTGGCGCTGGACCGCAGCGGCTTCACCGTCGAAGACCGCGATCGCGCAGCCGGCGTGTACTTCGTTCGCTACGTCGACCCCAAGAGCGCCGGCAAGGAAGACCCGAGCATCTTCCAGCGCATGTTCGGCCGCACCGATACCGACACCGCACCCGTGAAGTACCGTGTCTCGGTCAAGGCCGAGGCTGACAAGTCGGTGGTGGCGGTGTTGAATTCACAGGGCGCCGCTGAAGCCGGTGAGCATGGCCAACGCATCGTTGAAATCTTGCTCGGCGAGCTGAAGTAAACGTCAACGACCAGCAATGAAAAAGCCGCCCGAGGGCGGCTTTTGTTTGATGTGTATGCAGGCCGTCTGGCCCGCGAACATCACTTCTTGACGGCATCCTTGGCGGCGTCGGCGGTCTTGGCAGCGGCGTCCTTGGCAGCGTCCATGGCCTTGCCGGCGGCGTCTTTGGCGGCGTCAGCCACCGCACCCGCAGCGGCCGATGCGGCACCGGCAGCAGCCGAGGCGGCAACGCTGCCAGCGGTGGCAACTGCTGATGCGGCGGTGGCGGCGGCAGCGGTCACGGGGGCGGTCACGGCAGCAGCGGGAGCGGCGGCGGGGGCGGCTGTTTCAGCCTTCTTGCCGCAAGCAGCCAGGGCAACGGTGGCCACCAATGCGGCGAGCAGGAGAGTCTTGTTCATGGAGGAATCCTCGATTTAGTAGGGGGAGAGCAACGATCGAATCACGCACATGGCGCACAGATCATGAGAGCCCGAATCAACTCGAGCCCAGCCCAACATTCTAGCCGAACTAGGTGCATTCCCTGTGCTGGGGCTATAGACCCAGCGTGGTGAACCCCGGGCCGGGCTGTGAACGTTGCAAAACCACGTCAATTTGTTCACCCCACTGCTGCACGGCGGCGCGTTCGGAGCCGGCCTGCCCTAACCACAGCGCGGCATCGTCGAGCGACACGATGGCCGCCTGCTCAGCCCACGCCACGCTGGGCAGGGCCATGGCGTCGGGCGGGGCCTGGCGCCACTGCACGGCATGCGACCAGGTTGCCCCCCAGCGCGCAAACCTTGGGTGGCGCAAGCCCAAGGCCGCGCCTGCGCTGCGCAGCAGCGTCAACTGGCGCAGCGGCAAGCGCAGCCATGCTGTCAGGCCGGCCAGCAACACCTCATCGTCCAGCGGCCACTCATCGAACGACGGGTCGGCCCAGACCATGGCCCGCGCGCGCTGCGCCAACGCCGCCTGAGTGAGCCAGCGCAAGGCCGCCAGGAAACTCGCCGGGCTGTCAATGTGCAGCGACGCCGGCAGTGGCGATTCAGATTGCGTCATGCCGTGTCTCCTGCACCCAGCCGGCCTGCACCCAGCCTGCCAACTCGCGGCGCGCGCCCAGGCTAAGCCGGGCGGCCTGCGCTGCGCCGAGGTGGCGCTCGTCGGCCAGTTGGCGCAACAGCAATGCATCGCGGCCCGCGCATTCGAACGCTTCGCCGTTGATGAACAGGTGGGCGTCGTCATACAGCATCTTGCTGCGCCGATCCAGGCGCAGGCCGCTGCCCGGCTTCGGCTCACCGGCCACCTCGAACGTTACCTTCGGCTTGGGTTCGGTCAACCATTCGCCCAGCGCACAGGCCAGTGCTTGCGGCTGCGCCAAGGCCTGGCGCACGGCCCGAGCGGCAAAGGCTTGCAGCGCCGCTGGCATGCGCGCCGGCTGCGCCGTGGCCGCTTGCGCCGGGTCGGCATAGGGCGGCTGCGCTGCGTCCGACTCACAGGCATCGGCCAGGCGCTGCAACAGCTCGGCAGCCACCTGCGCCGGCGTTTGCGCCCTGAAGCCCACCGATGCCGTCAAGCATTCACCTTCGGCCACGCCGTCATGCGCCCAGCCCGGGGGCAGGTACAGCATGTCGCCTGGTTCAAGCAGCCATTCCTGCGTCGGCTTGAAGCGCTTGAGGATCTTCAACGGCAGCCCCGGCTTGAACGCGGCGTCGCCCGGCGGCGCGATGCGCCAGCGCCGCCGGCCCTGCGCTTGGAGCAAGAACACGTCGTAGGCGTCCACATGCGGCCCCACGCCACCGCCGTGCGTGGCGTACGACAGCATCAGGTCATCGAGCCGCGCACGCGGGATGAAGGTGAAGCGTTCGAGCAGCGCCGCCGCGGCGTCAAGGTGCAGGTCGAGCCCCTGCACCAGCAAGGTCCAGCCGTCTTGGCGAATGGGCGGCAAAGCACGCCGCGCCAGCGGCCCGTGGCGCATCTGCCAGGCGCCACCTTGCGGCTCGCGCCACACCAGGCGTGACTCCACGTCTTCGCGCGCGGCCAGCGCAAACAACGCCTTGCGCGGCAGCAAGACCAGGCCACCAGGCAAGGCCTGGCGCACCAGCAAGGGCGCCTTGTGCCAATGCGTGCGCATGAAGGCCGCGCACGACAGGCCACCGAGCAAGGGCGTGGGTTGCAGCAGGTTCATTCAGTCATTCTCTGCTGGGGCCGTGCGATGATGTTTGCATGAACATTCAAGCCCCCTGCGTGGTCACCTTGATCTGGAAGTTGTGCGACGCCCAGAACCAGTTGATCGACGAATTGACCGAACCGACCGAGTTTTTCTTTGGTGGCGAAGACCTGCTGCCAAAGGTGGAAGAAGCCCTGGCCGGCCATGCGCCGGGTGACGAGCTGAAACTGCATCTGGAACCCGAACATGCCTTCGGCGACTACGACGCCGCGTTGGTGTGCTTCGAAAACCGCGCGCTGTTTCCCGAGCAGTTGGAATCCGGCATGCGCTTCGAAGGCCTGCCGCCCGGTGCGGCCACGCCCGACATGCCCGCCGACGCCATCTACACCGTGACCGAGATCTACCCCACCCATGTGGTGCTCGACGGCAACCACCCGCTGGCCGGCCTGGCGCTGCGCCTAGAACTCAAGGTGGTGGATGTGCGTTTGGCCAGTGCGGCAGAAACCGAAGCCGGCAGCCTGGGCAGCGCGGGTTTCAGCTTGGCCGGTGAAGAACCGCCAGCGCTGCACTGACCTGCGTTAACCGCCGGTTTCAGGCCGCGCCGGTGGAGCCGAAGCCGCCCGCGCCGCGCTGCGAGGCAGCAAACTCATCAACACGCCGAAAGTGCGCCTGCACCACCGGCACGATCACCAACTGTGCGATGCGCTCCATCGGCTGCACTGAGTAGGTCTGCTGGCTGCGGTTCCAGCAGCTCACCATCAGTGGGCCTTGGTAGTCACTGTCGATCAAGCCGACCAGGTTGCCCAGCACGATGCCGTGCTTGTGGCCCAGGCCCGAGCGCGGAAGCAGCATCGCGGCCAGGCTCGGGTCGCCAATGTGGATGGCCAGGCCGATGGGAATGAGCACGGTCTGGCCGGGTTCGATGGCGAGTGCTGCGTCGATGCAGGCGCGCAAGTCCAGGCCGGCGCTGCCGGGTGTGGCGTATTGCGGCAGGGCATCGGCCATGCGCGCATCAATCACTTTGATGTCCACCACCACCATGCTCACCCCTTAACGGAAGACGTCAGCCGCTGCGCGATTTCGGCCACCAGCGCGCGCGCCAGGCTCAGCTTGCTGGCGCGCGGCCATTCGCGCTCGCCCGCCGCATCCACCAGCACCAGCGCGTTGTCGTCCTGCCCGAAGGTGGCCGCGCCGATGTTGCCCACCACCAGCGGCACGCCTTTGCGCTGCAATTTTTCGCGCGCATGCTTGATGAGATCGTGGCTTTCAGCGGCAAAGCCCACGCAGTACGGCGGCTGCGCCAGGCGCGCCACGCTGGCCAGGATGTCGGGGTTCTCGGTCATCTCGAAACCCGGCACGCAGCCACTGGCATCTTTCTTGATTTTTTGATCTGACAAAACCGCAGGCCGCCAATCGGCCACCGCGGCGGTGGCAATGAAGACCTCGTTCGCGCCGGCCAGCGGCAGCACGGCATCGAACATCTGCTGCGCGCTGCGCACATCGATGCGCCGCACGTGGCGCGGCGTGGCCAGGTGCACCGGCCCGGCCACCAGCGTCACCTCAGCGCCGGCTTCTTGCGCCGCACGAGCCAGGGCGAAACCCATCTTGCCGCTGGACAGATTGGTGATGCCCCGCACCGGGTCAATCGCCTCAAACGTTGGCCCGGCAGTAATCAGCACGCGCTTGCCGGCCAGCAGCTTGGGTTGAAAAAAAGCAACCAGCTCATCGCGCAGTTCGGTGGCTTCGAGCATGCGCCCGTCGCCCACTTCGCCGCAGGCCTGGTCGCCGCTGCCCGGGCCCAGGATGTGTGCGCCATCAGCCCGCAGTGTGGCCAGGTTGCGCTGCGTGGCTGGATGCCACCACATCTCGCGGTTCATGGCCGGGGCCAGCAGCAGCGGGCAGGTTTGAAGCGGCCGCGCCAGGCACAGCAGGCTCAGGATTTCATCGGCCCCGCCCTGCGCCAGCTTGGCCATGAAGTCGGCGCTGGCCGGGGCCACCAGGATCGCGTCTGCCTCACGTGAAAGGTTGATGTGCGGCATGTGGTTGGGCTCGCGTGCATCCCACTGGTCGGTGCACACCGTTCGGCCGGAGAGCGCCTGCAGCGTGGCCGAGGTGATGAAGCGACAGGCCGCCTCGCTCATCACCACCTGCACGGTGGCACCGGTCTTGATCAATTCACGCACCAGCTCCGCGCTCTTGTAGCAGGCGATGCCGCCGCTCATGCCCAGCACGATGTGCCGGCCTTGCAGTTCCTGCTCATCACTCATGACTTTGGCTTTCGATCACGGCGTTGCGCCGCCGTGGCACTTTTTGAACTTCTTGCCGCTGCCGCACGGGCACGGCTCGTTGCGGCCCACCTTGGGCGGCACTGCGCGCGGCAAGGTGCGTGGGCCATATTCATTCCAGTACTGGCGCAGCGCTTGCGCGCCCATGGCGGCTTCATCAACCAGCTCTTCGCGCGTGGGCTCGCGCTTGTATTGCTGGCGCAGGGTGGCCGCCAGATCGTCGTCGATGCCGTCTATCAGGCCGCGGATCATGCCCAGACACTCATCAAACCATTGCTGCGCCTGCGCGTCGGGCGGCGGGTGTGACCAATCGGCCTTGAAGTCAGCCACGGCATCGGTGAAGCCCACCGCCCAGATCAAACCAAGCTTGTCCAGCGCCTCCAGTTCTTCGGGCTGGAGCGTGGCACTGATGGCCGCCACCTCCGCCTCATCGGGCTTGAACATCAGCGGCGCCAGCGTCAGCACGCCGTCTTGCCCGTCACTGGCTTGCGGGTCGAGCTGCGCGGCCAACACCTTCCAGCGCCGCTGCACCGCGCGCAGCGCCTGGTCGTGATCAACCGGGTCGGCAAACACGCGCGGCCAGGCATCGTCAAAGGCCACCGGCACCCATTCCTCGAACGCGGGCACGCGCGGGCCGGCCAGCAAGGCGGTCATGTAGCCATCGAGCCACTCCACCGAAACATGCTCGCAAAAGCCGGCCAGGCGTTCGCAAACGTCTTGCAGCGCGTTGACTTCGGTTTCGGTGTTGTCACGCATGGTCATGGCGCCTTGATGAATTCAATCAACCGCACCCGCGTGCGGCCTACAGGCGGGCGCGCACCCAGGCCTGAACGGAAGCCAGCGCCGCCGGCAATTGCGCGGCATCGGTGCCGCCGGCCATGGCCAGGTCGGGCTTGCCGCCGCCCTTGCCGCCGACTTGCTGGGCCACGTGGTTGACCAGTTCGCCGGCCTTGACGCGGCCCATGCAATCAGCCGTGACGCCCGCGGCCAATTGCACCTTGGCGCCATCGACGCTGGCCAACACGATGGCCGCGCTTTTGAGCTTGTCTTTCAACTTGTCCAGCGTTTCGCGCAGCGTCTTGGCGTCGGCCCCTTGCAGCGTGGCGGCCAGCACCTTCACGCCGCCCACATCCACCGCCTGCGCCAAGAGTTCATCGCCCTGCGAGCTGGCTAACTTGCCTTTGAGTGCGCTCACCTCACGCTCCAGCGCACGCACCTGGTCGAGCATGGCGCCCACGCGCTGCGCCACTTCAGCCGGCGTCACCTTGAGTTGCGACGCCACGCCGCCCAGCCTGCCTTCAAGCTGCTGCAAGTAACCCAGGGCGTTGCCACCCGTCACGGCCTCAATGCGGCGGATGCCTGCGGCCACGCCCGCTTCGGCCACGATCTTGAACAGGCCGATGTCGCCGGTGCGCTGCACATGCGTGCCGCCACAAAGTTCACGGCTGCTGCCGATGTCGAGCACGCGCACTTCGTCACCATATTTTTCGCCGAACAGCATCATCGCGCCCGACTTCTGCGCGTCGTCAATCGCCATCACCCGGGCTTGCGTGGCGGCGTTGGCCAAGATTTCGGCGTTAACGATTGATTCAACCTGCGCCACCTGCGCGTCGCTCACCGGTGCGTTGTGGGCAAAGTCAAAGCGCGTGCGCTCGGCGTTGACCAGCGAGCCCTTTTGCTGCACATGGGCGCCCAGCACCTCGCGCAAGGCCTTGTGCATCAGGTGCGTGGCGCTGTGGTTGCGCACGGTCTTGGCGCGGCGATCGGCATCGACGCGGGCGACAAAGCTGTCACCCACCTCGACCTCGCCTTCAACGTTGCGACCCTGGTGGCCGAAGACCGCGGCCTGGATCTTGGTGGTGTCTTCGATGACGACCCGGGCGCGTGCATTGCGCAGCTCACCGGCATCGCCCACCTGGCCACCGCTTTCAGCATAGAACGGCGTGTGGTCGAGCACGATCACCACATCGTCACCGGCGCGAGCGCGGTTCACGGGCGAACCATCCACATACAACGCGGTGATCTTGCTGTGCTCGCACACCAGGTGCTCGTGGCCGTGGAACGCGGTTTCCACACCGCTGTAGGCCAGGCCCTGCGCCACCTTGAACTTGCCCGCGGCGCGCGCCTGTTCGCGCTGGCGCGTCATGGCGGCGTTGAAGCCGGCTTCATCGACGGCCACGCCGCGTTCGCGGCACACGTCAGCCGTCAAGTCGAGCGGGAAGCCGAAGGTGTCGTGCAGCTTGAAGGCCAGGTCACCGTCGATCTGATTGGTGCCCGCTCTTGCCAAGTTCACCAGGGCGCTTTCAAGAATTTCCATGCCATTGGCAATGGTCTGGAAGAAGCGTTCTTCTTCCTGCTTTAGCACCTCGGTCACGCGCACGGCGTCGCGCCGCAGTTCGGGGTAGGCCTCGCCCATTTCAGCCACCAGCGGCGCCACCAGGGCGTGGAAGAACGGCTTGCGCGCCCCCAGCTTGTAGCCGTGGCGGATGGCCCGGCGCGCAATGCGGCGCAGCACGTAGCCGCGGCCTTCATTGCCCGGAATCACGCCATCGACCACCGTGAAGGCGCAGGAGCGAATGTGGTCGGCAATCACCTTCAGCGAAGCGGCCTCACGATCGCAATCTTGTGCCCCCGCAAGATCGACCACGCGCTTGGCTTCATCCAGCAAGCGCATGAACAGGTCAACCTGGAACACGCTGTGCACGCCTTGCAGCACGGTGGCCAGGCGCTCCAGGCCCATGCCGGTGTCCACACTCGGCTTGGGCAGCGGGTGCATCACGCCGTCTTCGGTGCGGTTGAACTGCATGAAGACGTTGTTCCAGATCTCCACGTAGCGGTCGCCGTCTTGCTCGGGCGAACCCGGCGGGCCGCCGGCCACTGCCGGGCCGTGGTCGTAGAAGATTTCGCTGCACGGCCCGCACGGGCCCGTGTCGCCCATCATCCAGAAATTGTCTGAGGCGTAGCGCGCGCCTTTGTTGTCGCCAATGCGAACGATGCGCTCGGCCGGCAGCTTGATCACCTTCAGCCAGATGTCATACGCCTCGTCGTCTTCGGCGTAGACCGTGGCCCAGAGCTTTTCCTTGGGCAGCTTGAAATGCTCGGTGAGCAGTGCCCAGGCGAAGCGGATGGCGTCTTGCTTGAAGTAGTCGCCAAAGCTGAAGTTGCCCAGCATTTCGAAGAACGTGAGGTGGCGTGCGGTGTAGCCCACGTTCTCCAGGTCGTTGTGCTTGCCGCCGGCGCGAATGCACTTTTGCGACGTGGTGGCCCGGTTGTAGGGGCGCTTGTCAAAGCCCAGGAACACGTCCTTGAACTGGTTCATGCCGGCGTTGGTGAACAGCAGCGTGGGGTCGTCGCCCGGCACCACGGGCGAAGACGCCACCACCTGGTGCCCTTGCGATGCAAAGTACTGCAAAAACGTGGCGCGAATGTCTGCGGCTTTCATGGCAACCCTGGGTATGGCATTTGGGGCGGGCCATACGGTAGGCAGGGCCGCGCAAAGCGGCGCATTTTAGGGGTGGCCCGCCGGGCCGTTAGAGTGCGGGGCAAACCGCTAAAGGACACCACACCATGGACATGAAAACTTCGCCGCTGGCCCAACTGAACGATGCCGGCTTGCTGAAAACCGATGCCTTGATAGGCGGCGCCTGGGTGGCGAGTGCTTCCCGCTTTGAAGTGCGCGACCCCGCCACCGGTTCGCACTTGGCCGACGTGGCCAACCACGGCCCCGCACAGGCCCACGCCGCCATCGCCGCGGCCAACGCCGCCTGGCCGGCCTGGCGCGCCAAGACTGCGCGCGAACGCGGCGCGGTGATGATGAAGTGGTTCGCGTTGCTGCACCAACATGCCAACGACCTGGCCATCATCATGACCGCCGAGCAAGGCAAGCCGCTGGCCGAAGCGCGCGGCGAGGTGGTGTACGGCGCCAGCTTCATCGAATGGTTTGCCGAAGAAGCCAAGCGCGTTTATGGCCAGACCATTCCCAGCACCGACGGCAACAAGCGCACCATCATCATCAAGCAGCCCATCGGCGTGTGCGCGGCCATCACGCCGTGGAACTTCCCCATCGCCATGATCACGCGCAAGGTGGCGCCAGCCTTGGCCGCGGGCTGCCCGGTGATCATCAAACCCGCCGAGCAAACACCGTTGTCGGCGTTGGCCGTGGCTGAACTGGCGCAGCGTGCCGGCATGCCCGCCGGCGTGCTGAATGTGTTGACGGCGGATGCTGAAAATTCCATCGGGATCGGCAAGGCCCTGTGCGCCAGCGATGTGGTGCGCCACCTGTCGTTCACCGGCAGCACCGAGGTCGGCCGCATCCTGGCCGCACAGTGCGCGCCCACGGTGAAGAAGATCTCGCTCGAACTCGGCGGCAATGCGCCGTTCATCGTGTTCGATGACGCCGACATTGAAAGCGCCGTCGAAGGCGCCATGGTCAGCAAGTACCGCAACGCCGGCCAGACCTGCGTCTGTGCCAACCGCCTGTATGCGCAAGCGGGTGTTTACGACGAATTCGTGGCCCGGCTGGCCGAGAAGTCGCGTGGCATTCGCGTGGGCAACGGCTTCGAAGCCGGCGTGACGCAAGGCCCGATGATCGACGCCGCCGCGCTGGCCAAGGTGCAAGCCCATGTGGCCGACGCCTTGGCCAAGGGCGCGCGCGTGGTCACAGGCGGCATCGCCAGCCACGAACGCTTTTATGAACCCACCGTGCTGGCCGACGTGACGGCCGACATGCTGTGCGCCCGCGAAGAAACCTTCGGCCCGGTGGCCCCGGTGTTCCGCTTCAACACCGAAGCCGAAGTGATCGAGTTGGCCAACGCCACCGAATTCGGCCTGGCCAGCTACTTCTACAGCCGCGACGTGGGCCGCATCTTCCGCGTGGCCGAGGCGCTGGAATACGGCATGGTGGGCATCAACACGGGGTTGATCTCTTCAGCCGAAGTGCCGTTCGGTGGTGTCAAGCAAAGTGGCCTGGGGCGCGAGGGCTCGCACCTGGGCATGGACGATTACGTTGAAGTGAAGTACCTGTGCCTGGGGGACGTGTTGAAGTAGTTCAGCCGGCGTCAAACGACCCGTTCAACAGGACACTCTCACAAACCCGGCGGCCCTTCATCATTGGCCGCCGCCGGTGTGCCACGCTCCACGCGGTTGACAAACCCCACCCGGCCTTCGGCGCTGGCCGTGCTGGCCTGGCCCAGCGCGCGGTGCAGCAGCGTGTTGGCTTCTTTGCCGTGCTCGGGGTACAGCGCCAGGCCGGCTCTCACCGCCAGCGCCAACTCCTTGCCGGCCACACTGAACGGCTGGCCCAGGGCCGCGGCCAGCTTGGCCAGCACGCGCGCGCCGTCGGCGGCGGCGTCGATCCAGCCCAGCAACACGGCGAATGTGTCTGCCCCCAGCGCGGCCACCACGTCGCTGGCGCGCAGCCCGGCGCGCAGCCGCACCGCGGCCTTGCGGCGCAACACGTTGGCCGCCTCGCTGCCCAGTTGCGCCTCAACCGTGGCCAGGCCTTCGATGCGCAGCACCAGCAAGGCCATGGGCGCCGGCTCGCGCTCGCGCAACGCCAGCAGGTGGCTCATGTGTTCAAGCAGTTGCAGGTGGTTGGGCAGGCCGGTGCCCAGGTCGATGGCGAACGCCTGGCGTGCCGAACGCTCCAGGCGTTTGCGCTGCACGCTCAAGCCCAACGCGCGGGCCAGGTTGGCCGGCGTGCCTTCATGCTCGCCCAGCACGTCTTGCGCGCCGAGTTGCAGCAATTGCAGGGCCAGCTCAGGTGCCGGCCCGGGCGTCACCACGACCACGGCCGTTTCAAGCACCGCGTGCGACCAAGCAGCCCAATGCAGCAAGGCCTCGGGCGCCAGGCCGGCGCCCAGGTGCACCAGCAAGGCGTCATGCGGTTGTTCGTTCAGGGCTTGCGCGGCCGCGTCCAGCCCCGCCGCGGCGGTGGCCACGAACGGGCCGAAGGGCACGGCACAGAGTTCAGGCGCAGCGGCCCCGAGGCAGAGGATTCGCAGGGGCGGCTTCATGCAGATGGCGGGCCCGGGGGCTTGAGGCACGGGGTGTGAAAGTGCAGTCGCACGACGCGAAAGGGCCAAAGGCGAGCAAGCCGGGTGCGTGGAGCGGGCGAAGGGAATCGAACCCTCGTCTTAAGCTTGGGAAGCTTCAGCTCTGCCATTGAGCTACGCCCGCAGGGCAGGCGAGTCTATGCGATTGCATCGCTGGCTCTGCCCCGCAGTGACGTGGGCCGCTGCCCACCAGCCGCTCAATCGCGCTGGTTCGCGGCCGCCTGGCGTGCGAGCTGGCGCCACAGGTTCCACGGCCGTTCGACCTGGCCTTCATTGGTGATGCGGGTGGCATCGGCTTCGGCGGGCGTCAGGTACTGCACCGTGCCCAGCGGCAAGGCCTGCAGCAACAGCCTGGCGTTCAACTCGGTGTAGACGGCGCGGTAGATCGCCACCCGCAACGACTCAGCAACGATGGTGCAGCCGTGGCCACGCATCAGCACCACGCGCCCCTCACCGAGCGTGCGCGCCAGCGCCGCGCCGAGTTCGCGGCTGCGAATCAACAGGTCGCTGGCAGCGCCGGCGTGGTCGCGTATCTCGAACACCGCCGGCCCCTCGCCCAGAAAGCCGCACATGTGGCACACCGGTTTCAGCACCGCGCCCTTCACCACGCTGAACGGCAGCACGGCCGGCGAATGGTTGTGCACCACGGCCATCACGTCGGGCCGGGCGAGGTAGATCTCGCTGTGGATCGGGCGTTCGAGGTACTGGCGCGGCGGGTCGGCAGCCACCGGCTCACCGCTGGCCACGTCGTACTCCAGGATGTCGGCGGCGCTGACCAGGCCCGGCGCGACATTGCGCGCCAGCAGGAAACGGTCTGCCCGCATGGGGTGGCGGGCGCTGACATGGCCGAAGGCATCGACAATTCCTTGGTGGAACAGGATGCGGTTGGCATCAACCAAGTCGTCGATCAGTGCAGCAAGCGAGGCGGCGGTGTTCATGGGCTTGAGGTTAACCCGAGCCCGTCCTGTTCACGCACAAGTTATGCGCCCGTCAATGTCTGGAGTCGAACCATGAATCGCATTTCTCTCGGCGCCACAGTGCTGGCCTTGGTGGCAGGCCTGGCTGGCCTGGCTGGTGCGCAGAGCCCGGCGCCGGCCGATTGGCCGAGCAAGCCGGTGACCGTTGTCGTGCCGTCGTCACCCGGCGGTGGCACCGACGTCTTCGGCCGCTTGCTGGCGCAGGCCCTGGGCGAGCAGTTGAGGCAGGCCTTCGTGGTCGATAACAAGCCCGGCGCCAGCGGCGCCATCGGTGCGGCCGCGGTGGCGCAAGCGCCGGCTGACGGCTACACGCTGCTGGTGGCATCGAACTCCTCGCTGGGCATCAACCCGGTGCTGTACAAGACGTTGGCCTACGACGTGGCGCGCGACTTCGCGCCCGTGACGCGCGGCGTGATCGCGCCGATGGTGATCGTGGCCCACCCCCAGGCCCAGTTGCCCACGTTGGCCGCGCTGCTCGAACGTGGCCGGCGCGAGCCCGAAAAGCTGTTCTACGGCACCGCGGGCGTGGGCAGCCCGCTGTACATCGGTGTGCGCATGATCGAAGACGCCAGCGGCGCGCGCTTCAGCCATGTGCCGTACAAGGGCGTCGGCCCGGCCTACCAAGACCTGCTTGGCGGGCGGCTGCAATTCATGCTGACCGACCTGGCCAGCGTGCGCCCGCACATCGACGCCGGCAAGCTGGTCGCCTTGGCCATCACCGACAGGAGCAAGCTGCTGCCCAGTGTGCCCACCTTGGCCGAAGCCGGCGTGCCGGGCATCAAGGCCTTCACCGCGTTTTCGGTGCTGGTGCCGGCCAAGACGCCGCCGGCGATCGTCAAGCGCCTGGCCGACGAGATCGCGCGCGCGATGCGCTCGCCCGCGCTGGCGGGCCGGCTGGTACAGCAAGCGCTGCTGCCTGTGTTCGACACGCCGGAGCAATTTGCGGCCGCGCTCAAAGACGAGCAGCAAGTTTGGGGAGCGTTCATCCGCAGGCACAACATCCAGCCTGATTGATGACGGAACACGCGGCGGGCCGCGTACATCGTCTGCGCCCTGAAACCCGGTACTGGGCTAGCATTCCCAGCCCCACTTTGGGGCGCTCAACAGCGGTTCATTCATCAGCCGCTCAGACCCGCACCATGGCCGCCGCTCATCACGATCAAGACCCATCCAGCGCCGTTTTCGCCACCACCCAGGCGCACTATTCAAAGGCGAATGTGGTGCAAGCGTATCGGCATATCGCCAAGCTTCAGCCGCCCGAGCAAACCATCTTCAGCACGCTGCGCTCGACGCTGGCCACGGCCAGCGTGCTGGACATCGGCGTGGGCGCCGGCAGAACCGCCGCTCACCTGGCGGGGCAGTGCCAAAGCTACCAGGCGTTGGACGTGGTGCCGGAAATGGTGCGCGCCTGCAACGAGCGGTTTGCTAAGCAACCCTGGTTCAAGCCGGACATGTTCAAGCTCGGCGACGCACGCCGGCTGGATGCCGCGGCGCAAAGCTTCGAGGTGGTGGTGTTCAGCTTCAACGGCATCGACTGCGTCGGGCCGAGCGATCGCGCCAAGGTGTTGGCCGAATGCCGCCGAGTTCTGAAGCCCGGTGGCACGCTGGTCTATTCATCGCACAACCTGAATTGGCTGGATGGCCGTGGCTTGCTGGCCAAACGCGGCACGCTGGGCGATTGGCTTGAAGAGTATTGGCACCTGTACAAGGTACGCCGATTGAACCGGGCAATCATCAACACAGCCGATGGCGAAACAACATCGCTGCAAGAAAGCCTGCTGCTCGAACCGCCCAATGACGTGCTCACGTACTACGCGCGCCCGGCCAGACTTGTGCAGCAAACCATTGCCGCGGGGTTTTCTCAAGTGCGCATGTTTGACCTTGCCGGCGCAGAACTCGATTCGAAGGTGCCGCACCCTGCGTTGCGTGACCCTTGGCTTTACTTTTTGGCATCTTGAACCCTGGCCCCACCCCACACCGCCCCGTGCGCAGCTTCGTGCTGCGCGCCGGGCGCAGCGGAACCGGCCAGTTGCGCGCCCTGGCCGAACTGGGGCCGCGTTTCGTCTTGCCCTTCACCCAGCGGTTAAGCGATTGGCCGGCCGTGTTCACGCGCCAGGCGCCGCTGATGCTGGAAATCGGCTTCGGCATGGGCGCGGCCACGGCGGCCATGGCGCAAGCGCAGCCTGAGTTTGACTTCATCGGCGTGGAGGTTCACCCGCCCGGCGTGGGCGCGCTGTTGCAGCGCATCGAAGCGCAGCAGTTGACCAACCTGCGCATCGTGCAGCACGACGCCGTGGAGGTGCTTGCCCACATGCTGGCGCCGGCCAGCCTGCACGCCATCCGCATCTACTTCCCCGACCCCTGGCCCAAGGCGCGCCACCACAAGCGCCGGCTCATCCAGCCCGCTTTCGTGGCTGCGCTGGCCAGCCGCTTGCAGCCCGGCGGCAGCCTGCATTGCGCCACCGACTGGCAGCCCTATGCACAGCAGATGCTCGATGTGCTGAGTGCCGAGCCCCTGCTGCACAACACGGCCGAAGGCTATGCGCCAAGGCCCGATTGGCGGCCCATGACCAAGTTCGAACAACGCGGCCTGAACCTCGGCCACGGCGTGTGGGACCTGATCTTCACGCGGCCCAGGTGACCGCGCCGCTGTAGGCCGTGGCCAGCACCACCACGCCGAAGGCGATGCGGTACCAGGCAAAGGCCTTGAAGTCGTGGCTGGCGATGTAGCGCAGCAGCCAGCGCACGCAGACCCAGGCGCTAACGAATGAAAAGAGCAGGCCCACAGCGAACATGGGCACGTCGGCCAGGCTCAAGATGGCGCGCTCCTTCCACAAGCTGTAGGCGCCCGCGCCGATGAGCGTGGGAATGGCCAGGAAGAAGCTGAAATCGGTGGCCGCCTGGCGCGACAGCCCCAGCAGCATGCCGCCGATGATGGTGGCCCCCGAGCGGCTGGTGCCCGGCACCATGGCCAGGCATTGCACCAGGCCCACCTTCAATGCATCGAGCGCCGTCATGTCGTCCACGCTTTGCACCCGCGTGGCAGTCTTTGGCCGCGACTCGGCCCACAGGATGATGACGCCACCCACGATGAAGGTGGTGGCCACCACCACCGGCGTGAACAGGTGCGCCTTGATGACCTTGCCGAACAGCAGGCCCAGCACCACGGCGGGCACGAAGGCGATCAACACATTGAGCGTGAAGCGTTGCGCGCGCGGTTGGTGGGTGATGCCCGCGGCGGTGTCACGCAGGCGCTGCCAATACACCAGGATGACGGCGAAGATGGCGCCGGTTTGAATGGCGATCTCGAAGACCTTGATCTTCTCGCCGGTGAAGTTGAGCAGCGAGGCAGCCAAGATGAGGTGGCCGGTGCTGGAAATGGGCAGGAACTCGGTCAGCCCTTCCACAATGCCCATCACGGCAGCCTTGACGAACAATGTGAGATCCAAACCGCGCTCCGCTGGGCAAAGCGGCGGATGTTAGCGGCGCGCGCAGCGCGGCTTCAAACACCTGCCTGCATGCCACAGCCGCCTGCGGCAAGGCCGCAAGAAATCAAACCGTGGTGCGGGTGATAGCATTAATGACCAGTCAGTCATTAATGAAAACGCCACCTGCCATGTCCCCGACCCGCCAACGCCGCAAAGAGGCGCGCCCGCAGGAGTTGCTCGACGCCGCGCTGCAGCTGTTTGTGGAGAAGGGTTTTGCCGCCACGCGCACCGACGATGTGGCCCACCTGGCCGGTGTCTCCAAGGGCACGCTGTACCTGTACTTTCCGAGCAAGGAAGAGCTGTTCAAGGCGGTGGTGCGGCACCACCTCACGGCGCTCATTCTTGAAGGCGAACAGATTGCCGGGCAGTTCCAGGGCGCCACGCCCGAGTTGCTGCGCCTGCTGATGCACACCTGGTGGGATCGCGTGGGCGATGGTTTTGCCGGCGGCATCTGCAAGGTGGTGACCGGCGAGGTGCGCAACTTCCCGGAGCTGGCGCAGTTCTACGTTGATGAAGTCATCGTCCCAGCGAATCGCTTGATCGAAGGTACGTTGCAGCGCGGCATCGACCGCGGCGAGTTCCGCACCGTGCCGCTGGCCGCTGCGGCCCAGGCGCTGATCGCGCCCTTGTTGTTTCTGGCCTTGCACAAGCATTCCATCGGCGCATGCCCGGTGCACGGCGCGCATTGGGAGCCCCGCCTGGTGATCGAGACGCAACTGGATCTGATGCTCAATGGCCTGCTGGTGGCCACCCCTGCCAAACCCCGCGCCGCAAAGAAAGCCCGGCCATGAAGCGCGCGCTGAAATGGGGCTTGCCCCTGCTGCTGGCCTTGCTGTTGCTGGGCGCCCTGGGCCGCACCTTGCTGCAGCGCCAGGCCGAGAAAAAGGCGCAGGCGGTGCCGGTGGCCAAGGCCGAAGGCGCGCTGGATTTGGCTGATGCCGACCTGGCCACCGCGCGCCGCCTTGAGCTGACGCGCACGCTCGAAGTGTCTGGCGCGCTGAAGGCCAGCAACAGCGCTTTCGTCAAGGCCCGCGTGGCGGCTGAAGTCAAGAGCCTGGCGGTGCGCGAAGGCGACGCCGTGCGCGCCGGCCAGGTGCTGGCGCAACTGGACACCACTGAATTCGATTGGCGCGTGCGCCAGGCCGAGCAGCAGGCGCTGGCGGCCAAGGCGCAAGTCGACATCAGCCAGCGCACGCTGGCCAACAACAAGGCGCTGGTGGCGCAGGGGTTCATTTCGCCCACCGCGCTGGAAGCCGCCGTGTCCACCGAAGCCGGCGCGCAAGCCAGCCTGCTGGCCGCGCAGGCCGCGGTGGAGCTGGCCCGCAAGGCGCGCGCCGACGCCACGGTGACGGCACCGCTCAGCGGCCTGGTGGCGCAGCGCCTGGTGCAGCCCGGCGAGCGCGTGGCGGTGGATGCGCGGCTGCTGGAAATCGTTGACCTGAGCCGGCTTGAACTCGAAGCCGCGCTGGCCCCGGCCGACGCCGCCGCGCTGCGCGTGGGCCAGGTGGCGCGCCTGGTCGTTGAAGGCGTGCCCCAGGCGATTGAAGCCAAGCTGGTGCGCATCAACCCCAGCGCCCAAGGCGGCAGCCGCAACGTGTTGGCTTATCTCGAACTGCAAGGTCAGCCCGGCCTGCGCCAGGGCTTGTTTGCGCGCGGCAGCATTGCGCTGGAAACGCGCAATGCACTGGTGCTGCCGGCCTCCAGCGTGCGGCTGGATCAACCCCAGCCCTATGCCCTGAAATTGGCCAACACCCGCCTGGTGCAAACGCCGCTGCGCCTGGGCACACCGGGCCAGGCCGGTGGCACCGAGGTGGTGGAAGTGCTCGAAGGCCTGGCTGAAGGCGATCGCGTCCTGGCCGGCAGCCTGGGCAGCGTGCGCGCAGGCACGCTGGTGCGCGTGGGCGCAATGCGCTGAGCGCTGCTGCCCTAACCGTCTACTGAACAGGCCCACCGCACCATGTGGTTCACCCGCGTCTCGATTGCCAACCCGGTGCTGGCCGTGATGGTCATGCTGGCCTTCGTGGTGCTGGGCCTGTTTTCGCTGCAACGCCTGAAGGTTGACCAGTTTCCGAACATCGACTTCCCCACCATCGTGGTGCAGATCGACTACCCCGGCGCCGCGCCCGAGGTGGTGGAAACCGAGGTCACGCGCAAGGTGGAAGAGGCGGTGAACACCATCGCCGGCATCAGCCAACTGTTCTCGCGTTCGTACGAAGGCACGTCTGTCGTGATCGTGCAGTTCAACCTCGACATCGAAGGCCGCAAGGCGGCTGATGACGTGCGCGAAAAGCTCGCCAGCCTGCGCCCCACGTTGCGTGACGATGTGAAGGAGCCGCGCGTGTCGCGCTTCGACCCATCGAGCCGGCCCATCTTCAGCCTGGCCATGACCTCGGCCACGCGCACGCCCACCGAGCTGACCACGCTGGCTGATCAGTGGCTGAAAAAGCGCCTGGAAAACGTGCGCGGCGTCGGCGCCGTCACCCTGGTGGGCAGCGCCAAGCGCGAGGTCAACATCTACCTCGACCCGGCCGCACTCGAAGCCACCGGCGTGGGCGCCGACCAGGTGCTGGCCGCGGTGCGCAGTGAAAACCAGGAACTCCCCGCCGGCAGCCTGCGCAGCGCGCTGACCGAACGCACGCTGAAGGTAGACGGCCGCATCAGACGCCCGCAAGACTTTGCGCAAATCGTGGTGGCGCGCCGCGGCAACGTGGTGGTGCGCCTGGGCCAGGTGGCCAAGGTGGTCGATGGCCCCGAAGAGACCGACACCCTGGCCCTGTACAACGGCCAGCGCACCCTGGTGCTCGATGTGCAAAAGACGCAGAGCGAAAACACCATCGAGGTGGTGGACGCGCTGAATGCCGTGGTGGCGCAACTCGCGCCGCAGTTGCCGCCGGGGGTGAAGCTGGAAGTGGTGCGCGACAACTCACGGCCCATCCGCGCTTCGGTGAACAACGTTCGCCGCACGCTGATCGAAGGCGCGTTGCTCACCATCGGCATCGTCTTCCTGTTCCTGAATTCGTGGCGCTCCACCGTCATCACCGGCTTGACGCTGCCGGTGGCGCTGATCGGCACCTTCCTGTTCATGAACATGTTTGGTTTCTCGATCAACATGGTCACCCTCATGGCGCTGAGCCTGTGCGTGGGGCTGCTGATCGACGACGCCATCGTGGTGCGCGAAAACATCGTGCGCCATGTGCAGATGGGCAAGAGCGCGCACGACGCCGCGCTGGCCGGCACGCAAGAGATCGGCCTGGCCGTGCTGGCCACCACGCTGAGCATCGTGGCTGTGTTCCTGCCGGTGGGCTTCATGGGCGGGATCATCGGCAAGTTCTTTCATGAATTCGGCATCACCATCGTCAGCGCGGTGCTGATCTCGATGTTCGTCAGCTTCACGCTCGACCCCATGCTGTCGAGCGTGTGGCACGACCCCGCCGCACATGGCGGCGCCGAGCGTGGTAACTCTTTCTACGACCGCACGCTGGGCCGCGTCACCGGCGCGGTGGACCGCTTCAGCCATTGGTTGGGCGATGTCTATCAAGTGATCCTGGCCTGGTCGCTGCGGCACCGGCTGGCCACGGTGGGCGTGGCGCTGGGCAGCCTGGCCGCCAGCGTGGGCTTGGGGCTGCTGTTGGGCACCGAGTTCGTGCCCAAGGCCGACTTCGGCGAAACCTCGGTGAATTTTCAAACTCCGGTGGGCTCGTCGATTGAAGTCACCGAAGCGCGGGCGCGGCAAGTGGAAGCCATCATTCGTGAATTCCCCGAGGTGCGCTACACCGTGGCCACCCTGAACACCGGCGTGGCGATGGGCAAGAACAACGCCTCGGTGTACGTGCGCATGGTGGAGCGCAAAGACCGCAAGTTAACGATTGACGAAATGTCCGTGCCGCTGCGTGAACGGCTGGCGCGCGTGCCGGGCATCACCGTCACCCACATCGGCCTGCTCGACCCGGTGGGCGGCGGCAAGCCCTTGCAGTTTTCGATTCAAGGCAATGACCTGGGCGAACTGCGCCGCCTGAGCAAAACCTTGCAGGAGCGGCTGCGCAGCGTGCCCGGCCTGGTGGATGTGGACAGCAGCCTGAAGGACGACCGGCCCAACGTGAGCGTGGTGGTGGACCGCGACGCCGCTGCCGACGCCGGCTTGAGCGTGGGCGCCATCAGCACGGCGTTGCGCGCGCTGGTGGCCGGCCAGACCCTGGGCAACTGGCGCGCGGCCGACGATCAGAACTACGACGTGAAGGTGCGGCTCGCACCCAATGCGCGCGACAACCCGGCCGACATTGAACGCCTGAGCCTGGCCGTGGGCAGCAACCCCGACGGCTCGGCGCGCACCGTGCGCGTGGGCCAGGTGGCGCGGCTGCAAAGCACGGCCTCGCCCAGCCAGATCAACCGGCGCGACCTGAACCGCGAAGTGGAGTTCACGGCCAACATGTCCGGCCGCTCGGCCGGCGAGGTGGCGGCCGACATCAAGCAGATCCTGGCCGACACCGCCTTCCCGCCCGGCTACAACTACCGCTTCGGCGGCTCCACCAAAGACATGCAGGAAAGCTTTGCCTACGCCGTGTCGGCCCTGGGGCTAGGCGTGATCTTCATCTACATGATCCTGGCCTCTCAGTTCAGGAGTTATTTGCAGCCGCTGGCGCTGATGAGTTCGCTGCCGCTCACCTTGATCGGCGTGGTGCTGGCGCTGCTGGTGTTTCGCTCCACGCTGAACATGTTCTCGGTCATCGGCGTGGTGATGTTGATGGGGCTGGTGACCAAGAACGCCATCCTGCTGGTGGACTTCGCCATCCGTTCACGCGCCGAAGGCATGGGCCGGGAAGCGGCGTTGCTGCACGCCGCCAAGGTGCGGCTGCGCCCGATTTTGATGACCACGTTGGCCATGATCTTCGGCATGCTGCCGCTGGCGCTGGCCATGAGCGAAGGCTCGGAGCAGCGCGCGCCGATGGGCCAGGCGGTTATAGGCGGTGTAATCACGTCTTCTTTGCTCACGCTGGTGGTGGTGCCGGTGATCTACTGCTGGCTCGACGACCTGGCAGCGTGGGCGGGCCGTCGCCTGTTGCGCAGAGCCAGCCCGGCTTGACAAGCGCTGCATAGAATTCCCGGCCCAACCCAAACCGCAGCGACCACAGGCCAAGCGCCACGCCCCACCATGAACATCGAGCAAGCCCGCTTCAACATGATCGAACAGCAAATCCGCCCCTGGGATGTGCTGGACGCGGCCGTGCTCGAACTGCTGGCCGTCATCAAGCGCGAAGACTTCGTGCCCGCGGCCTACCGCGCGCTGGCCTTCACCGACACCGAGATCCCGTTGCCCGAAGGGCAGGCCATGCTGGCGCCGCGCGTCGAAGCGCGGCTGCTGCAGGCACTGAACCTGCAGCGTCATGAAACCGTGCTTGAAATCGGCAGCGGCAGTGGCTTCATGGCCGCGCTGATGGCGCACCGCGCACGCCAGGTCATCAGCCTGGAGATCCGCCCCAACCTGGCCCGCCTGGCCGCGGCCAACCTCCAGCGCGCGGCCATCACCAACGTGGCCGTACGCCAGGCTGATGGCGCGCGCGGCTTGCCCGGCGAGGCACCGTTCGATGCCATCGTGCTGTCCGGCTCGGTGGCCGCACTGCCCCAGGCGCTGCTCGAGCAGTTGGCCCACGGTGGGCGCGTGCTGGCCATCGTGGGCGATGAGCCGGTGATGCGCGCACGCCGCGTCACCCGCACCGCGCCCGACCAATGGCAAGCGGTGGATTTGTTCGACACGGTGGCACCGCGCCTGCAAGGATTTGACGAGCCTTCGCGTTTTCACTTTTGAGTTTCAAGGAGCACAGTCCATGCGCTTGATGCGGTTTCATCGCCTTGCCCTGCCCGCCTTGGCCACGGCCATCACGCTGGCGTTCGGTGCCGGCGCCCAGGCTCAAAGCCTCAAGCAGTTGTACGAAGTCGCGCGCAGTTACGACGCGGCGTTGCTGGCCGCGCGCGCGCAAGCTGACTCCATTCGCTACCGCCTGGCCCAGGCCGAGGCCCTGAACAAGCCGCTGGTCACGCTCAGCAGCAGTGGCACCGTGGGCGCGGTCGATGCGCCGCGCGTCGACCTGGGCGACAGCAACGCCCTGTTGGGCCGCGCCGCCGGCCGCTACCCGCTGTTCAACAAGGCCAACAACGTGACCATTGCCCAGGCCCGCAAGGTGTTCGAGTCCACCGAGTCTGACCTGGCCCTGGCCGAGCAAGACCTGATGGTGCGCGTCACGCAAGCCTACTTCGACGTGCTGGCCGCGCAAGATGCCCTGGCCACCACGCGCGGCAGCAAGGCGGCCATCACCGAGCAACTGGCATCCGCCAAACGCAACTTCGAGGTCGGCACCGCCACCATCACCGACACACGCGAGGCCCAGGCCCGGTTCGACCTGGCCACGGCACAAGAGATCGCCGCCGACAACGACCTGCGCGCCAAACGCATCGCGCTGGATCAACTGGTGGGCAAGCCCGGCACCGAGCCCAAGGGCCTGAGCGTGCCGGTGAACCTGCCACCGGTGCTGCCGCCCGACGTGAACGCCTGGGTCAGCAGCGCCGACAGCGAACACCCGGCGATCCGCAAGGCGCGCTTCGGCCTGGACGTGGCGGCGCTCGAGGTGGACAAGTCGCGCGCCGCGCTGGCCCCCACCGTCGATGCGCTGGGCGCCATCACAGTCACGCGCAACAGCGGCGGCGCGGCGCTGTCCAGCGGCATCACCAAGAGCGCCAGCGTGGGTGTGGAACTCAACTACACGCTGTACAACGGCGGTCTGACGCAGGGCCGCATCAATGAAACGCAGTCGCTGGAAGAAAAGGCGCGCAACGACCTGGAAGCCTCGCGCCGCGGCGTGGCGCAGAACACCCGCGTGGCCTATTTCGGCGTGCAGTCGGGCTTGGCCCAGGTGAAGGCGCTGGAAGCGGCCGAGTCGTCCACCAAGCTGGCGCTGGAAGCCACGCTACTCGGCTACCGGGTGGGCGTGCGCGTGAACCTGGATGTGCTGAATGCGCAGTCTCAGCTCTACACCACCCAACGCGACCTGGCCAAGGCGCGCTACGACGTGTTGGTCGGCGGCCTGCGGCTGCGCCAGGCATCGGGCCAATTGCGGCCGCAGGACATCGAAGCGGTGAACGGCCTGCTGGCACCGTAAATCGGGCGCAGACGAGCGTTCACACACCCGACACACCGTGGCCGCGCAAACGCGGCACACTGCCGGCCAGCACAGTGTGATCGAGGCAAGACATGGCAACACCAACGGGCGAGTTGAACGCAGCACAAGCCGCCGCGGTGGCGGCACACCGTTTCGGCCTGGGTGAGCCGGCCCTGGCCGGCCTGGGCAGCGACGCCCCGGGCTGGCTGCTGGCGCAAATTGGCCCGGCTGACGCGCAGCGCGGCGACAACCTGGCCAGCGCGGCCGACGGCCTGCGCAGCTTTGCGCAGTTCATCCAAGCGCAGCGCCGTGCGCGTGAGCCGCAGGCGCAGGTTGACACGCGCTCGGGCGAGCAGCAGTTCGTTGACCACTACCGCACGCTGGTGCAGGCCGACGTGCGGGCACAGCTGCTCACCGCGGCCACCACGGCGCGCCCGTTTGCCGAGCGCCTGGCGCTGTTCTGGGCCAACCACTTCACCGTCTCGATGGCGAAGGCCAGCGCGCGCGGCATGGTGGGCGCGTTCGAGCGCGAGGCCATCCGGCCACACATCGCCGGCTCATTTGAAACGTTACTCAAGACCGCCGTCACCCACGCCGGCATGCTGCGCTACCTGGACAACGACGCCTCGGCCGGGCCGAACTCGCGCGTGGTGCAAACGCTGGCCCGGCGCGCGCGCGAGGCTGACGGCACGACGCCGCGCCTGACCGGTCTGAACGAGAACCTGGCGCGTGAAGTGCTGGAGCTGCACACCCTGGGCGTGCACGGCGGCTACACGCAGCTTGACGTGACGGCCCTGGCGGCGCTGCTGACCGGTTGGCGCTGCAGCGTGCGCCCGGCCCTGGCGCTTGAACTGCCTAGCGACGCGGCCACTGTGCGTTTCGACCCGGCCTGGCACGAGCCCGGCCCAAAAACGCTGCTGGGCAAGGTGTATCCGGCCGGCGAGCAGGCGCTGGACGCGGCCTTGCGCGACCTGGCCCGCCACCCGAGCACGGCGCAGTTCATCGCCACCAAACTGGCGCGTCATTTCGTGGCCGATGCGCCGCCGCCGGCGCTGGTGCAGCGGCTGGCGCACGTCTACGCCCGCAGCGGCGGCGACCTGCCCGCGCTGTACCGCGAACTGGTGTTGGCGCCCGAGGCCTGGCAGGGCGGCGCGGTGAAGTTGAAGACGCCGGTTGAATTTGTGATCAGCACCGCGCGCCTGTTGGGCCAGGGCGCGCAGGCCTTTGTGCGTGCGCCCGACGGCGGCGCCGCTGCACTGGGCCAGCGCGTGCAGGCCGCGCCCTCACCGGCCGGCTGGGGCGACCGCGCCGAAGACTGGCTGGGCCCCGACGCCGTGTGGAAGCGCGTGGAATGGGCCACCCGCGTGGCCGAACGCGCCGGGCGCAGCGTGGACGCGCGCGCCTTGGCGCAAGCCAGCCTGGGCCCGCGCCTGAGTGCTGAGGCGGCACGCGCCATCGAGCGCGCGGCCGATGGTCCGCAGGCCCTGGCGCTGTTGCTGCTGACGCCCGAATTTCAACGCCGCTGACGCCAACCGGAGCCCGCCATGCCCACGCTCACGCGCCGCCGTTTCACCCACACCGCCCTGGCGTCGCTCGCCGCCCTGCCCGGCCTGAGCCTGGCCGCGGGCAACCGCGACAACCCAAACCGCCTGGTGTTGGTGATCCTGCGCGGCGGCATGGATGGCCTGGCCGCCGTGCCCGTGCCGGGTGACCCCGACCATGCTGCCGCGCGCGCCGGCCTGGCCCAATTCGGCGCCGAACCCTTGCCCCTGCAAGGCCCGTTCGCGCTGCACCCGCACCTGGTGGAACTGCATGCCAGCTACCAGCGCGGCGAACTGGTGGTGGTGCACGCCACGGGCATTCCGTACAAGGAGCGGTCGCACTTCGACGCGCAGCAGGTGCTTGAATCCGGCGGCACCCAGCCGCATGAATTGACCACCGGCTGGCTGGCCCGTGCGTTGGCCGCCACGGGCCAGCGCGGCCTGGCGCTGAACACCGCCGTGCCGCTGGTGCTGCGCGGCGCCAGCGAGATCGACACCTGGGCGCCATCCGCCCTGCCCGAGCCCACGCCCGACCTGCTGGCGCGCCTGCAAAGCCTGTACGCGGGCGACGCCGAACTGGCCCGTGCGCTGGCCCGTGCGCGCGGCCTGCGCGAGCAACCCGGCATGGCCATGAACGAGGCGGCCGCCGCGCAGGGCGGGCGCAACGGCTTGCTGCAGTTGGCGCGCAAGGCCGCCGAATTTCTGGCCCAGCCGGGCGGCGGCCAGGTGGCCGTGCTGGAGATGGGCGGCTGGGACAGCCATGCCAACCAGACCGCCGCCAACGGCGCGCTGGCCAACAACCTGCGCAGCCTGGACGCGCTGCTGGCCACGCTGCGCGACGGCCTGCAAGCCCACGGCACCTGGGCGCGCACCGTGGTGCTGGTGGCCAGCGAATTCGGCCGCGAAGTGGCCGGCAACGGCACCCAAGGCACTGATCACGGCAGCGGCGGCGTGGCCTTTGTGCTCGGCGGGGCGGTGCGCGGCGGCCGCGTGCTGGCCGACTGGCCCGGCCTGGCCAAGCCAGCGCGCTTCGAAGGCCGCGACCTGCGCATCACCACTGACCTGCGCGCGGTGTGGCTCAACGTGCTTGGCCAGCACCTGGGCGTGCCGCAGGCCGCACTGGTGCGCGACGTGTTGCCGGGCACGCAGGCGCTACGGCCGCTTGACTTGTTGCGCGGCTGATTCGCCCAGCAGCGCCAGGATCGAGCCGGCCATGCGCCGCGCCGCGCCGCGGTGCGCGCTGGCAAAGGCCAGTGCCCGCTGCACCCAGCGGTTACGCTGCATGTCATGGGCCAGGGCCAGCGCGCGGCCCACCCCTTCAGCCATGCCCGCTACCCGCACCGACGCCCCGGCATGCAGCGATATCTGCGCCGCTTGCGCGAAGTTGAAGGTGTGCGGCCCCATCACCAGGGGGCAGCCGCAGGCCGCGGCTTCGATCAGGTTTTGTCCGCCCAGCGGCGCGAAACTGCCGCCGAGCAAGGCCACGTCTGCCAGGCCGTAGTAGGTGGCCATTTCACCCATCGAGTCACCCAGCCAGACATCGGCCGTGCCCGCCTGTTCGGGCGGCTGGTCGAGCCAGCTGCTGCGCCGGCACACGCTCAAGCCGGCACTGACGGCCAGCGCTACCACCTCATCAAACCGCTGCGGGTGGCGCGGCACCACCACCAGCAGCGGGCGCTGGCCGGGCAGTGCCGACCAAGCCTGGAACAAGGCTTGTTCCTCGCCCTCGCGCGTGACGGCGGCCAGCACCACCGGCCGGGCCAGCGCCTGGCGCCACTGCACGCCGCGTGCCACGGCTCGGGTGGCCGGGGTGATGTCGAACTTCAGGTTGCCCATCACGCTGGCATGCGCGGCGCCGCCTTGCAGCAGGCGTTCACGATCAGCCTCGGTCTGAGCCAGCACCAGCGTGAACGCGGCCAACGCCGGGCGCATCAAACTCGCCAGGCGTTGGCCCTTGGCCAGGCTGCGTTCACTCAAGCGCGCATTGGCCAGCACCATCGGCACGGCACGTCGGCGCGCATGGTGCAGCAGGTTGGGCCAAACCTCGGTTTCCATCACCACCCCCAACCGCGGCCGGTAATGCGCCAGGAAGCGCCGCACGGCACCCGGCGTGTCGATGGGCAACCAATCTTGCTGATCCTGTGCAGCCAGCAGTTTGGCCCCGGCGTCGCGCCCGGTGGCCGTGCCATGGGTGAGCAACAGGCGCAGGCCCGGGTACTGTGCGCGCAGCTCGTTGATCAATGGCGCGGCGGCCAGCGTCTCACCCAGTGAGACGGCGTGCAGCCACACATCCACCGGCTGCGCTGAGCGCTCGTACCAACCCAGGCGCCGCGCCAGGCCCAGCCGGTACAGCGGCTCGCGCCGGCCGCGCCACCAGTAGCGCGCCAGCACCCACGGCAGCAACAGCCGCAGGGCGGCGGAATAGACCTGACGCGCCAGCGTGGCCATGCTGCGCGCGGTGGCGCTCAATGTGCGGCGGCAGCCACTTTCGCGTCGGGCTTGACCTGGCGCAGCGCGGCCATCATCTCGGCCTCGATGCGCTTCAGCGCCTCGGGGGTGTGGCCTTCAAAGCGCAGCACCAGCACCGGGGTGGTGTTGGAGGCGCGAATCAGGCCGAAACCGTCTTCGTACTCGACGCGCAGGCCGTCGATGGTGATCACCTCCAGCGCGTTCGGGAACTTCGCGTTGGCCAGCAACTGGCGCACCACTTCACCCGGCTCGCCTTCAGCGCAGGGCACGTTCAGCTCGGGCGTGCTGAAGCTGGTGGGCAAGGCGTTGAGCACGGCGCTGGGGTCGCTGCTGCGCGACAGGATTTCGAGCATGCGCGCGGCCGTGTAGGTGGCGTCATCGAAGCCATACCAGCGTTCGCCGAAGAAAATGTGGCCGCTCATTTCGCCGGCCAGTGGCGCGCTGGTTTCCTTCAGCTTGGCCTTGATCAGCGAGTGGCCGGTCTTCCACATCAGCGGCTCGCCGCCGGCGGCGCGGATGACCGGGGCCAGGCGCTGGGTGCATTTCACGTCGAAGATGATGGTGCCGCCGGGGTTGCGCGACAGCACGTCTTGCGCCAGCAGCATGAGCTGGCGGTCGGGGTAGATGATCTGGCCATCGCGCGTGACCACGCCCAACCGGTCGCCGTCGCCATCAAACGCCAGGCCGAGTTCGGCCTTGGTCTTGCGCACGGTGGCAATCAGCTCGCGCAGGTTCTCGGGCTTGGACGGGTCGGGGTGATGGTTGGGGAAGTTGCCATCGACCTCGCTGTACAGCTCGGTCACCTCGCAGCCCAGCGCGCGCAGGATGCCGGGTGCCGAAGCGCCGGGAATGCCGTTGCCACAATCGACCACGATCTTCATCGGCCGCGCCAGCGTGCAGTCGCTGGTGATGCGGTGGCTGTATTCGTCGATGATGTCCATGCGCGCCGAGCGGCCGCGCTTGCGCGTGTAGGCCTCGGCCTCGATGCGCCGGCGCAGGTTCTGGATTTCCTGGCCGTAAATGGCGCGCCCGGCCAGCACCATCTTGAAGCCGTTGTAGTCCTTCGGGTTGTGGCTGCCCGTCACCTGGATGCCCGAGCGGCAACCATGGCGGGCGCGCGTGGCGGCCACGTAGTACAGCATCGGCGTGGTCACCTCACCCAGATCCACGACATCGAGCCCGGCCGAGGCCAGACCGCGAATCAGCGCCGCGGCCAGCACCTGGCCAGACAAGCGGCCATCGCGCCCCACGGCAACGGCTTTCTCACCCGCCAGACGCGCTTCGCTGCCGAAGGCGCGCCCAAGATGCTCGGCAAAGTCTTCGTTGATGGTCTTGCCGACGACGCCACGAATGTCATAGGCCTTGAAGATGGACGGGTTGGCGTGCATGGCGGTGGCAGTGGACGAAAGGGGCGGATTGTAGGCAGGCCAACGCGGCTTTTTCGGGCTCATTTGCCGGCTGTGGGCAAATCGCATATAAGCCGGCGCGGCAGGGGTCAGGCACAGGTCCGAAAACGGCCAGTCTGCGCGGCGCTGCGGCCTATGATGCCAGCATGCCCCGCACCACTTCCAGCACCACAGCACAGGCCGGCACTGAGCACTTGTACGCTGTGCTGCAAGCCCATGACGCGCGCTTCGACGGCCGCTTGTTCGTGGGCGTCACCTCCACCGGCATCTACTGCCGCCCGGTGTGTCGCGTGCGCGTGCCGCTGCAACGCCACTGCCGCTTCTATGCCAATGCCGCACTGGCCGAGGCCGCGGGCTTTCGGCCGTGCCTGCGCTGCCGGCCCGAACTGGCGCCGGGGCTGTCGTTGATGGATTCATCGCACGCGCTGGCACAGCATGCGGCGCAAATGATCGACCAGGCCGTGCACGACGGCCAAGACCTTTACCTGGGCACCACAGCGGCCAAGCTGGGCGTGACCGATCGCCACCTGCGGCGCATCTTCCAACGCGCCCATGGCGTGACGGCGCTGCAATACCTCAACACGCGGCGCCTGCTGCTGGCCAAGCAACTGCTGACCGACACGCCGCTGCCCGTGACGCAGGTGGCCCACGCCAGCGGCTTTGCCAGCCTGCGCCGCTTCAACGCCGCCTTCGTGCAGGCTTACCGGCTCAACCCAAGTGCGTTGCGCAAGGCCGCGCCGGCCGCAGCGCTGACAGACGACGCGCTGCACCTGCGCCTGGGCTACCGCCCGCCGTACGACCTGGCCGGCGTGCTGCGCTTCTATGCCGAGCGCGCCGTGCCAGGTGTCGAAGCGGTGGTGGGCAATGAGTACCTGCGCACGCTGAGCTGCCTGCACCAGGGCCGCGAATTACACGGCTGGCTGGCCGCGCGCTTCATGCCGCAGCGCAACGAGCTGCATGTGCGCCTGGCGCCGGTGTTGGCACCGGCCTTGGGCAGCTTGATGCCGCGCCTGCGCCAGGCGTTTGACCTCGACGCCGACCCGCAGCGCATCGACCCGGCCATGCTGGCCTTGCCGGTGCCACCACGCCCGGGCCTGCGGCTGACCGGTGGCGTTGACGGCTTCGAGATGGCCGTGCGCGTGATCCTGGGCCAGCAGGTCACCGTGGCCGCGGCGCGCACGCTCACGCGTCGGCTGGTCGAGGCCTTGGGGCTGCCCGTGCAAACACCCTTCGCCGGCCTGCACAGGCTGTTTCCCAGCGCAGCGGCCATCGCCAACGCCAGCGCCGAGACGATCGGCAAACTCGGCATCGTGCGCCAGCGCGTGCGCGCGCTGCAAGGCCTGGCAGCGGCCGTGCAGGCTGGCCAGATCGAACTGCATCCCAACGCACCGCTGCAAGCCACGATGCAAGCGCTGGGTGCGTTGCCGGGCATTGGCGAGTGGACGGTGCAGGTCGTGGCCATGCGCGCCCTGGCCTGGCCCGACGCCTTCCCAGCCACCGACATCGGCCTGCTCAATGCCCTGGGCACGCGCGACAGCGCCGCGGTGCTGGCGCAGGCCGAAGCCTGGCGGCCTTGGCGCGCCTACGCCGTGATGCGCCTGTGGCAAACCCTGGAGACTCAACCATGACTGCAATGACTTCACACAAACGCTTCGCGAAGATGGGCCTGGTGGCGCAGGATCGCATCGACACACCCGTTGGCGGCATGGTCGCGTTGGCCAGTGAGCAAGGCCTGGCGGGGCTGTGGTTCGAGCACCAGATCGAGGGCGAATTGCCGCTGCCCATTGAATCAGCCCGGCCCGTTCTGGCCGCCACCCGGCGCTGGCTGCAAGCCTACTGGGCCACACGCGCCACGCAGGACATCGCCATTGAACTCGATCTTCATGGCACGCCGTTTCAACTGGCCGTGTGGCAGGCGCTGCTGAAGATTGGCCAGGGGCGCACCCGCAGCTATGGCGAGATCGCGGCGCAGGTCGGCTCCCCCAGCGCGGTGCGTGCCGCGGGCGCGGCCATTGGCGCCAACCCGGTGGGGGTGATCGTGCCGTGCCACCGCGTCATCGGCCGCAACGGCTCCCTCACCGGCTATGCCGGCGGCCTGCCGCGCAAGGAGGCCTTGCTGCGCCATGAAGGCATCTTGTTGACGTGAAAACACACTTCGCGGCTGAACTGGTCTTGCTCGCCGCCCTGTGGGGCGCGTCGTTCCTGTTCATGCGCGTGGCCGCGCCGGAGTTCGGCGCCGCGGCACTGGCGTTCGTGCGCGTGGCCCTGGCCGCGGCGTTTCTGCTGCCGTGGCTGGCGTGGCATGGCGGCCTGACACCCTTGCGCCAGCACTGGCGGCGCATTGCCATGCTGGGCGTGATCAACTCCGCCTTGCCCTTCGTGGCCTTCAGCTATGCCGCGCTGGCCATCACCGGCGGCCTGTCTGCGGTGGTCAATGCCACCGCGCCGCTGTGGGGGGCCATCGTCGCCTGGGTGTGGCTGCACGAGCGCCCACAGGCCGAACGCCTGGCCGGCCTGGCGCTGGGCTTTGCCGGCGTCGCCTGGTTGATGTGGGATCAGGCCGGCTTCAAGGCCGGCGCCCTGGGCACGCAAAACATCCTGGCCATGCTGGCCTGCCTGGCGGCCACGGCCTGCTACGGCGTGGCGGCCAACTTCACGCGCCGCCACCTCACCGGCGTGCCGCCGCTGGCCATAGCCACCGGCACGCAATGCGCCGCTGCCGCGGTGCTGGCGCTGCCGGCATGGTGGCTGTGGCCCGCCGCAACGCCCCATGCTGCTGCCTGGTGGAGCACGCTGGCGCTGGGCGCACTGTGCACGGCACTGGCCTATGTGCTGTTCTTCAGGCTCATTGCGCAGGGTGGCGCCACCAAGGCCTTGACGGTGACGTTCCTGATCCCGCTGTTCGGCATGGCCTGGGGCGCGCTGTTCCTGGGTGAAGCCGTCACGCCCGTCATGCTCTGGGCGTGCTTGTTGATCCTGGCCGGAACGGGCCTGGCCGGTGGCCTGCTGAGGTGGCGCACCACGCCACTGCCGCACAAATGAAAACGGCGCAACCGCTGAGCGGTTGCGCCGGTTCCGTTGCCTGGCACCGCGCGTGCGGTGGCCTGGCTCGGGCTGCCGAATGGCTTACTTCTTGGGGGTTTCTTCGCCCTTGGAGGTGGCGCCGGCCTTGGTGGCGGCGGCGGCTTCCTTCTTCACTTCGGCGCGGGGCTTGTCTGACTTGGCGGTGGCAGCAGGCTTGTCGCCCATTTCGCCCTTGGAGGTGGCGCCGGTCTTGGTGGCCACAGCAGCGTCTTTCTTCACTTCAGCGCGGGGCTTGTCCGACTTGGCAGCCGGGGCAACCTTGGCGCCAGCCTCGCCCTTGGAGGTGGTGCCGGCCTTGTTGGCTTCAGCGGCTTCTTTCTTCACTTCGGCGCGGGCCGGGGCGGCTTGCGCCATCGCGGCTTGCGCAGCGAACAGGGCCAACACGGCAACGGCGAGCGAGGTCAGGGTGTTCTTCATGGTCAAAATCTCCTGGGTTGAGGAATGATGTCTACAGGTGCAACAGTTGAACCGGTGCTTCGCTTTGCATTGAGGCCAAGAGGCTTCACACCGAACGCGCTGCCACAGGGAAGGCGCGAGATCATAACGTCAGCCCCCAGCATGGGTTGACACGCCCAGCCCAATTGTTCGATGCCAGCAAGACAGCGTCGCCAAAAGCCTACAGGCCACCAGCGGCCGGGTTGCCACCTGCGTGCACGCATTCAATCCAAACCGCCACTTCCCTCAATGCGCCGTGTGGGACTCGGCCCGTGCGGGCCAGCGGCCGGCTTGTAGCGAAGCCAAATGTCGTTTGTGCTCGACATCTGCGCGGCCAAGCGCGCGCAGGCGGATCTGCTCGACAACCAGGCGTTGTGCAGGCGCATCCTCAAACCGGGTGCCGGCGATGATGACTGGCAAGCGCGTGCCGTCGCTGGCGCTTGCGTTCGGTGTTGTCGTTGATGACCACTGCCACGCGCCGGCTCGTTGCGCCGCCCAGGCGGGTGACCCGAACATCGAACCACGCAGCCGTGGCCTGGTAGTGGTGCTCGAAGCGCATTGGCTCGCCGTGGCGCACCACCTTGCCGCAGGCGTCGAGCCAGAAGCCATCGCTTGCGGCAACGCTGCCGTCGGCAGCGGCGTCGGTGGCGCCCGGCAGGCCGGTCAGCCGCTGCATGGTGGTGTTAGCCTGGACGGTGCGGTACTGCGCGCCGCCAGACAACACATCAACGATGCAAAGACCCTCGTCGATGGCATCGAACAACGTGCGAAACCGCTCTTCCGACTCGCGCAGCGTGGTTTCAGCATTGGTGCGCTCCAACTGCAGGTGCAGCCGCGCGGCGAGTTCTTGCAGCAGTTCGATTTCATCATCGTGCCATTGGCGCGGTGCGTCGGCATGCACGGCCAGGGCAAACCGCCAGTGCCCGTCACGCAGGTAGGGCACGGTGACCGAGGCACGGCTGCCCAGCGCTTCGAACCGCGCCGCAGCCACAGCGCCACGCGGTTCATGCCTGACGTTGTTGACCACCAGCGGCGCGCCGGCGGCCAACCGCAGGCGCTCGCTGCCATCGCCCAGATAGTCGCTCAGCCGGTACGTGCCGAGCAGGCTGGTCTGCCTGCCAGGGTAATGATCGTGGCGCGCGCCGCCGTGCTGTCGATGATGACGAAATTGCAGCGCACCCGGGCGCCATTCATTTCGTCAACACCCTCTCAGGTCGCAACGGCCCGCGCCAACATGGTCAAACGTGACGATGCAATGGTCTGCGGCAAAAGCCGGCGTCACCAACTGCCACATGCGTTGGTCGCAGACGAAGCCATGCGCAAACACCAGCGGCGGCTTGTCGCGCGCGGCGCTGCCGCTCAGGGTGACATGGTTGCGCAGCAGCACGGTCATGGGTGTTGGCTTGACGGTTGAACAGATGGGTGCGCAACCGGGGCCCGCAGCGAGACCAGCAAGCCGGCCAGCTCATCCAGATCCACCGGCTTGATGACATGGGCGTCGAAACCGGCTGCGCTGGTCTTGGCGCGTTGTTCCTCCTGCCCCCAGCCCGTGAGGGCCACCACCACGATCTCCTTGCCCCAGGCTTGCTCGCGCAAGGCACGGCAGACCTCGTAGCCGTTCAACTTGGGCAGGCCGATGTCGAGCAACACCACCTGCGGCCGCAACGCGGTGGCCATCTCCAGCGCCTGCGCGCCATCGTGGGCGATGTGGGTGCGGTGGCCTTCCAGGCTCAAGATCGAGGCCAGGCTGTCCGCCGCGTCGCGGTTGTCGTCCACCACCAGGATGCGCCAGCCTGGGGCAGGCGTGGGCGCGGCGACTGGCACCGGCGCCGTCTGCGCCGTCTGCGCCGTCTGCACGGCGTGCGCGCTGTCGGCCAGCAGTGGCAAGCGGCAGACGAATTCGCTGCCCTGGCCCACGCCCGCGCTGCGCGCCACCACCGAACCACCATGCATTTCAACCAGGCGCTTGACCAGCGCCAGCCCGATCCCCAGCCCGCCGCCGCCGCGCTGTTGCGCTGCGCCGGCTTGCGTGAACAGCTCGAACACCTTGCCCAGCATGTCGGACGCAATGCCGACGCCGCTGTCCGTCACCGTCACCGCCACGCTCTGGCCTTCGCGTTCGGCGCGCAGCGCGATGCGCCCGCCCGGTGCGGTGAATTTGCAGGCGTTGGACAGCAAGTTGCCCACCACCTGAACCAGGCGCACCGGGTCTGCATCGAGCCAGATCGGCTCGCGCGGCAGCGCCAGGGTGAGATCGTGGCCGCAACGGTCGATGTCGGGTGCTGCGGCCTCCACCGCCTGGCGCAACACGGCGCCCAGATCGAGCCGTTGCCGGCGCAGTTCGAGCTTGTCGTGGCTGATGCGCCCAACGTCGAGCAGGTCATCGATCAGCCGCACCATGTGCAGCACTTGCCGCTCCATCACGGCGCGCGCACGCTCGGTGAGTGCGGTGTCACTGCCCGCCCGCTTGATCAGCTCCAGCCCATTGCGCAGCGGCGCCAGCGGGTTGCGCAACTCATGCGCCAGTGTGGCCAGGAAAGCGTCTTTGCGCCGGGCCGTGTCGGCCAGTTCACTGGCCAACCGGCGCAGCCTGTCTTCGGCCTGAACGCTCACTGTCACATCCAGGTTCGTGCCCACCACGCATTCGGTCTTGCCCAGCTCGTTCACCCGGGCCGCTGCCACTGACTGGATGTGACGCAGCTCGCCGTCATCGGCACGGCGAATGCGAAAGGCGCTGTGGCTTTGCCCAGTTTGCGCGATGGTCGCTTGCAAGGCCCGCTCCTGCTGCGCCAGGTCATCGCGCAAGAAGGTGTCACGCCAACAGTCGAAGCGGACCAGGCCATTCGGCGTGGGTGCGACGCCGTAGATGCGAAACATCTGGGCGTTCCAGTGCACCTGATTCGTTAGCAGGTCCCACTCCCAGATGCCCACGCCGGTGGCTTCAGTTGCCAGCCGGGTGCGCTCTTGGCTGGCCTGCAAACTGGCCAGCGCGCGGGCACGTTCGGTCACCTCGTGGAAATAACAAACCACGCCGTGGCGCCCGTCGGGCAGCGTCACGCGCTGGGTTTCCCACTCGAACGCCTCGTCGCGGCCCAGGTCGTGGCGCCGCTCAACAAAGGGCGGCGACTCGTACCGTTCGCCCGTGTCCAGCGTGTGGCGGAAGATGGCCGCGAGCTGCGGCCCAAGGCGTGGCCCCCACAGCGTCACCATGACGTCATTGAAGTCGCGCCCGAGCAGCGGCTTGACGGTGGCAAACACCGGCATCGCTTTTGAGTTCACCTGCAGCAGTTTGAAGTCGGCATCGACCACGTACACGCCCATGGGCGCTTGTTCGAGCACGGCGGTGAACAGCGCGGCGTTCTGGCGCTGAGCTTCTTCCACCCGCTTGCGGTCGGTGATGTCGCGGAAGTACACCGTCAGCCCCTCGTCGCAGGGGTAGCAATTGCGCTCCAGCCAAAAGTTAAGTGGCGGCGGCTGCAATTCCTCGAAGCGCACCGGCTGGCCACTGGCCACGGCGCGCTGGCAGCAGGCCTGGAACTGGCTGTCCGAGTGGGGCGACGAATCGTCCCAGGCACGTTGACCCACAAGCTGCTCGGGGCGCATGCCCAACATGCGCGCGCCTTGCTCGTTGATGTAGGCGTAGCGCCAGTCGTGGTCCAACACCAGCAGGCCGTCAGTCAGGCTGCCCAGCACGCTTTGCAACTTCCGGTGCGCGCGCTGCAGTTCAAGCACGTTGTGCTTGTGCTCGGTGATGTCGCGGATCACGCTCACCCGGTGCAGCGGCTGGCCCAGCTCGTCGGCCACGGTGCGCGCCGTCACCGCCACCCAGCGCACGCCGCCGTCTTTGCGCACATAGCGTTTTTCAGCCTCATAGGTGGCCGCGCTTCCGTTCAAGAAGGCATTGAGCAGCGGCTCATCGTGCGCTCGGTCTTCAGGGTGTGTGAGCTGGATGATGGGCATGTTCAGCAGCTCAGCGGCGCTGTAGCCGGTCATCTCGCACAGGCGCTCGTTGACTTGTGTGAAGCACTGCTGCACGCCCACATAGGCCATGCCCGTTGGAGCCTGGTCGAACGCGATGCGGTGCAGCTCATCGCTGACGCGCAGGGCGTCACTGGCGCGCCACCCGTCGCCGTGGCGCGCGCCCTCGAACTGCGCGTGCTGTGCCTCACGCCCCACCAACGACAACTCGGTGGGCGCCCGCTGGGCCGTGCCAGCGTGGCTCGCATCGGCGTCATTCGTGGCGCAGTTGGCCAGCGCGGGGTGCGCAGGGTTCGAGTGGGTCACTTCGGCCTTCCCAGTTCAAATCATTGGCACCGCGCTGCTGACGAAGCCTCGGTGCAGCTTTGACAGGCACGCACATTGCCATGCACCCTGGGCCGGCGCAAGGCAGACCTCAAAGGACGCTTGCCGTCGTGGCCAGCAGGATGAGCAAACATACTAAAAATTACCAAAAGGCATGGGCAGTGGTTATGGTGCGGTGCAGCCGCCCAAGGCGTCACATGGCGTCATGTGGCGGCTGGACACTGGCCAACTTTGTCATCTGCTTGCGGGCACCTCTGTGCGGTGACGCACATTCAGCGCTGGCGGATGAACCCGGCAGCTTGCGTGATGCCGGGCATTTGTATGTCAACGCACAGACCCAACACGCACAGTCCCGACTGACGGCCAGCGGCCACAGGACACGTCAGCCGTTGATCACCGCGGCGCGGCAGCCGTGGCGACGCACGGCTCAGCCTGGCCTGCCGCGCCGATGTCCAGCAGCGGCAGCAAGCCGGCCGGCCCGGCTATGGCGGCCAGGCCCAGGGCGGCCAACACCCGCCCGGCCAGGCGGCCGCCTTCCACGCCCACGCGCGGGTCGGCCAGGGTGCCCGTCACCAGCAAAGGGGTGCGCAACGAAAGCGGTGAAACGTCCTTGGGCCGCACGGTGGCGCGCAGCGCCAAGGTTTCGTCGCGCAGGTTGATCAGTCCGTCCAGGCGCACAGTGCTGTCGGCGCTGTCGATGACCGCGCGCCGCGTTGTCGCCACGCCGTCCTTGAGCGTCAGCTCGATGTGCGCGCAGCGCAGCGGCAACGGCCGGTCGCCGCGCACCAACACGCCCAGCGACTGCGCCACGTCCAGCCCCATCACTTCGGTGACCAGGTGCGACAAGGTGCCGCCTTGCAAGCTGGCACTGGCCACGCCATTCAAGCTGCCCAGAATCTGCGCGGTGGAGCGGCCCACCCCGGTGGCCTGCACATGGGCCGTGAGCAGCCCGGTGAGGTAGGCCTGAACGGCGGTGTCGCGGCCTTGGCGTGCAGCGTCGCGCTGGCGCCGCAACGTGGCCGCACTGGGCTGCCCAGCGCGCTGGCCTGGCTTCGTGCGCACGCCGGGCACGAAGCCGGCCACGTCAACGCCGGTGAATTGCAGGCGCACGGCCAGGCTGGGTGGGTCGGTCGTGGCGTCGAGCCGGCTCGAGCCCGTGACCTGCCCACCCGCCACCGCGGCGCGCAGATCGTCCAGGCGCAACACGCCCGCCGCCAATACCACACGGGTCTGAAGTTGACGCAAGGGCGTCAGTGCGGCGCTGCCGAAGTCGAGTTCGTCGATGGCTGCCGTCACGTCGGCATCCATGGCGCGCAGTGACGGCAGGTCGAAACGGCGTTGCGGCAATACACGGCGCGGCGCAGCCGCCCCACTTGGCGCACTGGTTGCGTTGGGCGCCGCGCCGCCGCGCACGGGCGCGCCGATGGCCGGGCCCAGATCGGCCAGGAACAGCTTGGTCGCGGTGAGGTGGCCGGTGAGGCGGGGCTGCGTGGGCCGGCTGTCGTACTCGAACTTGCCGCCCAGCGTGCTGCGCCCGATGGTGGCGCGCTGCGCGTGCAACTGCCACCGGCCCGCTTCGTGGCTGATCTGGCCCTTCAGCTCGAACGGCGGCGTGTCCGGCAAGGTCACCCCCAGCGGCTGGCCGACACGGGCCAGCGATGGGCCTTTGATGTGCAGTTGGCCGTGCAGCGCGCGCGCGCCGAACAGGGCCGCCGCCTGGCCATCAAACAGCATCTGCGCCGCACCCACGCTGCCTTGCACGCGCAGCGGCACCAGCGTGGGCGCAACGCCCTCACTGCCGCTTTGCAGCAGCGGCAGCGCGCGCGCGGCATGGGCGCGCAGCGCCAAGGGCAGCGCCTGGAATCGGCCCACCGCCGTGGCCGTGACGCCGGCCGATGCGGCGGTGCCTTCGGTGCCGAGCACTTCGATCTGAACCTGGGTGTCGAGCACGGCGTCGTCAACCTGGATGCGCCCGGCATCAACGCTCAAGGTGTCGACCTGCGGCGTGCCGCGTTGTGGCGTGGGTTGCCCGCCCGCGTCGGCTGCCGTGCCCGGGGGCCCCAAGGCCCAACTGGCGCGGCCGTCCGGCAAGCGCGCCAAGTGCGCATCCAGCGTGCGTGCGTGAAGCCGTTCCAGGCGCAGGGTTGTGCCTGCGACCCAACGCCAGACACTGCGCCAATCCCAGGTCATTGAAACGCCTTGCGCATCCAGCAAGTGCGGCACGGCCAAGCCACTGGCGGCGCCGACCTTGAACTGGCCCACGGTCAACGTCGGCGCGCCGAAGAGCTGCAAACTGAAGTCACCCCCCAACACCACCGGCACACCGCTGGCACGCACCAGGGCCCTTTGCAGCGGCGCACGCAGGAACGGCCAGCCTGCCGCTTCACATGCGACAAGAACGAGGACCAGGGTTGTAGCGGTCAGCGCCACCAGTGCGGCCGCAACGCGCCACCGCGATCTTGACTGGCCGGGTGGCGCGGCAGCGACTCCAACCTCTCGTTGGTTGCCGCAAGACTTGCCGTCAGACGTTCGCGCTGACGTAGACACCTGGCGCCACTGCCCGAATCGACGCCGCGAACGCCGGCGCAGGCGTTGCTGCCGGCGACAACAAAGACCACATGTTTTTGGCCTCAACGTCCAGCAGTTGCGCCACTTCGATGCTGACGTCGAACAAGCGCAGCGTCGGGTCGCTCGGGCCCTGGGGAAACTGGCTCATCCACTGCGGCGTCCACAAACGCTTTTGGCGCGCCACGTCGCCTGAAATGCGGCCACGCCCGCTGACCGACAGGCAGCGCTCGGCGCCAGCAGGCGTGTAGGCAACATTGACGTTGGCGTCCACTGCGAGATCACGCAGCCACAAGTGTTCGCTGGAGACGAAGAAGCAAAGCACGTCGCCAATGTCGCCCTTGGCGTTGACGTTGATCAAAGGCCGCGAGGTCAGCAACCCCGACACGCTGCGCGTGGTGACCAGGCCAAAAGGTGCGTCACGCAGCAACGCCCAGAGCAGACGATGCTCATGCAAGTTGCGGGAATGGGGCTTCATTTGGATCGGCGCCGGCGCGGCAGCAGGAGCGCGCGCGCCGGATTTGTTCACAAGCCTCCAGGGCAAAGGACGTGCCGTCGTGCCCCCGGGGATCCGACCTGGCTGCTGCGCAGCACGGCTCGATCTGCGGGTACGCCACTTGCCGCGATGGCGAGCAAGCGTTGTGGCCTTGCGCAGAGCGTGCAGGCCCTTCAGCTTGAACCTTCAACCTAGAAACGGCAGTTGACCGCTTACCTCGGCAGGCAAGTCCACGTGACCATTGACTTTTGTGACCACGACAACCTTCACCTCTTGGGTGACAGTGCTACGCACCCGATCGAGCCGCGCTGCGGCGCGCTCGGGCGCGTCCAACTGCCGTTTCTAGGTTCAACTGCCCCTGAAAGGATTGCTTCATGAGCCAGAACACCACCCGCCAGCCGCAACGAGAGCAGGCCAAGTCATCGCGCGAAAGCGGCGCGAAGACCGAGCGGCCGATGCCCGATGAACTGGCCGAAAGCCGCAACTCCCAGTCGCCTGCCAAACGCACTGACAACACGCACAAGGACGAGGGCGCGCAGCGCAGCGAGCCTGGCCCACGCGGCGGCAACCGCGACGACGTGCGCGGCGGCCAAACCTCCATCGGCAGTGACGATGACGACCTGCCCCTGCCCAATGTGCCCGACGAGGATGACGACGACACTTTGGACAGTGGCGCCGGGCGCGCCAAGGGTCGGCGCAAGTAGCCGGCATGAATGGCCCCGGGCGCGCGCCTGGCGCAGGCGGGTGAACACACTGGCTCGGCGCCCAGTCGTCGAGCGGTGAGTTGGCCCGCCCGGCACGCGCACGGCGGGTGCAACTTGATACAACAGGAGTGTCTTCATGCCCCAAAAAGCCTGGAGTGCGAAGCGTGAGCGCCAGTACGTGCATGTCAAGAGCGGCCTGCTCGAACAGGGCAAGCCGCCCGAGGTGGCGCAGGAGATCGCCGCACGAGTCGTCAACAAATCGCGCGCGCAGGCGGGTGAATCTGAAACGGCCAGCGCGTCGTCGCTCAACGACATGTCATCCGCGCGCCGCGGCGGCCTGCGTTCGCATCAAGGTGCTGGTGGGCGCACGCTGCGGCAGTTGCGCAACGAGGCCAGCCAGCGTGGTGTGAAGGGTCGATCAAGCATGAACAAGGCCGAACTGGAACTGGCCCTGAAACGCTGAAGCCTGCACCCGGCCAGAGCCTTGCGAGGCACGCCTCAGGCCGCGCGCCGCCGGCGCTCCACCGGTGCGATGTTGAGCATCTGGCGGTACTTGGTGACAGTGCGACGCGCCACGACGAGACCTTGTTCAGACAACTGGCGCGCGATCTCGGCATCAGACGCCGGGGTGTCTTGCGGTTCGGTGTCGATCATGTCCTTGATCAGCCCGCGAATCGCTGTGCCTGAACATTCGCTGCCGTTGGCACTGACCATGGAGCGCGAAAAAAAGTGCTTGAGTTCGAACACCCCGCTCGGTGTGGCCATGTACTTGTTGTTGGTGACGCGCGACACGGTGCTTTCATGCACTCCCACTTCGGCCGCGATCTCGCGCAGCCCCAGCGGCTTCATGGCCATGGCGCCGAATTCAAGGAAGTGGCGCTGGCGTTTGACGATGGCCTGCGCCACATCCAGGATGGTTGAAAAGCGCAGCGCGGCGTTCTTCACCGTCCACTTGGCCTCTTGCAGGTGGCCGGCCATTTCAGCGTGCTGCGCTGTCTTGTGGCGTTGGAACAGCTCGGCGTAAACCTGGTTCACCCGCACGCGCGGCACGATGGCCGGGTTGAGCTGCACCGACCACACGCCCCGCACTTTCTTGACCAGCACGTCGGGCACAACGTAATCCACGCGCGACGAACCATGGCGCCAACCCGGGCGTGGGTCGAGGCGGCGGATGCGCGCGCAGGCGTCGGCCACCACTTGCGCCGGCTGGCCCAACTGCGTGGCCAATGCCGCCACGTTGCGCGCCGCGAGCAGCGGCAAATGCTGGCCGATGATGACGCTGGCCAGCGCACGCACTTGCGGGCAACCGATAGCGGGCAGTTGCAGCAGCAGGCATTCCGACACGCTGCGCGCCGCCACGCCCATGGGTTCCAGGCCTTGCACGCAAACCAGCGCGGCCTCGAGCTCGGGCTCGGTGGCGTCGGGTTGCAGCGCCGCCACGCTCAGCAGTTCGGCCAACGCGGTGCGCAGGTAGCCGTCATCGTCGAGCGAGTCGACGATCACGCGCGCCAGCTGCAACTCGCGCGCGCCGAGTTTCATCGCCCCAAGCTGCGCGTGCAGGTGTTGCGCCAGCGTGGCCTCCACCGCCATCAAGTCCAACGCGGTGGCTTCACTTTCAGTGCTGCGTGGCAGCTTGCCTGCGCCGTCGGCCAACCACTGGTCGCGGTCGTTGTCACCTTCTCCCGGCGCCGGGGTGTCGTCATCGGCGCCGTCATCGGCACCGCTGCCATCGGCCTGCGTCAGCGTATCGATGTCCGGCTGATCGACCTGGCTTTCTTCCAATTCCAGGAAAGGGTTTTGACCCAAGGTGGTGTGCACCGTGGCGGCAAAGTCGAGCGACGACATTTGCAGCAGGCGCACCGCGTGCTGCAACCGTGGTGACATCGCTTGCGCCTGCTTCGTGTCGTGGCGCAGTTCGAGGTTGGACATGGGCGGGTCTCCGAACGAGGGCTGGACTTTGCGGCGCGCGCTACAGGCCATGCGGGCGCCGCGGTGTTTGGCCAAACACTCCGCAACTACCATGCCAACCGGCACCAAACGCCCGGGTGTGGGCGGCCTGGCCAGAGGCATAAGGCCGCCTGGCCGCGCGCCGGCAAGCGCCGCCGCGACAGGCTCCTAGAGCGATTTACCGATTCGCACTCAGCTTGCGGTAAATGCTGCCGAAGCCGGCACCACCCTGGCCGGCGCGGACGGCGCTGAACGCGCGGCACGCACAGCGCCGCGGGCACAGCAATTGCTCTGAAAGCCTGTGAACGAATCCAGCACGCACGCTCGGCTGCCCCAGCCGGCGCCGCGCGTCGTTGCGAATGCTCGGCATGGCTCGCGCTTTGGCTGTGCTTTGCGTCTAGATCAACACCGGCTGGAGCACCCGCTCGGGCGCGCCGGACTCGTTCACAGGCTCTGAGCGGGCCTGCCTTTTTGCAGACAAGGAGCACCGATATGAAACGAATTGCATTGATCACCGCCTTGGCCCTTGGCGGCCTGCTGGCCGCGGGTTGCGACAAGAACGCCACACAAGGCAAGGTGGGCCAGGTGGTCGACGACAGCGCCATCACCACCCGCGTCAAGGCCCGGTTTGCCGAAGACACCCGCGTCAGCGCCCTGCGCATCGGCGTGGAAACCCAGAACGGCACGGTGCAGTTGACGGGCACCGCCGCCACCCAGGCCGAGAAAGACCAAGCCACTGCCGTGGCCCGCTCCGTGCCTGAGGTGAAGGAAGTGCGCAACAACGTGGTGGTGAAGCCCAGCAATTGACTGCCTACTGGTGCCGGCCCAACCGGTCGGCCTGATGCGCGCCCACCGGGCGCGCGGGTAGCCCGCGCGCCTGCCGCCAAAATGGCGCTGTGCCCAACAGCCAGTCGCCCACGCGATGGCCACCAGCGGGCCGCTGCGGGGGTGTGCGATGCGTTTGTTGCGGGGCCTGTTTCAAGACGCTGTGGGGTTCATCGCTGTGCGAACTTGGTCCCCCCGTGAGCCCGGGGTCGGCCAAGGCACGTGCGTTGCCAGGCATGAGGCGCGCGGCCCACATCGGGCTGCGCCGCACCACCCCTGCCAGGGCTGCCTCAGCGGCACCGTACGCTGGCCAGCCGGCATGGAATGGCGCAATGCATTGGCAGGAACCCCGGCATGCAGTCAACCCCCGCAGCGCGCAGCGTCCCCCGGCAGGCGACGCCCATGAGTGGCGGGCGCAACGTTTCGATCCGTTCGCGCCTGCTGATGTTGGTGGCGTTGGTGCTGCTGCCGGCGGTGGCCGCCGCCGTTTGGTTGGTGGCCCAAACCTACAGCGCTGAGCGCCAGGCCAACCAGCGCTTGCTCACCGACACCGCGCGCGCGCTTTCACAAGTGGTGGACCGCGAATTGGCACAGCGTGCCTATTTGCTGCGCGGCCTGGCCTTGTCGCCCATGCTGGACGATGCCCCCGAGCTGCCACGCGACACCTTGCTCGCGTTCGAGCAACAGGCCCGGCGCACGCTGCATGGTCTGGCCGGTTGGCTGGAGGTGCGCAGCAGCGAAGGCTTGCTGCTCGACACCCGGCGCCGCCCCGGTGAAACCCTGCTGCCCAATGCCCCCGGTGCGGCGCGGCCACTGAGCGCACAGCCGCTCGTGCTGCCCCTGCCCGGCCCGGGCGCCGTGGGCCTGCAACACGCCACGCTGGCGCAGCCGGTGGAACGCGATGGGCGCGTTGTGCTGAACCTGGGGCTGGCGGTGCTGCCCCAAGAGATGCAACGCATCATCGATGCCCAACACTTACCGGCTGACTGGGTGGGCGCCATCATCGACGGCAGCGGCACCGTGGTGGCACACCACCCGGGGGGGTCGGCCCATGCGGGCCGCGCGGCCACACCCGATCTGCGCGCACGCATCGCCGCTGCGCGCGAAGGCCTGGTGAACACCAGCGCGCTGGACGGCCAGCACGTGACCAGCTACTTCAGCACCACGTCGCAGGGCTGGACCTACGTCACCGGCATGCCACGCGAGCAGTTCGACGGCGTGCTGCCCAATGCCGTGGTCAAGGTCGCCCTGGCAGCGCTGGCCATGATCGCCCTGGCCCTGTTGAGCGCGGTTTGGGTTTCGCGCAGCATTTCACGGCCGGTGCATTCACTCAAGCAGGCGGCGGCGCAGCTGCAGGCCGGCTTGCCGGTGCAGTCGCACACCACGGGCATTGCGGAATGCGACGACGTGGCCAGCGCACTGGCTGCCGCCAGTGCCTCAATGCACGACGCCAAGGCCGAACTCGAGCGCCAAGTAGCGCAGGCGGTGACGCTCACCCGGCAGGCCGCACAGCGGGTGTCGCACAACCAGCGTGTTGAGGCCTTGGGCCGGCTCACCGGCGGCGTGGCGCACGACTTCAACAACCTGCTCGGCGTCATCAGCAACAGCGCGCACCTGATCCAGCGCCAGACCGACGCACCGGCCATGTTGGCGCCCCTGGCGGCCACGCTGCGTGCGGTGGACGTAGGCAGCCGCCTGACGCAGCACCTGCTGCGCTTTTCGGGCCGCCAACCGGTGCGCCCGCGGGCGGTGCATCTGGCCACCTTCCTGCCCGAGGTGGTGGAGCTGATGAAAACCGTGCTGGGCAAAAGCGTTGCTGTGTCGCTCGATGTGGCCGAGGCCACCCGCAGTGTGATGGTGGATCCGAATGAACTGGAATTGGCGCTGGTGAACCTGGCTTTGAACGCGCGCGATGCGATCCGCGACAGCGGCCACGTCTGGCTGCAGGCCAACAACGCCGAGCCGCAGGACCAGCTTGATCTGGCCGCCGGCGACTACGTGGTGCTGGCGCTGGGCGACGACGGCAGGGGGCTCGAAGAAAGCCTGGTCGAACGTGTGTTCGAGCCATTCTTTTCCACCAAGCCCGTGGGCCAGGGCACCGGTCTGGGCCTGAGCCAGGTGCATGGCTTTTGCGTCCAGGCCGGCGGCATGGCGCGTCTGGCCAGCACACCGGGGTTGGGCACCACGGTGACGCTGGTGCTGCCGGCTGGGCCGCTCCAGACGATGGTGCCGAGCCCGGCCGTGGCGCAAACCGAGTTCGCCATCCGGGGCCGCCGCGTGCTGCTGGTGGAAGACAACGTTGAACTGGCCGACGCCACCGCGTCACTGTTGGCATCGTTCGGTGCCGCGGTGGAACGCGCCACCAACGCGCCCCACGCACTGCAGGTGTTGGGGCAAGCAGCCGCCTTCGATGTGGTGCTGTCAGACGTGGTGATGCCCGGCGTGATGGACGGCATCGCCCTGGCGCGCCGGCTGCAGCGCGAGATGCCCACCCTGCCTGTGGTGCTGATCAGCGGCTATTCCGGCGCTTTGGCCGATGCCGGCGATCTGCACGTGTTGCGCAAGCCTTGTGCACCGCAAGACCTGCTGGCCGCCTTGCACCAGGCCATGGCGGGCCGGGCAGCGGCGGCGCAGTGAGCCCGCGCCGGGCTCGCCTGGGCGCGGGCACGCGGGCTGCCGGGGTGACGAGGCCGCAGCGCCGCCGCTGGCAGCTGCCTGCGGCGCCGCCGGGCCGCTGCATCGGCCACGACACCCGCCCCACCCCAGCCGAAAGGATTTGCCATGGATGAACAAGCCCTCATCAACACCCTGAACCAACTCATCGAAACCAGCCGCGACGGTGAACTTGGTTTTCGCACCTGCGCCGAGCACGCCAGCAGCGCCGAACTGAAGCTGCTGTTTCGCGCGCGCGCGGAAGACTGCCGCCAGGCCGGCGCTGAGTTGCAGGCTCTGGTCGTGCAACACGGCGGCACAGCCGAAGACCGCGGCAGCATTGGTGGCGCACTGCACCGCGGCTGGGTCGCCACCAAAGCGGCGCTGACCGGCTACAGCGACCCGGCCCTGCTGGAAGAAGCCGAGCGTGGCGAAGACGTGGCGCTGACGCACTACCGCAAGGCGCTGGCGCAGGACTTGCCGCAAGATGCGCAGGCCGTTGTCAGCCGGCAGTTGCTGGGGGTGGGGCGCAACCACGACCAGATCCGCGACTTGCGCGACCAGGCTCGCGTGGTGGCCAGCCGCTGAGCGTTGCGCCGACCGTGACGCGGTGGCGCACGGTGCGTGCTCGGGCGTGGCGTCAGCCCACCAGCATGCTGCAATGCACCAGCTTGAGGATCGCCAACAGCACCAAGGCGCCGAGCAGCGACGCCATGAATGCACCCACGTTGAACACCCCCAGGTTGATGGCCGCCAGGCCGAGCATGGGTGAGATGAACCAGCCGCCGACGGCAGCACCGAGCATGCCCACCAGGATGTTGAAGACCACGCCCTGCTGACTTTCGCTGTACATCAGCCGGCTGGCCACCCAGCCGATCACCGCTCCAGCCGCCAACCAAGCCAAGATGTTGTCCATGAGGTTGCTCTGCTCAATCAATACTGTTCGTTAAGACCAGTCTGCGTCAGGGTCGGATCCGTCTCAACCCCGGAGCCTGATATGGCGCAAAACCAAGGCAAAGAATGGGGTGTGAGGCGAGGCTGGCGGGCGCTCCTGGGTGTTGGCTGCGCCGGGGTGGCGCGTGACGCTGTGCATCAGCAATCGGCGTGCCGCAGCCGCCTGCTGCATGCAGCGCCGGCAAGCCGCTTTGGCAGTGTGGCGCTGGCAATGCCGTAAGCCTTGCCGAAAGGGCTTCCACCTCAGGCGTGGGCCGCCGCATCGGCGCGCCAGCGCTCAACCCGGGTGGGAACGCCAATTGCCCTGAAGCGCTGGTCGTTCTTCCACGAGACCTTTTTTATGTCGGCCTTTGCACACGTCAGCGGCTTCAAAACTTTGGTCTATGTGGAGGATCACGAGATCAACGTCCTGTTGATGCAGGCGCTGCTGCGCCAGCGGCCCGGCTTGCACCTCGTGGTGGCTACCTCCGGCGCACAGGCCTGGGAGCTGACCACTGGCCTGGAGCCGGCCGCGCTGCTGCTGGACATCCGGCTGCCCGATTGCACCGGCACCGAGCTGCTGCTCAGGCTGCGCCAACACCCGGGTTGTCGCAACGCGCCCGCCGTGGCGGTGACCGCCGAGCACGACTTCAGCCTCCACGGCACCGGCTTCGTGGACCTGTGGACCAAGCCGCTGCGCTTCGAGCACGTCTTGACCCGGCTCGACGCCTTGATCGGCGGCCAGACCGCGTTGCCCCCGGCCGCGGAGCGCGCCCGCTACCAGGAGCCCGCGTCGGCACCCCAGCCGCGCTGGCGTTGACAGCCGGTGCGTGATGCGGACGTGCGCCGCGCCACTGCGGGCACGTCACTTGCCGAACCAGCCTGCGGTGTCTGCCGCGAGCCGAATGTCCGGCTCACGCACCAGGCGCCCATTGTTGGCAACAGGAGTTTTTCAGATGAGCAAGCTAATGAATCGCATCACCGGCGTGGGCGTCACCTGTCTGGCCTTGGCCGCCGGGTTGGCCTTTGCGCAAACCACCAGTCCTCCGGCCACCGGCACCGGCACCGGCACCGGCACCGGCACCACCACCGGCGCTGGCACCAGCACCGGTGCGGCCGGCGCCACCACCCCTTCGGGCACGGGCAGCCAAACCAATACCCCCGGCACCCAAGGCACCACCCCAGGCACCATGACGGGCACCACGCCCAGCACGGGAACCTTGAATGCTGATGGCACCCGCACCAACGCTGATGGCACCCGCACCAACGCTGATGGCACCCGCACCAACGCCGATGGCACCCGCACCAACGCCGATGGCACCCGCACCAACGCCGATGGCATCCGCATGAACGCCGACGGCACCCGCATGAACGCCGACGGCACCCGCAGCAGCACCAGTGGCACCACCGCGCCAAGCACGGGGTCGACGACTTCCGGCTCGGGCATGTCGTCTTCCAGCACCGACACCACGACAGGCAGCCAGCGCATGAACCGCGATGGCACGAGCATGGGCAACAACATGAACAACAGCAATTCCGACGCTGCCATGGCCCGCGCTGCCCGACGCGATCGCAACTGATTCAGCGGCACAGCGGTACAGCGGCCCGCTTTGCGGGCCGCGCCGGCTTCAACGAGCGCTGGTCTGCAATGGCGCTTGCTTGAAGATGGAACTCACCAAGCGGGTTTCCGGCAAGACATAGATCAAGCCGTTGCCGTGGCTGAATACCGCCTTGATGACACTGTCGTAAAACCGCGCCGGCACGTTGACACAGCCGTACGAAATACGGTTGTCCGCGGCACTGACAGACGCCAGCCGCTGCAAGCGCCGTTCACGCGGGTTGGTGGCCCGCACGCGGTGCAGCGACACCGCGGCGTCGTAGTCGACCCAGAAGATGTCTTCGCCCGCCGCATTGCGCCCGGGCTCGGCCACAAAGCGGCCGGCCGGCGTGGTGCGCTCCTCGGAGGCAATGGCTTCTATCGGACGCTCGCCAATGCCCGGCACGGAATCGTCGCCCCGCGCCAGCCCCAGCAACACCGGTGACGTGCCCAAGAGCTGCGCGTTGCCACCGAAGACCCAAACCCGGGCCTTGCGCTTGTCGATCACCATGAACGGCTCGCCAGCGTTGTCAAATTGCTGCGCAATCAGGCGCAGCGCCACCTTGGCGTCTGGCGACAACGCCGCAGCCGCGCTCACCGCTGGCGCGGCGCATGCCAGGGCCAGCGGCAGCAGCCGGCGCGCGCATTTGCTAACGTAACGTATCACCTTCGCACACGGCCCGGCGTTCAGCTTCACGTCAACAACCATCCCAGCGCGGCCACGGCGCCGGTGCTGAGCAAGGTGGTGCACAGCCGAGGCCCGAACCACACGCGCAGCCGCGCGCCGGCCAGGTGCACGGCCAGCTTGAGATCGCGCCGCGGCCGGCAAGCCTGCAAGTGGTGCGCCAACGCGGCCGCGTGCTGGGCCAGAAAAGCGGTGTGCGGCGGTGGGGCGTGCGCGCTGATGGCAGTGGCGAACTGGCCGTGATGCATGGGTGGACTCCTGCAGGCGCCGGTTCGGGAGAGCCCCGAACCGCGCTGCCGCCACCAGGGCAAACACCGTGCCCACCGCCTGGCCGTTCAAACGGCGTCAGCGTTGTTCGTCAGGCCCACCGTCGCCGCCTTCAGCGGCGTATTCCTTGAGCCGGTTGTAAAGGGTCTTCAGGCTGATGCCCAACACCGCAGCAGTGCGTTCCTTTTGGTGGCGGTGATGGCGCAAGGTGGCCAGGATGAGCAGGCGTTCAGCCTGGGCCAGGGACACCCCCAACGGCAGCACCAAGGTCGGCGTGCCCGGCGCTGCCGGATTTGCCGCGCCCGCCTCGGCGGCCGGCGCCGGCGCCGGGTTTGACGCGGGCTCGTGCGGCGCGGCGGCGGCCGGCAGCAGGCTGGGCGCGGCCGCTGGCACGGCCTGCGTCGGCGCAGCGCCCGGGCCGTCTTGCCGCGGCAGCCACGCGGTGTCGATCACGTCGCTGTGCGCCATCACGTACGCCCTGTGCACCGCGTTGCGCAGCTCGCGCACATTGCCCGGCCAGCGGTAATCCATCAGTTTGGCCAGTGCAGCCGGGTTGAACCGTTTGACCTGCCCCTCTTGCGCGCTGAACAAAGCCAAGAAGTGTTCGGCCAGCAGCGGCACATCCTGCAAGCGGTCGCGCAGCGGTGGCAATTCGATCGGGAAAACGTTCAGCCGGTACATCAGGTCTTCGCGCAGCCGCCCGCTGGCCACGGCCTGCGCGGGCAGCCGGTTGGTGGCGGCGATGACGCGAACGTCGGTCTCCAAGCTCTGGGTGGAACCCACGCGCATGAAGCGGCCGGTCTCCAGCACGCGCAGCAGCTTAACTTGCAGCTCCAGCGGCATTTCGGTGATCTCATCGAGGAACAGGGTGCCGCCGCTGGCGCGCTCGAAGAAACCCTGGTGCTGGCGGTCAGCGCCGGTGAAGCTGCCTTTTTCGTGGCCGAAGATTTCACTTTCGATCAAGTTGGGCGAAATGGCGCCGCAGTTCACCGCCAGAAACGGCTTCCTGCGCCGACGGCTGAGGTCGTGCACGCTTTGCGCCACCACTTCCTTGCCAGTGCCACTTTCCCCGGTGATGAACACCGTGACCCCGGTGCCCGCCACGCGCGAGATCTGCTCGTACACCCGCTGCATGGCCGGGGCGCGCCCCCACAACGGACCAAAGTGCCCCGCGCTGGCCAGGTTGGCCGTCAGCCCGGCCACCTCGGCCTGGAGCACGGCAGGCTTGGTCACCCGCGACAACACGCCTTGCAGTTGCACCAGGTTGATGGGCTTGACCAGGTAGTCGGCCGCACCCAGGCGCAAGGCCTGGATCGACGTTTCCAGGCTGGCATGGCCGGTGATCAACACGACCTCGGAATTGGCCACCAGTTGCGGGTCTGTGAACAGATCCATGCCGCTGCCGTCGGGCAGCCGCAGGTCGAGCAAGACGATGTCGGGCTGATGCAGGGCGATCTGGCGCCGGGCGTCGCGCAGGGTGTGGGCCAGCGCCACGGTGAGGCCTTCGCCGGCCACCAACGCCTTGAGCGTGGCCGCTGCATCGACATCGTCTTCCACGATCAGGGCGTGGGTCATTGCGCACGTTCCTTCCATCAGTTCAGGCCAACACGGCGGGCCGGTATGGGAGGCGCAGATTGTCGCCGCAGGCGCCGCCTGTCTTGCAGGCACACTCCTTGCCGTGGCTGTACAGCCATATGCCATCAACGAGGAGTCGCGCCATGCTGAATGACATCTCACGAGTGACGCGCCAGGCTGCCGACTCTGCCGCACGCGCGGCCAACCAGGTGGTAGACCGCTATGCCTACCCGAACCGCCAGTCCACCTATCCGCCGTCCATGCCTGTGGGCCGGCGCAGTGGCGGGCAAGCCCTGGCTGTGACGCTGCTGTTGGCGCTGGGCGCGCTGTGGCTGGCCAGCCGGCTGGCCCGCGCGCACGCCTTTGCGGGCCAGCGCAGCACGGACTCTGCGGGCATGGCCAAACCGTTGCAAAACTGGGAAGCCGAAGGCGGCGCAACGCCACCTGGCGCCTGAGCCGGTGGCGCTGCGGGGCTGAATTCATTTGCCGGCCGAAAGCGGCGCCAGCACCCTGCCACCAAGGCGCCCGGCATCACCCGCGCCGCAGCTGCCGTTCCTGCCCCGGCAGCAGCGGATCCGACACCGGCGAGTGCTCACCCGGCAACACCGGCTCCTGCACTTCAGGGGGTGTTGGCGGCTGCGGCAGATCAATCGGCTCCGGCGCCCTGTCGGGCTGTGGGATGGGAACCGTGTCGGGCATGGGCTGTGGCATGTGCAACGCCATCGGGGCGCAGCCAGTACGGCTAACTGTCAACATGAACGTCTCCTGATGGCGCGTGGGCCTGGTCTGCCATCCGCCTGGCCGACCAGGCTCAAGGCCGGGTTGCCGAAGCCGCAGGCGGCATGCTGGCCGCGGCGCTGGCCGGCAGCGCCGCGCTGGCAGCTGTGCTGCTGGGAAATTGCTGCGTGAATCCCGGATTCGCCGTGTTGCCACCGCTGCTTCGGGCCGCATCCTGCGTCGCGTCGCGCCGGTTGCAGCCGCCCAGGGCGGCCAGTGTCACCAACGCAATCATCGCCAGCGTGGCGCCCTTGGAGCCGCCTCGTTGTTCAGCCAGGTTCATGGCCGCACCTCCTGTTCAGTTGCGCAAGCGAATCGGTCGCATGCGGTTGGCGGTTGATCGTCATGTGCGTGCTTACCGGGCCGGCGTGGCCGCACACCGGCGAGCCCCCAAAACTGGGCAAGCACCGTGCCCACTGTGGGCACGGTGGGCACGGTGGGCACGTGGGTGCCATTCATTTCGTCAACACGCTCCGAGTGCGAACGGCGCAAGGTGCGGCCCCATGACGCCCCGTTGCGCCGCGCCGCAGCGGCTTGGCACACAGGGCGGCACGCGAGTAAAGCTTGCCGCAACACCTTCGGGCGCCGCGCGCGCCAGTTCGCCCGGCACCGCACCGGTTGAAGGTTGAAGGTTGAACGCCCAGGGCACACCGCTTGCCTGCGCTACTGGCAGGCTTTGGGCACACAACACGGATTCGATTGCACAGCTCCATTGAGGCAACTGAGGCGGATGAAAACGCAAACCCAACCCCAAGACAATTGCTTGTTGGCCGCCCTGCCCCGTGACAGTTGGCAGCGCCTGCGCCCGGCACTGCAGTACGCACCGCTGGTCGCCCGCCAGTCGGTGTATGCGGGCGGCGAGGCGATGAGCCATGCTTACTTTCCAACCACCGCGCTGGTGTCGTTGATGCACTTCACCGACTCGGGTGCGTCGTCGGAATCGGCCTTGGTGGGCAACGACGGCATGCTAGGCATCTCGTTGCTGGTGGGCGGTGGCTCAACCTGCAGCCGCGCCGTGGTGCTCAACACGGGCGACGCCTATCGGCTGCCCGCACAGGCGCTGAAAGAAGAATTCCAGCGTGCCGGCCCGGCCATGGACATGCTGCTGCGCTACACGCAGGCGCTGCTGACCCAGATGGCCCAGCGCGCGGTGTGCAACCGTCACCACAGCCTGGCGCAGCAACTCGCGCGTTGCCTGCTGCTCAGCGTGGATCGCAACCCAGGCGCCGACATCGTGATGACGCAAGAACTCATTGCCAACCGCCTGGGTGTGCGGCGCGAAGGTGTCACCGAAGGCGCCCATCAGTTGCAAAAACTGGGCTTCATCAGCACCTCGCGTGGGCGCATCAAGGTGCTCGACCGCCAGGGCCTGGAACGGCGCGCGTGTGAATGCTATGAGGTGGTCAGACGCGAGTGCGACCGGCTGCTACCCGCAGCCGCGCACGTGCAGCGCAGCGCGCCCACCTTGCTGGCGCAGCGCGCGCCAAACTGGCCGAGCGAGCCGATGGCCTCGGCGCAGGCCATCGGCTGCAAGTGAGCCGCGGGCGGCAAGGCAGACGTGCTGGCGCACGGCGCCCGGCCGCGCCGCGTCATTCGCGGGCGTGTGAGCGGCCCTCGGCTTCGGCATCCTGCATTTGTTTGGCTTCAGCCGGTGATTTGGGCGCTGCCTGGCGTGCGGCTGGTTCGACACGGCCGGATTGCACAAAGCCCTCAACCGATTCGCGGTGGCGCCGCGCAGCGGTGTAATTGCCTTCGCCCTGCAGCGCCGGGTCGTCGTCGGCTGCGGTGCCCGGTGCCGTAGCGTCTGCGTCTGCGTCTGCGTCTGCGTCTGCGTCAGCGCGCGTGTCCGGATCAGGCGGCAGGGTCGTGCTGGCGTCTGGCTTTGCGGCTTCGTGTGGGGTGGGCTGGGAGTCTGAATGTGGCGAATTCATGCTGCGTGCTCCTTCTGGGCATCAAACGGCGGCGCCCGGCGGGCCCGAGTTGACAGCGTGCCATGGGCGGCCTTGTCGTGGCATCGGCCAGGGCCTTGTGATGTTGTCAGCCGCAGCCCACAGCGCAATGCCCGCCGTGCCTCGTGCTCGGCGCAGCGCGTGCCCACGCTGCCGCCCTTTGCGTCACGCCACACAACACCCGGCGCCGCTGGCACCCGGTTTGCCCCGCAGCGCAAAGACCGTCGCCACCGCCTTCACGCCGCCACAGGAGCACCCCATGTCGAGAATCTCGGAAATCATGTCCACACCCGTGCAGACCGTGAACCCGCAAGACAGCTTGCGCAGCGCCGCGCAGCACATGCAAGCGCTCAATGTGGGTGCCCTGCCCGTGTGCAACGGCTCCCAACTGCTGGGTATGCTGACTGACCGTGACATCGTGTTGCGCGCCGTGGCGCAGGGGCTCAACCCAGAGCAGGCCTGCGTGTCCGATGTGATGACCGATGAGGTGCAGTTTTGCACCCTCGATCAAGACAGCCAGGACGCGATGCGCCTGATGGGCCAGTGGCAGGTGCGCCGCCTGCCGGTGGTGGATGCCAAAGGCAGCGTGGTGGGCATCGTGGCATTGGCCGACGTGGCGCTGCGCCAGCCTGGCCACATTGACCAGACCGTGCGCGAGATCTCAGAACCCCGGGGTGGCGCGACGCACACGGCTGCCGCGGTGGCAGCGCGCGTTTGAGCCGGCCGCGGGCGCGGCAATGAAGCGGCTGCGCGCGCGGGGCCTGCGTCTGCGCGGGGTGCTGTGAGGGCCGCGCTGGGGCGCCCGGCGCCGCGGGTCAGCGGTTACGAGCCGCGGTAGGTGGAATAGGCCCAGGGCGACACCAACAACGGCACGTGATAGTGCGCAGCGGCGTCGGCGATGCCGAAGTCGAGCAACACCTGGTCGATGAACGCGGGCTGCGGCAAGGTCACGCCGCGCGCGCGAAAGTACGGTGCCACGGCAAACACCAGCCGGTACAGGCCCACCGCCATGGCCGGCGCGTCGAGCAACGCGCCACCGTCGTGCCGGCCGTCGGCGTTCAACGTGAACGCCTTCAAGGTCGTGGCATGCTGCCCCTGCACGCGCTGCAGCGTGACCTGCATGCCCGCCGCCGCGCAGCCGTGCATGGTGTCGAGAACGTGGGTGCTCAGGTGTCCCATCGGCTGCCTTTCGTGCTGTGAAGTGGGTAAGGTATGGGGCACGTTGCGCCGTGCGTTCCAATACGCGCGTTCCTGCGATCGTGTCATGCTGGCCCGCATGAAGGGCTGGTAGAACGCGACGCCCGCGCCGCGGTTCGGCTGATGGTGCAGCATCTGGGCGCCGTTGAACAAGACACCTGCCGTTGCGCCCGCACAGCGCAGCCCTTTGCGCCGCATTGCGCCCTTTGGGGCTTAGAACTTGTCCGTAAATAGGAGGGCCCTGCGCCGGGGCCCCATTGGGCACAGGCGTAGGAGCGAGGCGCGCCGCGGTGTGGTTCACCGCAAGCGA
>JANOXU010000086.1:0-14529 GCA_031418595.1 Burkholderiales bacterium
CTTGTAGAAACCCGAGATGGTGTTGAACACGCTGGTCTTGCCCGCGCCGTTGGGGCCGATCACCGCGGTGACCTGGCCCGCGGCCGCTTCAAAGCTCACACCGCGCAGGGCGTGGATGCCGCCGAAGCGCAGGTCAACGCCCTGCACGGCCAAGGGCAGGCCCGGCGCTGAGCCTGTCGCTGGGCCTGTCACTTCAGGCATCGCCGTTTTGCAGATAGACCAGAAGGTTGCGCTTCATGGCGTCGAGCGTGACGGCGCTGGTTTCGAGCTTGGCATCGCTGATGCCGGCCAGAATTTGTGCGTTCATGCGGTGGTTGAGCTTGCGCATCTTGGTGATGAGTTGTTTGCTCGTGGGTTGAAGAAAGACGCGGTTCACGCGGCGGTCGGTGGCATCGGCTTCGCGGCGCAGCAAGCCGCCTTTTTCAAGCCGGTCGATCAGGCCGCCAACTGCCACCTTGCCCAGATCGAGTTCTTCAGCCAGTTGCGACTGCGTCATGCCGTCTTGGCGCGACAAATGCGCCAGCACCCACCACTGCGAACGCGTCACGCTCATGGGCTTGAGGCAACGGTCGAATGCGCTGCGGCGCAGGCGCGACACGTCGTGAATCAAGAAGCCCAGGCGCAATTCCCAATCAATGCTGTGCGGGTCGGAGGTGGCCATGCGGCGGGGCTTTCTGCTTGAACGATCGGTCAACTTGTTGATGAAGCCGTGGCGCGGGCGCGGGCATAGCTCTCGAACCAATCAAACGCGCCGGGGTTGGCGCAGGCATCCTTGTTCACCACTTCAGCCAGGGCGCGCCCGAGCATCAGCTTTTTCACCGGCAGCTCCTGCTTCTTGCCGGTGAGCGTGCGCGGCACCTCGGCCACTTGCACGATCTCATCGGGCACGAAGCGCGGCGAAAGGTCATGGCGGATGCGCTGCTTCAAGCTCGCGCGCAGCGCGTCATCGAGCACCAGGCCGGCACGCAGCACCACGAACAACGGCATGAAGCTGGGTTTGCCAAGGTATTCGATATCGACCACGAGGCTATCCACCACCTCGGGCGCAGCTTCCACCACGCGGTACAGCTCGGCCGTGCCCATGCGGTGGCCGTGGCGGTTGAGCGTGGCATCACTGCGGCCATAGACGACGGCGCCACCGCTGGGCGTGATGCGCAGCCAATCACCATGGCGCCAGACGTTTGGATAAACGTCGAAATAACTTTCCTTGTAACGCCTGCCTTCCTTGTCGTTCCAGAAGTACAGCGGCATCGACGGCATGGGTTTGGCGCACACCAGCTCGCCCACCTCGTCGATCAGCGGCTGACCCGCTTCGTTCCAGGCCTGCACATCGCAGCCCAGCGCGCGCGCCTGCATTTCGCCCGGCACGGTGGGCAGCTCGGGCGAGCCGGCCAGGAAGGCGCCGGCAATGTCGGTGCCGCCGCTGATGACCGCCCACCAGACATCAGCGCGCACCTCGCGCGTGCCCCATTCATAGGCCTGCGGCGGCAGCGGCGAGCCGGTGGCGCCCAGGGCGCGGATGCGCGAGACGTCGATGAAGCTTTTGGGCGACAAACCCTCTTTCAGGCAACCTGTGTAGTAGGCCGCGCCGGCGCCAAAGAAGGTGGCACGCGTGGCCTGCGCGAAACGCCACAGCGTGGTGGTGTCTGGGTAGCCGGGGTGGCCGTCATAGATGCACGCCGTGGTGCCGTTCAGCAGCACGCTCACGGCCAGGTTCCACATCACCCAGCCGGTGCTGCTGTACCAGAACAAGCGCTCATCGGTGCCAACGCTGGGGTGGATGTCGAGGTGAAAGGTGGTGGACTTGAGTTGCTCAAGAATCACGCCGCCGTGGCCATGGACGATGGGCTTGGGCAGGCCGGTGGTGCCGCTGCTGTAGACGATCCACAGCGGGTGCTCAAACGGAACGTTAACCGGCGCCACGCGCTGCGGCGTGGCCAACATCTCGCTCCACAGGCGCACGTTGCCGGCCCAGCCTGCGGCATCAAAAGCGAACGGCCCGCCTGGCGCGCCGGCGTCATCCAGATACGGCACCAGCACCAGCGTGCGCACGCTGGGCAGTTCGCGCAGCAGCTCGGCCACCAGGGCGCGGCGGTCGACCACTTTGCCGCCGTACACCGTGCCGTCGCAGGCGATCAAGACCACGGGGGCGATCTGCGCAAAGCGGTCGCGCACCGTGCCCACGCCCATGTCGGGCGCGGTCAGGCTCCACACCGCGCCGAGCGAAGCCACGGCCAGAAAGGCCACGGCCGCTTGCGGAATATTGGGCAAGTAGGCGGCCACGCGATCACCTTGCTGCACGCCCGCTGTGCGCAGGCTGGCCGCCAGCGCCGCGGCCTGGTCTACCAGCGTATGCCAGCTGATTTCAAGGCTGCTGCCCTGCGCCTGCATGCGTTCATTGCGGAACACGATGGCCGGCTGGCCCGCGGCGTCACAGGCCTGGGCGTGGCGCACCACCTGCGCGGCATAGTTGAGCTGGGTGCCGGCAAACCAATGCGCGCCGGGCATGGCTTCGGGTGACAGCACTTGCGTGCACGGCGTGGGTGAACGCAGATCGAAGTACTGCCACATGGCTTGCCAGAAGGCCGCCACGTCTTGCACCGACCACTGGCGCAGGGCCTCATAGTCAGCCAGCTCCAGGCCACGCTCGCGGCGCAGCCAGTCACGCAGTTCAACCGTTTTCGCTCGGTTCATGACAGTCTCCGCTGTGCTCGATGGGCCTTGCGCTCGGGGGAAACCCGTGCGGCCATCGCCACCGGGCCTTGCATGCTTTATCGTTCGCTAGCGTATCATCAATCACAGCAAGATTGAGGCTCACCGCCCCTCGTTGAAACCCTGGTTTCCAACTCGTACCTGCCCATGACTGCCACCGCACACGGCCTGCTGGCCACCACCCGCTACCTGCCGCGCTTGCGGCTGGAACGCAGTGAAATCCTGGCCCAGCACCGCTGGATGGCGCCGGGCCTGCGCGGCCTGGCCAAGGGTCAACGCAGCCTGGCGAATTGGGACGAAGACAGCGTGACCATGGCCGTGCAGGCCGGCCGCGCGCTGCTGCGCGCCGTGCCCGCGGGCAACGTGAATGAACTCAGCCTGGCCAGCACCACGCTGCCGTTTGCCGAGCGGCTGAACGCCGGCATTGCCGCGGCGGCACTGGGCTTGAGTGAACAGGCCGTGCTGCGCGATGTGAGCAGCAGCGCACGTGCCGCCCTCACCGAATTGGCCGCAGCACTGCAACGCCCGGGTGCGCCGCACCATGCCGTGGTGGCGGCCGAGCGGCGCATCGGCCGCCCGGCCAGCGCGCAGGAAATGATCTTTGGCGACGGCGCAGCCGGCGCGCTGGTGGGCACCGGTGAGCCCATTGCCACGTTCGTGGCGCACCGCAGCCTGCACGCTGATCTGGTAGACCACTTCCGTGCCAGCGGGCAAGACCACGACTACGGCTGGGAAGAGCGCTGGGTGCGCGACGAGGGCTACATGAAGTTGGCCGTGAGCACGCTCAAGGCGTGCCTGGAAGCGGGCGGCGTGAAAGCGGCCGAGGTGGCCCACTTCGCCATGCCCGCGCCGCTGGCGCGCGTGAACGAAGCGGTGGCCAAACGCCTGGGGTTGGCCGCGGCCACGTTGGTCTCGGCCGAGCACGAGGTGTGTGGCGATCTGGGTTGCGCACAGCCCTTGGCCATGCTCGACATCGCGCTGCGCCGCGCCCAGGAAGGCGAACTCATTTTGGTGGCTGCTTTCGGCAGCGGCTGCGACGCCTTGCTGCTGCGACGCACGGCCGTGCCGTGCCCGGGCGACGTGCCCGACGCCGGGCGCAGCGAGAAAAGTTACATGAAACTGTTGTCGTTCACCGGCCAGATGAACCTGGAATGGGGCATGCGCGCCGAGATGGACAATAAAACCGCGCTCACCGCCGCCTGGCGCGACCATGCCCGCGCCGCGCGCCTGCAAGCCGGCCGCTGTGGCGCTTGCGGCACGGTGCAGTTCCCCTTGAGCCACCTGTGCGTGAACCCGGCTTGCCGGGCGCAAGACCAGCAGGTGCCGCTGAGCCTGGCCGACGTGCCGGCCACCGTGCTGTCACACACCAGCGACTACTTGTCGTACACGCCGCACCCGCCGTTCCAGTTTGGCCACATCGACTTTGAAGGCGGCGGCCGCGTGATGATGGAGTTTGCCGACACCGACCCGGAAGAACTGCGCAGCGGTTTGCCGGTGCGCATGGTCTACCGCGTGAAAGACATCGACCGCCTGCGCGGCTACCGGCGCTATTTTTGGAAAGCCACGCCCGTGCGTGGCGCCACACAGGAGAGTTGAGATGGCAAGCGGCATACGCGACAAAGTCGCCATCCTCGGCATGGGCTGCTCGCGCTTCGGCGAGCGCTGGGACTGCGGCCCGGAAGACCTGATGCTGGAGGCCTTCAACGATGCGCTGGCCGATGCGAACGTGACCACCGCGCAGATCGAAGCCGCCTGGTTCGGTGTGTGCCTGGAAGAGAACAACGTGGGCAAGACGGCCGGCCCGCTGGCCGTGGCGCTGCGCCTGCCGCGCATCGCCGCCACGCGCGTGGAAAACGCTTGCGCCACCGGCACCGAGGCGCTGCGTGGCGCGGCCTACGCCGTGGCCAGCGGCGCGTACGACATCGTGCTGGCGCTGGGCGTTGAAAAGCTCAAGGACACCGGCTACGGCGGCCTGCCCGTGCGCACGCGCGGTGTGGCCAACGACCTGTGGCTGCCCAACGCCAGCGCCCCCGGCGCCTTCGCGCAACTGGCCAGCGCCTACGCCGCCAAACACGGCCTGGCCATGAGTGAGCTCAAGCGCGCCATGGCGCACATTTCAGTCAAGAGCCATGCCAATGCCGCGCTCAACCCGAAGGCGCACTTGCGCAACGTGGTGAGCGAGGAAGACGTGCTCAAGGCCATGACCATTGCCGCGCCGCTGGGCCTGTACGACTGCTGCGGCGTGAGCGACGGCGCGGCCTGCGCCATCGTCACCACGCCCGAGATCGCGCGCGCGCTCAAGCCCGGCGCCGAGCTCATCACCATCAAGGCGCTGGAGGTTTCAGTCAGCAACGGCGAGGAGCAAAGCTTCAACAGTTGGGACGGCGCCAGCATCGCCACCGCGCGCGAAGCCTCGGTGCGGGCCTACAAGAGCGCGGGCGTCACGAACGCGCGCGAGCAAATTCACATGGCCGAGGTGCACGACTGCTTTTCCATCACCGAAGCGGTGCTGATGGAAGACCTGCAATTCAGCGCGCCCGGCCGCGTGGTGCACGACGCGCTTGACGGCGTGTTCGACCGCAGCGGCGCCCTGCCGGTGCAGCCCGACGGCGGGCTGAAATGCTTTGGCCACCCAATCGGCGCTTCCGGCCTGCGCATGGTGTACGAGATCTACCTGCAGATCCACGGCCGCGCGGGCGAGCGGCAACTCAAGCAGGTGGATCGCGGCCTGACGCAAAACCTGGGCGGCCACCCGCACCAGAACGTCTGCGCCATTTCGATCATCGGGCGCCACGGCGCTTAACGTTTCATTTCACCTGATCGCCATGACCAAATCCTACAAAGACATTTTGTACAGCGTTGAAAACGGTGTGGTGCGCATCACCATCAACCGCCCCGAGGTCTACAACGCCTTTCGCAACCAGACGCTCGAAGAGTTGATCGACGCCTTGAGGCGCGCCGACGAGGAACACAGCGCCAACGTGATGGTGCTCACCGGCGCGGGCGACAAGGCCTTTTGCACCGGCGGTGACCAGAAAGTGCACCTGAGCGAAGACGGCCTGTACGGCCCGCGCGGCACGGTGGGCATGCCGATCGAAGAAATGCAAACGGCCCTGCGCGACCTGCGCAAGGTGAGCATCGCCCGCGTGGCCGGTTTTGCCATCGGTGGCGGCAACGTCTTCGCCACCATTTGCGACATCACTCTGGCCAGCGAAAAGGCCAGCTTCGGGCAGGTCGGCCCCAAGGTGGGTTCGGTCGACCCGGGCTGGGGCACGGCCTACCTGGCGCGCATCGTGGGCGAAAAGAAAGCGCGTGAAATGTGGTTCACCTGCCAGCGCTACAGCGCCACCGAAGCCAGGGAAATGGGCCTGGTGAACAAGGTGGTGCCGCACGACCAGCTCGACGCCGAGGTGGACAAGTGGTGCGCCATGATCAACGAGATGAGCCCCACCGCACTGACCATTGCCAAGCGCAGCTTCAATGCCGACAGCGAGAGCATCCGCGGCATCAGCTTCCAGGGCATCCAGACCGTGAAGCACTTCTATCAAACCGAAGAGAGCAAGGAAGGCGTGCGCGCCTTTAACGAACGACGCAAGGCAGACTTCAAGAAGTTCAGTTCATGAATTCGCCCGGCGGCGCGGTGGCTGCGACCGGTGCGGCCGCGCAGGTTGACGACCCCGCGGCAGTGATCAGCAGCGTGCTGGGCGCCGATGGCGTGCTCACGGCCAGCATCGACATGCCCGGGCGCACGATGAATGTGTTCTCGGCCGGGCTGATGGATGCGCTGGAACGTTTGCTCGACCGCAGCGAGCAAGACGCTGGCGTGCAAAGTGTGGTCATCACCTCCGGCAAGGCGAGCTTTCTGGCCGGGGCTGACTTGCAAATGGTGCGCGGCTACACCGCGCAAGCGCGCAGCGCTTCACACGCCGAGATGTTTGCCCTCTGCGGCCGGTTGGGCCGGATGTTTGTGCGGCTTGAAGAATCAGCCAAGCCCTGGGTCGCGGCGGTGAACGGCATTGCGCTGGGCGGTGGCCTAGAACTGGCGCTGGCTTGCCGGCAGCGCCTGGTGGCTGACGATGCGCGCATCCAGCTCGGCGTGCCCGAGGTGCGCTGGGGCTTGCTGCCCGGTGCCGGCGGCACGCAGCGCCTGCCGCGGCTGGCGCCGTTTGCTGCGGCCATGGAAATGTTGCTCGGTGGACGTTCGATCAACCCGGGCGCGGCCGTGGAACTGGGCCTCTTCAGCGCCGCGGTGCCGGCGGCGCAGTTGCTGGGTCAGGCGCAGGCCTTGGCGCGTTCGCTGCATGGCCAACCCTATAGCGCGGCAGACAAATACGAGCGCCTGGCGCAGGCCGATGTGCCGGCCTGGAATGAAGCCACGGCGCGCAGCATCGCCGCGCAACAAGGCGTGAGCGATGAACGCTTTGAGCTGTACCCGGCTTACAGCGCCATTTGCGACAGCGTCTTGAAAGGCGCCCACCTGAGCCTGGCCGAAGCCACGGCGGTGGAGATGAACCAGTTCCTGCGCCTGATGTTCAGCCCGGTGGCGGCGCGCATGATCCGCACGCTGTTCCTGGAGCGGCTGCGCGCCGAGCGCGAACTGGCCGCCCCGGCAGGGCTAACGATTGAAGTGATCGAGCATGGCGCCATCAGCCCCGGCCGCCGTGCCTGGGCCGCGGCGCTGGGCAAGCTCAAGCTGACCGTGCGCGAGAACGCCAGCCTGCCGGGCGATGTGCTTGAAGTCAAAGTGGCGCAAGGTGAACACACGCGCCTGGCGCTGCGCGTGCTGGACGAGCCCGCGGCCGCATCGGCACTGCCCCAGGCCGTGCTGGCGCCGGCGGGCGATTACGGCCGCGTGCTCGAAGTGGTGGGCGCTGACGGGCACGCTGCCCACGCTGCGGCCGCGCTGGCCGCCAAGTTGTGGGCCTTGGGTTGGCCCACGCCCGGGCCGCTGTCCGTGCTGCAACGCCTGCGCAACCTGCCGTTGGCCGATCAAGCCCTGCTCGCTGCGCAATGCGCGGCCGCACCCGCTGCCGGTGACCCCGTGTTTCTGGACGTGGCGGCCTGCCTGGCCGGCGTGGCCCCGGCCTGGAGCGGCGGGCCCTTGATCTGGGCGCAATTGGCTGGCGACGCCGCGAACCATGAAGCGCCTGGTTGACGCGCTGGCCCCGGGGCACCGCGTCTTCGTGCCCACGCTGAGCAACGAATCGGCGCTGTTGCGGCAGGAACTTGCAGCAGACCCGCAGCGCGCTGCCGGCGTCACCTTCTGCGGCGTGCAGTTTCCCGGCATCGACCGCGCAGACTACCTGGCCCTGCACCCACACGCCCGGCTCGAAGCGCATTTCATGTCCAGCGCGGTGCGCGCCGGTTTGAGCAGCGGCCGCGCCGAGTTGCTGGCGCTCGACTACCGCGGCATCGCGCGCCATTACAGCGACGGCCCGGCGCCCGATGTGGCCGTGGCCCAGCTCACGCCGCCCGATGCCCAGGGCTGGTGCAGCGCCGGCCTGGTGAGCGACTTTTTGCCCATTGTTTGGCCGCGCGCCAAGCGCCGCGTGGCGCACCTGAACCCGCGGCTGCCGCGCACGGCGGGCAGCTTTCGCGTGCATGTGAGCGAACTCGATCTGGCCATTGAAGCCGAGTTGCCCTTGCTCGAATTCGCCGAGGCCGACGTGGGCGCCACCGAAGCCCGCATCGGCCACCACGTGGCCGCGCTGGTGCGCGACGGCGACACGCTGCAGTTCGGCGTCGGCTCGGTGCCCTTGGCGTTGGCTGGCGCGTTGCACAGCCACCGGCGGCTGCGCATTCACGGCGGCATGGTGTCGGGCGCGGCGCGCCAGTTGTGGCACGCCGGCGCCTTGGAGCGCGATGCCCGCATCACCACCGGCGTGGTGCTGGGTGACGCACGCTTGCACGAGTTTGCGGCGCAGTGGCCCGGGCTGTGGTTGAGTGACACGCGCCACACGCACGACCCGGCTTTCATTGCCACCATTGCCCGCTTCGTGGCCATCAATTCTGCGGTGGAGGTCGATCTGTTCGGGCAGGTCAATGCCGAACGCGCGGGCGGCGCCATTCAGGCCGGCGCCGGCGGCTTGCCTGCGTTCGCCCAAGCTGCGCAGGGTTCGCCCGGCGGGCGGCTGCTGATCTGCCTGGCCGCCACCGCTAAGCGCGGCACGGTCTCGCGCATCGTGCCGGCGCTGGGCACGCAAGCGCTGTGCACGGTGCCGCGGTCGCTGGTGGATGCCATCGTCACCGAACATGGGGTGGCCGAGCTGCGCGGGCTGTCGCTGCATGCCCGCGCCCAGGCCTTGATCGCCATCGCCGCGCCCGAGCACCGCGCCACGTTGGCCGATGCGTGGGACGAGATCGCGCGCCGGCTATGAGTGCAAACATCGAAACACCCGCCGGCTTCACGGCCGTGCAGCTGGGCGGCAGCTTTGCCACCCACAACGGCCCGTTGTTCGCGCGCTGGCATGAAGCGCACTTGCAGCTTGGCTTTCGCGTCGGCCCGCAGCATGTGAACCCCGGCAACGCCTGCCACGGCGGCATGCTGGCCCTGTTCACCGACATCCTCATTTCCACCGCCGCGCACTATCAAACCGACATCCCGCGCACCTTCTTGCCCACCATCAGCCTGCAGTTCGACTTCATGGCACCCGCGCCGTTGGGCAGTTGGGTGCAGGGCCAAGCCGACGTGCTGAAGGTGACGAAGAACCTGGTCTTTTCGCAAGGCCTGGTATGGGCCGATGGCAGCTTGGCGCTGCGTGCCAGCGGCGTGTTCCGCCGCGGCCCGCTGCTGCCCGACACGGCCAGCGACCACAGGCTGGTTTTACCGGGCATGCCGGTGCGATGAACTGGCTATAGTACGCATGCGTACGATGCGCAGCGAGGCACAAGCATGGCAGGCAAATGGTTCGAGGAATTTGAAGTCGGGCAGGTGTTTGAACACGAGATTCGCCGCACCGTCACCGAGGCCGACAACGTCTGGTTCAACGCCGCCACCTACAACCCGGCGGCGGTGCACATTGACGCTGAATACTGCAAGGGCACCGAGTTCGGCCAGCCCCTGGTCAACAGCATCTTCACGCTCGGCCTGGTCATCGGCCTTTCAGTGCAAGACACCACGCTGGGCACCACGGTGGCCAACCTGGGCATGAGCGACACGCGCTTCCCCAAGCCGGTGTTCCATGGCGACACCATTCATGCGCGCACCACCGTGAAGGAACTGCGCGCCAGCAACAGCCGGCCCAACGCGGGCATCGTGACCTTCTTCCACCAGGGGCTCAACCAACGCGGTGAAGAGGTCTGCCTGTGCACGCGCCAGGCGCTGATGCTGAGGAAGCCTGCATCATGAAGTTAAGGTCACTGTTGTTTGTGCCGGCCGACAGCGAACGCAAGCTCGCCAAGGGCCTGGGCAGCCCGGCCGATGTGTTGATTCTTGATCTGGAAGACGCGGTGGCCGAGTCGCGCAAGAGTGTGGCGCGCAGCATGGCGGCCGAGTTCATCACGGCGCAAGCCGCCAGCCTGAACGCCAAACTGTTCGTTCGCATCAACCCGCTCGACACCGCCGGCGCCATGGCCGATCTGGCCGGCGTGGTGGTGCCCGGCCTGGCCGGCGTGATGCTGCCCAAGCCCAACAGCGCGGCCGATGTGCTGCGCCTGAGCCATTGCCTGGATGCGCTGGAAGCGCGCGCCGGCATCGCCGCGGGCACGGTGAAGATCATTCCCGTGGCCACCGAAACCGCGGCGGCCATGCTCAACATGGGCAGCTACGCGCAGGCCATTCCCCGGTTGGCCGCAGTGACCTGGGGCGCTGAAGACTTGTCAGCCGCCATCGGCGCGCTGGCCAACCGTGATGAAAACGGCGCGTACTCGCCACTGTACGAACTGGCCAGTTCGCTGTGCCTGTGCGCGGCCGCGGCCGCCGGCGTGCCGCCCATCGACACCATCCACGCCGACTTCCGCGACACGGCCGGCCTGGTGGCCAGCAGCCGCGCCTCGCGCCGGCGCGGCTACCGCGGCCGCATGGCGATCCACCCCGACCAGGTGGCCGTGTTCAATGAAGCGTATTCACCGAGTGCCGCCGAGCTGGCGCATGCGCAGCGCATCGTCGATGCCTTCGCCGCGCAGCCCGATGCCGGCACGCTGAACCTGGATGGCGCCATGATCGACAAGCCGCATTTGACGCAAGCGCTACGCACCTTGTCCCAGCGGGATTAACCATGGACTTCACTGTCAGCGAAGACCAGCGCGCCGTGCGTGAAGGCGTGGCCGCGGTCATGAAGCGTTTTGACGATGAATACTGGCTGGCACGCGACGATGACGGCCAGTTCCCGCGCGAGTTCCACCGCGCCATGGCGCAGGCCGGCTGGCTGGGCATCACCATGCCCACCGAATATGGCGGCGCCGGCCTGGGCGTGAGCGAAGCGGTGGTGATGCTGCATGAAGTGGCCAGCCATGGCGGCGGCATGGCCGCGGCCAGCACGGTGCACATCAACCTGTTCGGCCCGCACCCGATCGTGGTGTTTGGCACACCGGAGCAAAAGGCGCGCTGGATTCCACGCCTGGTGCAAGGCCTTGACCAATGCGCCTTCGGCTTCACCGAGCCCGACGCCGGGCTGAACACCACGGCCATCAAGACCTTTGCGCAGAAAGTGCCGGGCGGCTATGTGGTGAATGGCCAGAAGGTGTGGACGAGCACGGCGCAAGTGGCCAGCAAGATCATGCTGTTGACACGCACCACGAAGTTAGAAGACTGCGCCAAGCCCACCGACGGCATCAGCATCTTCTACACCGACCTGGACCGCAGCAAGATCGAAGTGCGGCGCATCCCCAAGATGGGCCGCAAGGCCGTGGACAGCAACGCGATCTTCATCGACGGCTTGTTCATCCCGGAAGAAGACCGCATCGGCGCTGAAGGCAAGGGCTTCAGCTACATCTTGCACAGCCTGAACCCCGAGCGTTTGCTGGTGGCGGCCGAGGCGATAGCCATTGGCCAAGACGCGCTGCGCCGGGCCACGAAATACGCGCGCGAACGCATCGTGTTTGATAGGCCCATCGGCCAGAACCAGGGCATCCAGCACCCGCTGGCCGAACGCTGGATGGCGCTCGAAGCCGCCTGGGCCATGACGCTCAAAGGCGCCTGGATGTACGACCAGAAGCAACCCTGCGGCGCCGAGGCCAACGCGGCCAAGTTCCTGGGTGCGCGCGCCGGCTATGACGCCTGCCTGCAAGCGGTGCTCACGCATGGCGGCTTCGGATATGCCAAGGAATACCACGTCGAGCGGCTGCTGCGCGAAGTGACCATCACCCGCATCGCGCCGGTAACGGAACAGATGATCATGTCGTTCATCGCCGAAAAAGTGCTCGACCTTCCCAAGTCCTACTGAAGGTAGAGAGTGTTCAAACGCGAGCTGTTCAACGAAGACCATGAAGCGTTCCGCGACATGGTGCGGCGCTTCATCGCCAACGAGATCGCCCCGCATCACGACCAGTGGGAACAGATGGGCATGGTGCCGCGCGAGCTGTGGCTCAAGGCCGGCGCGGCGGGCCTGCTGTGCTGCACCGTGCCCGAGGCCTATGGCGGCGCCGGGGCCGACTATCTGTTCGACGTGGTGGTGTTCGAAGAGATGGCGCGCTCGGGATTTTCCGGCCCCGGCTTCATGATCCATTGCGACCTGGTGGCCACCTACATCGCCAGCTTCGGCAGTGAAGCGCAAAAGAAGAAGTGGCTGCCGTTGATGGTGCGCGGCGAAGCCATCGGCTCACTCGGCATGACCGAGCCGCATGCGGGCTCCGATCTGAAAGCCATCCGCACCAAGGCGGTACGCGATGGTGACGATTTCGTCATCAACGGCCAGAAGGTCTTCATCAGCAACGGCCAGTTGTGCGATGTGATCGTGCTGGCCACCAAGACCGACAGCGCGGCCGGCGCCAAGGGCGTGACGCTGTTCCTGGTCGACACGCACCTGCCCGGTTTCAGGCGCGGCAAGAACCTGCGCAAGCTGGGCATGAAGGGGCAAGACACTTCAGAGCTGTTCTTTGATGATTTGCGCGTGCCCGCCAGCAGCATGCTCGGCGAAGAAGGCCAGGGCTTCGAGCTGATGATGACCAAGCTGGCGCAAGAGCGGCTGGCGCAGACCATCCGCTCGGCCACGGTGTGTGAAACGGTGATCAACTACACCGTTGAGTACACGGCCCAGCGCAAGGCCTTCGGCAAGACCATCGGCGAGTTCCAGAACACCCAGTTCAAGCTGGCCGAGCTGCACACCGAGGCCGTGGTGGGCCGCCAGTTCACCGACAAGTGCATTGCCAGCTTCATGAAGGGCGAGCTCGACGCCATCGACGCCGCCATGGCCAAGATGTGGCTGAGCAACCTGCACTGCAAGGTGGTCGATGAATGCCTGCAACTCTTCGGCGGCTGGGGCTACATGTGGGAATACCCGATCGCCCGCGCTTATGCCGATGCGCGGGTGGTGAAGATCGCCGGCGGCAGCATCGAGGTCATGAAGCACATCATCGGCCGCCACCTCTTTGCCCATCACAAACCGCAGCGGGCGGGTGTGGCGGGCGTGAACCCCGTTTAACCTGGGCTTGCACATGACACCGTCCACCTTTCGCGCCGATGTCTTGGCGGGCAAGCGCATCCTCATCACCGGCGGCGGCACGGGCCTGGGCAAGGAACTGGCGCGCGCCTTCGTGGCGCACGGTGCGGCGGTGTTCATTTGCGGCCGGCGCGAAGCCGTGCTGCAAGCTGCGGTGGCTGAACTGCAAGCCAGCGCGCAACATGGCGGCAGCATCGAGCACCACATTTGCGATGTGCGTGACGCGGCGCAAATCGACGCCATGGTGGAACGCATCTGGGCCGGCGGCCCGCTCACCGGTTTGGTTAACAACGCCGCCGCCAACTTCATCTCACCCAGCATCGACATCAGCCCGCGCGGCTTCGAGGCCGTGCGCTCCACGGTGATGGACGGCGCCTTGCACAGCACGCTGGCGTGCGGGCGGCGCTGGATCGCGCAGGGCCTGCCGGGCTCGGTGGTGAGCATGCTGGTCACTTGGGTGTGGACAGGCTCGGCCTACGTGCTGCCCAGCACCATGGCGAAGACGGCTGTGCATGCCATGACCATGTCGCTCGCCGTTGAATGGGGCCAGCACAACATCCGCGTCAACGCCGTGGCGCCCGGGCCCTTCCCCACTGAAAGCGCGTGGGAAAAGCTCGCTCCCATCCCCAAGGCCAACGTGGGCGCCGCATCAGCCGACGAAGTGCCCATGCAGCGCTTCGGCCGCATGCCCGAGCTGTGCAACCTGCTGATCTTCTTGCAGGCCGATGGTTGCGACTACCTCACCGGCCAGAACATCGCCATCGACGGTGGCCACCACCTGGCCGCGCCGAGCACCTTTGCCGCCTTGGGCAAGTTAACGGCTGATGACTGGGCGCAAGCCAAGGCCCTGGTACGCGGGCGGGCCGAGCAAGAAAAGGCGCAGCGCAGCACGGGGTGAGGGCCGGGCTGCTGGGCGCTAGTACTCCAACCCATAGGTTTCGGAACACGATGAAAACGATGGATTCGTTTGCCAGGCTAGGCGCAAACCACAGCCATAGCTCTCGCTATGGCGCGGATTTGCAACGACGCATGGCGGACGAAGGCGCGTTTTCATGTTTCGAAATTTGTGGGTTGGAGTACTAGTCTTACTGTGTTAACAAAATCAAGGCATTATGTGAACTTCTTCAAGCATGAGGTGAGCCTTGATGGAAGAACTTCGCGAATTTGAGCGCTACATGGTGCACTTGAGTGAGGGTCTGGGCCATGTGGATCGGCATGT
>JANOXU010000087.1:0-11511 GCA_031418595.1 Burkholderiales bacterium
ATCCCGGGCATGATCAAGGCCAGCTGGTAATCGGCACAAGGAGTTATTGCAATGAGCATGAGTGACCCGATTGCCGACATGCTGACCCGCATCCGCAACGCCCAAAGCGTTGAGAAGGCGACCGTGACGATGCCCGCTTCCAAAGTGAAGGTGGCCATCGCCAAGGTGCTGCAGGATGAAGGCTACATCGACGGCTACAAGGTGAAGAGCGACGGCGGCAAGGCCGAGCTTGAAATTGCCCTGAAGTACTACGCCGGCCGCCCGGTGATTGAGCGCATCGAGCGCGTCAGCCGCCCGGGCCTGCGTGTCTACAAGGGCTGTGGTGCTATCCCGCAGGTGATGAACGGTCTGGGTGTGGCCATCGTGACCACGCCCAAGGGCGTGATGACCGATCGCAAAGCGCGCCAAACCGGCGTCGGCGGCGAAGTGCTGTGTTACGTGGCCTAAGTCAAGGAGCGCTGAGATGTCTCGCGTAGGAAAGATGCCGATCGCCGTCCCACAAGGTGTGGACGTTGCGATCACGGCCGAACACATCACCGTCAAGGGCGCCAACGGCACCCTGGTGCGGGCTGCTAACGAATTGGTGCAGGTCAAGAATGACGCCGGCAAGGTGACGTTCATTCCGGCCAACGACAGTGCGGCGGCCGACGCCATGAGCGGCACCATGCGTGCGCTGGTGGCCAACATGGTCAGCGGCGTCACCAAGGGCTTCGAGCGCAAGCTCAACTTGGTTGGCGTGGGCTTTCGTGCGCAAGCCGCAGGTCAAAAGCTGAATCTGCAAATCGGCTTTTCGCACCCGGTGGTGAAAGACATGCCGGTAGGCGTGACCTGCGTCACCCCCACACAGACCGAAATCCTGATCAAAGGTGCTGACCGCCAGATGGTGGGTCAGATTGCCGCCGAAGTGCGCGCCATTCGGCCGCCCGAGCCCTACAAGGGCAAAGGCATCCGTTATTCCGATGAGCGCGTGGTTCTCAAAGAGACCAAGAAGAAGTAAGGAGCGGCACCATGATGAACAAGCAAGAACAACGTCTGCGCCGCTCGCGCCAAACCCGCGCGCGCATCGCGCAGCAGGGCGCGGCACGCTTGATGGTGCACCGTACGAACCAACATGTGTACGCGGCCATCGTTTCCGACGACGGCGCGCGCATCTTGGCGTCGGCCTCAACCGCCGAGAAAGAGGTGCGCACGCTGCTGGGTGGTGAAGGCAAGGGCGGCAACGTGGCAGCGGCCGGGTTGATCGGCAAGCGCATTGCCGAAAAAGCCAAAGCTGCTGGTGTGGAGAAGGTCGCTTTCGACCGCTCCGGTTTCAAGTACCACGGCCGCGTCAAGGCGCTGGCCGATGCCGCGCGTGAAGCCGGCCTGAAGTTCTAAGCCACAGCACTGATCCAGTACTGACGGCAACGCTCAAGGAAACAAAAGATGGCGAAGTTTCAACCCCGCGCCCAGACCGAAGGCAATGAAGACGGCCTGAAGGAAAAGATGATCGCGGTCAACCGGGTCACCAAGGTGGTCAAGGGCGGGCGCACGCTGAGCTTCGCGGCGCTCACCGTTGTGGGCGACGGCGACGGCCGGGTCGGCATGGGCAAAGGCAAGGCCAAGGAAGTGCCGGTGGCTGTGCAAAAGGCCATGGAAGACGCACGCCGCAACCTGAAGAAGGTGTCGCTGCGTGAAGGCACCATCCACCACAACATGCGCGGCCAGCACGGCGCGGCCAAGGTGCTGATGGCGCCGGCTCCCAAGGGCACGGGCATCATCGCCGGCGGCCCGATGCGCGCGGTGTTCGAGGTGATGGGCGTGACCGACATCGTGGCCAAGAGCCTGGGCTCGACCAACCCTTACAACATGGTGCGTGCCACGCTGCACGCGCTCAACGGCAGCACCACGCCGGCCGAGATCGCGGCCAAGCGCGGCAAGTCTGTTGAAGAGATCCTGGCCTGAGCGCGGGATTGCGGAGAGAAAAATGTCCGAGATCAAGACACTCAAGGTCAAGCTGGTCAAGAGCCCCATCGGCACCCTGCAATCGCACCGCGACACCGTGCGTGGCCTGGGCCTGCGCAAGGTGAACAGCGAACGCGAGTTGGAAGACACGCCTGCCGTGCGCGGCATGATCAACAAAATTGCCTACCTCGTGAAGGTGCTGTGAGCACACACGTGAGCAAGGGGTAAACACATGGATCTGAACACCATTCATCCGGCCGGTGGCGCCAAGAAGGCGCGCCGTCGCGTTGGCCGTGGCATCGGCTCGGGCCTGGGCAAGACCGCCGGTCGTGGCCACAAGGGCCAGTCTTCGCGCGCTGGTGGCTTTCACAAGGTCGGCTTCGAAGGCGGCCAAATGCCGCTGCAACGCCGCCTGCCCAAGCGCGGTTTTAAGTCGCGCACCAAGGCCTACAACGATGAGATCACTTTGGCTGATCTGCAAAAGCTCGGTGCCGACGAAGTCGACATGCTGACTCTGAAGCAGGCCGGGCTGGTGTCGCAAATGATCAAGGTCGTCAAGGTCATCAAGCGTGGCGAACTGCAACGCAAGGTCGTGCTCAAGGGCGTGGGTGCCACGGCCGGCGCCAAGGCGGCCATTGAAGCCGCTGGCGGCAGCGTGGCCTAAGGCCGGCGCACACCTGAGCACGTACGCAAAAGGACGTTAGTGGCAACCAGAACTGCCAACACCCTGGCCAAGAGCGGCAAGTTCGGTGACCTGCGTCGCCGGCTGATCTTTCTGCTGTTGGCCTTGATGGTCTATCGCCTGGGGGCGCACATTCCCGTGCCCGGCATCGACCCGAGCCAGTTGGAGCAGCTCTTCAAGGGCCAGCAAGGCGGCATCCTGAGCTTGTTCAACATGTTCTCGGGCGGGGCGTTGTCGCGCTTCACCGTGTTCGCGCTGGGCATCATGCCGTACATCTCGGCGTCGATCATCATGCAGTTGATGACCTACGTCGTGCCATCGCTCGAAGCCATCAAGAAGGAAGGCGAATCGGGCCGGCGCAAGATCACGCAGTACACGCGCTACGGCACCTTGTTCCTGGCGCTGTTCCAGTCCCTGGGCATTGCCTTGGCGCTTGAAGGCTCGCAGGGCTTGGTGATCAACCCGGGCTTTGGCTTTCGCATGACGGCCGTGGTCAGCCTGGTGGCCGGCACCATGTTCCTGATGTGGCTTGGTGAGCAGATCACCGAGCGCGGCTTGGGCAACGGCATATCCATTCTCATCTTCGCCGGCATCGTGGCCGGTCTGCCCAGTGCCTTGGGCGGCTTGTTCGAGCTGGTGCGCACAGGGGCCATGAGCATCATCGTGTGCTTGTTCATCTTTGCGTTGGTGGTGGGCGTCACGTTCGTGGTGGTGTTTGTTGAACGCGGGCAGCGCAAGATATTGGTCAACTATGCCAAGCGGCAAGTGGGCAACAAGGTCTACGGCGGGCAGTCGTCGCACCTGCCGCTCAAGCTGAACATGTCGGGCGTGATCCCGCCCATCTTTGCCAGCAGCATCATCTTGCTGCCGGCCACCATCGTGGGTTGGTTCGCCACCGGTGAAGGCATGCGTTGGCTGAAGGATTTGTCAGGCGCACTGTCGCCGGGCCAGCCGATCTACGTGATGCTCTACGCCGCGATGATCGTGTTCTTCTGCTTCTTCTACACCGCGCTGGTTTTCAACAGCCGCGAGACGGCAGACAACCTGAAGAAAAGCGGCGCCTTCATCCCCGGCATCCGCCCGGGTGAGCAAACGGCCAAGCACATCGACAAGATTCTTTCCCGTTTGACTTTGGTGGGCGCGGTGTACATCACCATGGTCTGCCTGCTGCCTGAATTTTTGGTGCTGAAGTACAACGTGCCGTTTTACTTCGGTGGTACGTCGTTGCTCATCATCGTGGTGGTCACCATGGACTTCTGGTCTCAGGTGCAAAGCTACGTGATGAGCCAGCAATACGAGTCGCTTTTGAAGAAGGCAAATTTCAAGGCAAGCTAAGGCGCTGTGGCCAAAGATGATGTCATCCAGATACAGGGTGAGGTTCTCGAAAATCTGCCCAACGCCACCTTCCGCGTGAAGCTTGAAAACGGCCACGTCGTGTTGGGGCACATCTCGGGCAAGATGCGCATGCATTACATCCGCATCCTGCCTGGTGACCGCGTCACGGGTGAATTGACGCCCTACGATTTAACGCGGGCTCGCATCGTTTTCAGAGCGAAATGAGCGGGCCGCGAGTGAGTTTCAGTACAGGTTTCAGGACGAGTTTACGGAGACAAGCATGAAAGTCGCAGCATCAGTTAAGAAGATGTGTCGCCATTGCAAGATCATTCGCCGCCACGGTGTGGTGCGCGTCATCTGCACCGACCCACGCCACAAGCAGCGGCAGGGTTAATCCAAGCCATAGCAGGCACAGAACAGATTTCAAGGAAGCACCATGGCACGCATCGCCGGCATCAACATTCCGCCGCACAAACACGCAGAGATCGGCTTGACCTCGATTTTCGGGATCGGGCGCCCCACAGCGCAGAAGATCTGCGTCGCGGTGGGCATCGAGTATTCCAAGAAGATCAAGGATCTGAGCGACACCGACCTTGAGAAGATTCGCGATGAAATCGCCCGCATCACCATTGAAGGCGACCTGCGCCGCGAAATCTCCATCAACATCAAGCGCCTGATGGATCTGGGCTGCTACCGTGGCCTGCGCCACCGCCGTGGCCTGCCCGTGCGCGGCCAGCGCACGCGCACCAACGCCCGCACCCGCAAGGGCCCGCGCAAGGGCGCGGCAGCATTGAAGAAGTAAGCGCTTCTTCCAGCCCACCCCGCCTGCCGAACACCACGCGACACACATCGAGAGCCCACCACCATGGCCAAACCAGCTGCCAACACCGCCGCGCGCCGCGTGAGCAAGAAAGTCCGCAAGAACATCGCAGATGGCGTGGCGCATGTTCACGCCTCGTTCAACAACACCATCATCACCATCACCGACCGCCAGGGCAGCGCCCTGGCCTGGGCGTCTTCGGGCGGCCAGGGGTTCAAGGGTTCGCGCAAGTCAACGCCGTTCGCTGCCCAGGTGGCCGCAGAAGTGGCTGGCCGCGCGGCGCAAGAGCAGGGCATCAAGAACCTCGACGTGCGTATCAAGGGCCCCGGCCCGGGGCGTGAGTCGTCTGTGCGTGCCTTGGCCGCGCTGGGCATTCGCATCAACCTGATCTCCGATGTGACGCCGATCCCGCATAACGGCTGCCGCCCGCAAAAGCGCCGCCGCATCTGATTCACCCTGCTGCACGCCGGCGTCCATTCTGGCGCCGGCTGTTAACGGGAAGTGGCAGCACTTCCCACAAAAAGGCCGCATCGATTTGCGGCCTCGTAAGACCACCGTCTGAGCGCTATAAAAACATTCGCCAGACTCGCGCAGTGTGCAGGTGCCCCGCATCTCGCAGTTGCGTCAGACCATGATCAAAGGAATCAAACGTGGCACGTTACCTAGGACCCAAAGCCAAGCTGTCGCGCCGTGAAGGCACGGACCTCTACCTGAAGAGCGCACGCCGCGCCATCAGCGACAAGGCCAAGTTTGACAGCAAGCCCGGCCAGCATGGCCGCACCAGCGGCTCACGCACCTCAGACTACGGTTTGCAGTTGCGCGAGAAGCAAAAAGTCAAGCGCATGTACGGTGTGTTGGAACGCCAGTTCCGCCGCTACTTCGCCGAAGCCGAGCGCCGCCGTGGCAACACCGGCCAGAACCTGTTGTCGCTGCTGGAATGCCGCCTGGACAACGTGGTCTACCGCATGGGTTTTGGCTCGACGCGGGCTGAGGCGCGCCAGCTTGTTTCGCACCGCAGCGTCACCGTCAATGGCGGCGTGGTGAACATCGCTTCATACCTGGTCAAGGCCGGCGACACGGTGTCGGTGCGCGAAGCCGCCAAGAAGCAATTGCGCATTGCCGACGCGCTCAAGCTCGCCGCCAGCGTGGGCATGCCGGCCTGGGTGCAGGTTGATGCCACCAAGATGGAAGGTGTGTTCAAGAAGGTGCCCGACCGCGACGAATTCGGCGCCGAGATCAACGAATCGTTGATCGTCGAACTCTACTCACGTTGATCGTTGTGCCGCCGCGCCTTGGCGCTGCGGCACGGCATCCGGCGTTTCGTGTCGGCCGGGCACGAAGGCGCGTCATCCCGCCCGGCCTGTCATCCATCAGCCTTATCGGTGTAACGAACCGAGGGTATTGAGAGGAACAGGACTCCATGCAAACCACTCTGCTGAAACCCAAAGCCATCAACGTCGAGCCTGCGGGCACCAACCGTGCCAAGGCCACCCTTGAGCCGTTCGAGCGCGGCTACGGCCACACCTTGGGCAATGCGCTGCGTCGCGTGTTGCTGTCTTCGATGGTCGGTTATGCGCCCACCGAAGTCACCATTGCCGGCGTGTTGCACGAGTACTCCACGATCGACGGCGTGCAAGAGGACGTGGTGCACATCATGCTCAACCTGAAGGGCGTGGTCTTTCGCCTGCACAACCGCGATGAAGTCACGCTGGTGCTGCGCAAAGAGGGCGAAGGCCCGGTCACGGCGGCCGACATCCAGACCCCGCACGACGTGGAAATCATCAACCCCGAGCACGTCATTGCCCACCTCAGCCAAGGCGGCAAGCTCGACATGCAGATCAAGGTGGAAAAGGGCCGCGGCTATGTGCCCGGCACGCTGCGCCGCTTTGGCGACGAGCCCACCAAGGCCATTGGTCGCATCGTGTTGGATGCCTCGTTCTCGCCGGTCAGCCGTGTCAGCTACGCGGTGGAAAACGCCCGCGTCGAACAGCGCACTGACCTGGACAAGCTGGTGATGGAGATCGAAACCAACGGCGCCATTTCGCCCGAGGAAGCGATTCGCGCGTCGGCCAAGATCCTGGTTGAGCAACTGGCCATCTTCGCCCAGCTCGAACCCAACGAGATCTTCCCGATCGACCAGCCGGCCCGCGCCAGCGCCAACTTCGACCCGATCTTGCTGCGCCCGGTCGACGAGCTCGAACTCACCGTGCGCTCGGCCAACTGCCTCAAGGCCGAGAACATTTACTACATCGGCGACCTGATCCAGCGCACCGAAACCGAATTGCTCAAGACGCCCAACCTGGGCCGCAAGAGCCTGAACGAAATCAAGGAAGTGCTGGCTTCGCGCGGCCTGACGCTCGGCGCGCGGCTGGAGAACTGGCCGCCGCAGGGCCTGGACAAACGCTAAGCAACACTGAGCACTGCGCCCCCTGCGCATGCCCACCCGCGGTACCTGACACGGCCGCAGGCAAAACCAAAGAAAGGAGCGCTCCATGCGCCACCGTCACGGACTTCGCAAACTCAACCGCACCAGCGAGCATCGGCAAGCGATGCTGCGCAACATGTGCAATTCGCTCATCACGCACGAGGCCATCAAGACCACGGTGCCCAAGGCCAAGGAATTGCGCCGTGTGGTCGAGCCTCTCATCACGTTGGGCAAAAAGCCCAGCCTGGCCAACCGCCGCCTGGCCTTCAACCGCACCCGCGACCGCGATGTGGTGGCCAAGCTGTTCAACGTGCTCGGCCCACGCTACAACGCCCGCCCGGGCGGCTACACGCGCATCCTGAAAATGGGTTTTCGTGTTGGCGACAACGCACCCATGGCCTTTGTCGAGCTGGTCGACCGGCCCGAGCCCTTGGCGGCTGAAGGCGCCGAGCCGAGCGCTGAATAACAGCGGCCTGCATGCGAAGGCATGGCAGAAAGGGTCAGCGCGAGCTGGCCCTTTTGCTTTGAGCGCAACATGACGTATCACACCGCCACCCCGCCGCTGTTCAGCGCCGACAAGCTCGTCAAACGCTATGGCACCAACACGGTGGTCGATGGCTTGAGCCTGGAGCTGAACCGCGGCGAATGCCTTGGCGTGATCGGCCCCAACGGTGCGGGCAAGACCACCACCTTGCGCATGTGTCTGGGCCTGACGCCGCCTGATGCCGGGCGCATCAGCTTCTTCGGCCTGAGCGTGCCCGAGCAGGTGCGCCAGATCAAGCAACGCCTGGGCGTGGTGGCGCAGGCCGACATGCTCGACCCCGACTTCACCTGTGCCGAGAACCTGCATGTCTACGGCCGCTACTTCGGCCTGAGCCGAGCCACACTCGCCGAGCGCGTGCCCCAGCTGCTCGAATTTGCTGCGCTGCAAAGCAAGGCCAACGCCAAGCCCGGTGAACTTTCAGGCGGCATGCGCCGGCGCCTGAGCCTGGCGCGCGCACTGGTTAACGATCCAGACGTGCTGCTGCTTGACGAACCCACCACCGGGCTGGACCCGCAGGCCCGGCACCTGATGTGGGAACGTTTGAAGCTGCTGCTGGGTCAGGGCAAGGCCATCTTGCTGACCACCCACTTCATGGACGAAGCCGAGCGCCTGTGCCACCGCCTGATGGTCATCGACCAAGGGCGCAAGCTGGCCGAAGGCGCACCGCGCGCACTCATCCAGCAGCACCTGGAACGCGAGGTGGTCGAGGTCTATGGCGACGGCGCTGCGGCCGTAGGCGAGGAGTGCCGCCACTTAGCGCAGCGCTTCGAGATGCGTGGTGACACGGCGTTCTTCTATCTCGATGACGCGCGCGAACTGCTGCGCGCACTGGGCGAACAACCCACGCTGCGCACCCTGCACCGGCCGGCCAATCTGGAAGACCTGTTCCTCAAACTCACCGGGCGGCAGATCCGCGACGACGCGTGAGCCGCCGGGCCGCTCCCAAGGCGAATACCGCAGTGCGAAGCACGAAGGTACACCAGTGAACGTGCAATGGTTCGCCCCACCGCAGCTCACGCCCCGCCTGGGCAGCGTGGTGCGTCGCAACTGGCTGGTCTGGCGCAAGCTGGCCGTGGCCAGCGTGCTGGGCAACATCGCCGAGCCCTTGATCATCCTGGTGGCGTTCGGCTACGGCCTGGGGGCGTTGATCGGGCCGGTCAATGGCCTGCCCTACATCGTGTTCCTGGCCTCGGGCAGCATCTGCATGAGCACCATGTACGCCGGCTCGTTCGAGGCCATGTATTCCGCCTACTCACGCATGCACACGCAGCGAACCTGGGAAGGCATCCTCAATGCGCCGGTCACGCTCGATGAGATCGTGTTCGCCGAAATGCTCTGGGCCGCCATCAAGAGCCTGATCACGGCTGTCGCCATCACCGCCGTGCTGGCCGCGCTGAACATCAGCCGCGCGCCCACGTTGTTGTTGGCGTTGCCGGTGCTGTTCCTGGTGGGGTTGACGTTCTCGGCCCTGGCCCTGGTGTTCACCGCGCTGGCCAAGGGCTATGACTTTTTCACCTACTACTTCACGCTGGTGCTCACGCCCATGACCTTCATCAGCGGCGTGTACTTTCCCAGCGCACAGTTGCCGGCCTGGTTGGCCGAGTTGGGGCGCTGGCTGCCGCTCACCGCGGCCGTGGAATTGGTGCGCCCCTTGGTCATTGGCCAGTGGCCGCTGCACGGGTGGCGCGACCTGGCCGTGTTGTTGACGTATGCCGTTGTGGCGTATGGCGCGGCACTGGTGCTGACGCGCCGGCGCTTTTACGGCTAAGCTGCTGCACCCTTTGCAGCGCGCCCCCGATCTATCTTTGCGATGAAGACTTTGCCGCGCAACTTCCTGCACCGCCTGTTTTGGTTGATGCTGGTCGCATGCACCCTTGCTAGCTTGGGTGCAGCGGCGGCGGCCGCCGAGTTCCTGGAGCCCGAACGCGCCTTTGTGGTCAGTGTTCGCGCGCTTGATGAACGTGCCGCCGAAGTGCGCATCGTCGTGGCGCCCGGTTACTACCTGTACCGCGAAGCCTTCCGCTTCGAAGCCACGGCGGCCACGCTGGATGCGCCCGAAATTCCGCCGGGCAAGGTCAAGTTCGACCAGACCTTCCAGAAGAACCTCGAAACCCATCGCGACGATGTGCGCATCCGCGTGCCCGTGCGCGAAGCCGGGCCTGAATTCTTGCTGGCCATCACCAGCCAGGGTTGTGCCGACGCCGGCCTGTGCTACCCGCCGCAAACGCTGAACGCAAACGTCAGCCTGGCTGGTTTTGGCGGCAACGCCAGCGCGCGCATGCTCGCGGTGGCCGGGCCGGGTGGGGCTGCCGGCAGCGCCTTGCTGGGCGGCGCGGCCCCTGCGCCCAGCACCGGCAGCGATGAAAGCGCCAGCGTTGTCAATGTCCTGCGCAGCGGGCGGTTATGGGCCATCGTTGGCGCGTTTGCACTGATGGGCCTGTTGCTGGCGTTCACGCCTTGTGTCTTGCCGATGGTGCCGATCCTGTCGTCGATCATCGTGGGCCACGGCAACACCGTCTCGCGGGGGCGCGGCCTGGGGCTGGCGGCGGTGTATTCACTGGGCATGGGCCTGGTCTACACGGCACTCGGTGTGGCCGCCGGCCTGGCCGGCGAAGGCCTGGCCGCGGCCCTGCAAACGCCTTGGGTGCTGGGTGCCTTTGCGCTGGTGATGGTGCTGCTGGCGCTGGCCATGTTCGATGTCTTCCAACTGCGCCTGCCCGCGGCACTGGAGCGGCGCTTGACCGACATGTCGCACGGCCACGGCGGCGGGCGGCTGGCCGGCGTGTTCATGATGGGTGCGTTGTCGGCCTTGATCGTCAGCCCGTGCGTGAGCGCACCGCTGGCCGGCGCGCTGCTGTTCATCAGCCAGACACGCGACGTGGTGTTGGGCGGCGCGGCCTTGTTGGCCTTGTCGTTCGGCATGAGCGTGCCGCTGCTGTTGGTGGGGGCCTCGGCCGGTGCCCTGCTACCCAAGGGCGGGCCGTGGATGCTGGGCATCAAGAAGGTCTTCGGTGTGGTGTTGCTGGGCGTGGCCGTGTGGATCATCCAGCCGGTATTGCCGTCCAGCCTGGCGCTGTGGGGCCCGCCGGCACAGGCCCCCGCGGTGACGTTCAAAACCATTCGCAACGTGGCCGAACTCGACGCCGAGTTGAGGGCCACCGCCCGCCCCGTGCTGCTCGACTTCTATGCCGACTGGTGCGTGTCGTGCAAGGAGATGGAGCGCTTCACCTTCACCGACACGAAAGTGGCCGCGCTCATGAGCCAGGCCTTGTTGCTCAAGGCCGATGTCACGGCCAACAATGACGATGACCGCGCGCTGCTCAAGCGCTTTCACCTGTTCGGCCCACCGGGGACCATCTTCTTCGATGCCCAGGGCCGCGAATTGACGGGTGTACGAGCCATCGGCTATCAAGACGCGGCCAAGTTCACGCAAACGCTCAAAGCTGCCGGCCTGGGCGACGGGTTGGCGGTCAGCAACGGCAAGCACTGATCCGGCTGGTGATGCTGCCCCCGTGAATGCGGTGGGGCAAACGTTGCGCCGCTGCGCCAGCGCTGCCGAGGACTTGGCCCAGAATATCTGTCACCTCCTTGCCATGCTGCGCACAACAACATCTCGTCAAACCCGCTCTCAAGGAAATGTGGCTTTGCCACTTTCCTTGATCCCCGCGGGGGACGGCCGGCTTTGGCCGGCCTTGGGGCGCTCTCAAGGAAATGTGGCTTTGCCACTTTCCTTGATCCCCGCGGGGGACGGCCGGCTTTGGCCG
>JANOXU010000088.1:0-56427 GCA_031418595.1 Burkholderiales bacterium
CAGGGTACGAACATGGTGCTGCGCGGCCGCCTGGTGGCCGGCGCCGTGGTGGTGGCGGGCAACTCGCTCACCGGCGCCACGGTGGGCAGCTACACACCGTTCCTGGGTGCGCCCGTTTCGCTGACCAACATCTGGGGCCACACCGACAACGACATCATTGACTTTGGTGACGCCAGCGGCAGCGGTGGCAGCACGGGCTGGGGCAGCCCGGGCTACGTCTTCATCGGCAGCAAGACCCGCGTGCATGGCAGCCAGGACGCTGAATCGCTGCTGCGTGACGGTGAAGACCTGATGCGCGTGTTCTACCTGCAAGACGCCGAGGCCACCACCGGCCCGAACAAGGTGACACCGGCCGAGCACACGCTCACGCTCGACGGCCAGGCCGGCACTGACAACTACGAGGTGTACACCCTGGGCAGCCAGGGCAATGCGCGCAACGTGGTGATCAACGTGCTCGACAGCGGCGCCAGCGCCGACGGCGTGGACACGCTAACCATCTTCGGCTTCAACTCCGCCAACAGCGGCGTCAACCCCAGCACGAGTGCGCCGTATGCGGTGGACGACATCTTCTTGCTGCGTTCGGCCCAGTTCCTGCCCGGCGAGCCCACGGCCAGCCGGCCGGGCTACGTGGCCATGCTGTATGGTGACGTGAACAGTTATCTCGACGTGGATGTGCTCACCGGCAGTTCGAACGAGGTGGCGCGCATCAACTACGATGCTGCCTTGAATGGACGGTTAACCGTGCTCGGCCAGGGCGGCAACGACTACTTCGCCAGCGACGACACCACGGTCACCATCACACTCGATGGCGGCGCGGGCAACGACAACTTCCGCATCGGCCAGCTCTTTGGCAACAAGCGCAACGCCGCCGAAGGCGCGCTGCTGGCGCAAGACGTGTTCCCCGACATGGTGGCCACCACGCGCGGCTGGTTGAGCCCGGGCATTGGTGCGCCCATGCTCGTTCATGGCGGCACGGGTGACGACCAGTTCACCGTGTATGCCAACCAGGCCACGCTGCGCCTGGAAGGCGACGACAACAACGACACCTTCGTGGTGCGCGCCTTTGCGCTGGCGGCGGTGGTGGATACCGATGCGAATGGCGATGGGCTGAAGAACGCGCTCGACATCACGAACCCGACCGTTGACAACAACGGCGACGGCGTGAAGAACGCCGCTGATGCGAACACCACCGCCACCTGGCTCGACGACGTGCTCGTCACCGACGCCCAGGGCGTGGCGATTCCGAAGATCGGCTCGTTCTTCTCCACCGCGCAGCCGCTCGATATTCGCACCGGCGGCGGTGACGACGAGGTGCAATACAACGTCAATGCGCCGGTCAGCGTCGATGGCGGCACGGGCTTCGACAAGCTGGTGATTCTGGGCACCGAGTTTGCTGATGACTTCGTCATCACCGAAAAAGGCATCTTCGGCGGTGGCCTGAACGTTCGCTACACCACCGTGGAAGTGGTGGAGATCGACGGCCTGGAAGGCGACGACCAGTTCTTCGTGCAGAGCACCGCCTTCGGCGTGGGCTACCGCGTGGTTGGTGGCCTGGGCAGCGACACCATCAACATCGCCAGCGACGTGACCACCGACATCGTCACCCGCGAACTCGAAGGCACGAGTGGGGCGCTGAACCACTTGGTCACCTCGGCTGACCCGCAGTACAACGGCTTGTTGGTGGATGGCATTGACTACAAGGTGGCCTCGCCCATCGAGGGCCTGGTGGTCATCACCGAAAGCAGCGGCCTCACGGCCGTGCGCGAAGGCGGGCCGGTGGCGGCCGACAGCTATGGCGTGCGCCTGGCGGTGCAGCCGGCTGCCGGCACCGTGGTTTACGTCACCGTCTCGGCCGGGCGCTCGCCGCAGGAAGAGGAAGACGACCTGCTGAACAACCCAACGGGGCAGGGCCTGAGCAATGGCAAGGGTGATTCGATCTGGTTGAGCAAGAGTGCGTCGCTCGTCTCGCCATTGCCCACGCAGTTCCAGCACACGATCACCGTCAACGGCCTGCCCAAGGTGGTGAACGACCGCGCGGTGGTGTTGACCTTTACAGATACGACCTGGAACACGGATCAGCAGGTCTACGTCTATGCGCCCGATGACGGGCGCAGCGAAGGCGACCGCGTGGTCGTCACCCAGCACAGCGTGATTTCCAGCGACGCGCGCTTCAACGGCGTGGACGTGAAAGACGTGGAAGTGAGCGTGCGTGACAACGACACGCCGGGCGTCACCATCACCGCGGTGGCCAAGGGCACGCTGACCGAAGACGGCCGCACCCTGTTGCTCGAAGGCGCCGGCACAGACCAGATCACCGACGAAGCCCTGGTGCAACTGGCCAAGGCGCCGGCTGCGGACACGCAGGTGGTGGTCAAGCTCAACCTCGATCTTGAGAGCGACCAGAACATTCAGGTCACAAGCGGCGATGCCCGCTACAACGCTGTCGCACGCACCATCACGTTTGACTCGACCAACTGGAACACCCCGGTGCGTCTGGCCATCCAGGCGCGCGACGATTTCCGCCGCGAAGACTCGGGCACGGCCGTCATCAGCTTCAGTCGCGACGCAACCACCACCGACGCCACTTTCGTCTTCCCCAACCTGCGTTCGGGCACGGGCACGCTGGCCGTGGAAGTGCTGGACAACGACACCGCCGGCGTGGTGGTTCAGGAAAGCAATAACTCAACCCGGTTGGTGCTGGGCGGTGTGACCGACGACTACACCTTGCGCCTGACCAGCATGCCCACCGCCACGGTGAAAATCGCCATCGTCACCGACGGCCAGGCCGATGTGCAAAGCATTGGCGGCGTGGCCGTGACCCTGGTGCCAATTGGTACGGCCTTGCAAGGCCTGTACACAGGCAGCGTGAACGTCATCATCGACGGCGCCAACCGCCTCATCGAGCGGGCGGATCTGTCGAGTTGGCTGGCCGATGGTTTCATCGAAGGCCAGCGCATCCGCGTCACCAGCGGTGCCAACACCGCTGACTTCAAGATCGCCATCATCCGCGGCAACAACGCGGGCCATGACGAGAAGATCCAGTTCACCGCTGAAGGCGCGCTGCCGGCCGGGTTTACTGGAACGTTAGCAAACGTGCAGGTCACGCGTATCGCTGCGGTGGCCAGCTTCAGCACGGTCAACTGGGCCACGGCGCAGAACGTGGTGTTGAAGGCCGACACCCTGTTCAGCATTCCCAGCACGCGCACCGGGGTGAAGGAATTCCCGGTCAGCACGCATTTGCTGAGCAAGCTGCACGGCCCGGTGGCCGTGGAAGGCGGCGTGACGGGCGAAAACCGCTCGCTGCAAAACGGCCTGAAGCTGCCGGGTGAGAAAGACGCCTACCTGCTGGCCATCGGGCCGCAGGTGCCCGAATCGCAGCAGATCGACGTGCTCAACATCTTCAACGATTCGAGCCAGCAAGACCGCACGGGCACGATGACGCAAACCACCCTGCGCGGCTACGGCATGGCGCCCGATCTGAACTTCGGTGCCATTGGCTCGGCCGGCGCGGCGGCGGGCGAGATGGCCGTCTTCCCCGGCGGCATCAGCTTCGGCAAGATCAACTTCGGCGTGGGTGGCTTCGCCATCGATACCAGCGCCACCGGCCAAAGCAGCATCGAAGTCGTCAACGTGCTGCTGGGCGAAGGCAACGACGGCATGGTCATCAACGGCACGCTCGACCCGGCTCCGGCTATTTCGGCGCAGAACAGCTTCACCTTCACCACGGCAGTTGGCGGCGGTACGGTGAGCAAGGCCGGTTTCGACTGGAAGGCCGCGGGCTTCCTGGTCGGCCAGACGGTGAGCATCGACAGCTTGCCGGGCGTGTGGACGGTGAGCGCCATCAACGACGCCACGCTCGACCCCAGCGACAACAGCCTGCTGGTGTTGACAGGTGGTACGGCGCTGGCCAACGGTACGGCCGCGCACAAGATCGTGGCCAATGACAAGGCGGTGTTCGCCACCACCAACGTCAACATCGCCGCCATCAATACCGCAACCCTCAAGGGCGGCACGCTCACGCGGCTGGACGTGGGCGGCAACTACATCACCGATGGCTTCCTCGTCGGCCACCAGGTGCAGCTGCAAGGCGCCGGGCTGCAAAGCTCGTGGCGTGTGGTGGGCATCTCGGCGGATGGCAAGACGCTCACGCTGGACAGCATCAACGGCCTGCCCCTGGCTGCGCAAAGCAATGTGCTGGTGCAGGTGTCGCTGTTCGGCCGCCACGGTGGTTTGACGGTGGTGCACGGTGGGGGCAATGCGCTGCTGCAATTGAGTGGCTCCATGAACGTCCAAGGCCTGGGTGTGACCACGGCCGTGGTGCGGCAAGACGGCCTGGCCTGGTATGACGACGGCTTCGATCTGAACCAGCAAGTGCTGCTGTCGGATGAGCTGGTGGCCCGCACGGTCATCGGCTTCGGCAATGGCGCCCCTGCACCTGCGGGCGCGTTCGACGGTTGGGGCATTGGCAGCGTGCTGGTGCTCAGCGGCGGCGGGGGTGGTGGCACAGCGCAGCGCACGGTGAGTGTGGTGGATGCCACCGCTGCCGGCGTGAACGGCGTTCGCATCGGCGGCGACCGCATCACCGTGAACGGCGGTGCCGGCCCGAATTCGCCGCTCGTGGTGTATGGCGATACCTCGCAAGACGGTGTCTGGTACAGCGGCCGGCCGGCCGATGCGCTGGGCCTGGAATTCGGCGAGAAGCCCTACAACCCCTTCACCCAGTTCGCTGACGGTGAGAACGAAGACGACGAATGGGTCTTCCCCCTGGCCAACCCCTATACCTTTGCGGGCCACGATGTCATCGACGCGCAACTGCTGTTCAAGAGCCTGACCGACACCCAAGCGGCCGGCATCAGCGTGGGCTTCACGGCCTATGGCGGTGCGGGCAATGACCTGATCATCGGCAGCCAGGCCGGCGACTTCCTGGCCGGCGGCTCGGGCAACGACGAAATTCGCGGCCTGCGCGGGGCCGACCAGATTTATGGTGACTCTGGCGTGAACGTGGACATCCCCACCCGCACGCTCACCATCAGCACCACCAATGCCAGCCCGGCACCCACGCTGAATGCGGGGCTGATCCGTTTCGTTAACAACGGCACCTCGATTCAGCCTTACGCCTCGCCCATGCGCGACCTCATGGCCGCTGGGCAAGACAAGCTGTTCGGCGAAGGCGCGGGCACCGTCTCAACGGCGGGCGCCGGCTTCGTTGAAGCCCAGTACGCCGACATCATCTTCGGTGACCACGGCGTGGTCACGCAAGACGTGCCGCGTGGCCGTGTTTTCGCGGGTGCAGCCTTGGCATTGAATGCGCTGGAAGCCGCACGCGGCGCCACCGTGCCGCCGCTGCCCGGCACCTTGGCCACCGACAAGCTCTTGACGGTGAACTTTGTGCAAGACATCCGCACGGCGGAGCCCAACAACGGCGCGGATGACGAGATCCACGGCAACCTGGGCCGTGACCGCATCCTGGGCGGCAACGGCACCGACACCATCACCGGCGATGAAGGCAGTGACATGACCTTCGGCGACCAGGGCCACCTGAGCTACCTGGGCAAAGACTATTTCGGCGTCATCGAAACCGGCCTGGCCGGCCTGGCTACGCTGGATCTCGTCGAGAGCATCGATACCGAGGCCGTAAAGGGCAAGCTCGACTTCATCACCGACGACAGCAGCGACGACATCATCTTCGGCGGCCAGGGCGATGATCAGATCGACGCCGGCGCCGGCCAGAACATCGTCTTCGGCGACCATGGCCGCATCCTGGGCGTCGACAGCGGTGTGCTGGTTTTGGCCAACCGGCCCATCGGTGACCCGGACGGCACCAAGACCGATGACGACTACCAGGTGCAGGTGCTGGGCTTGGTGACGACGATCGACTTTGGCGCCATCAACGGCATCAACAACGAGTTCGGCAACGGCAACGACACGGTCACCACCGGCATCGGCCGCGACATGATCTTCGGCGGTGGCGGCAACGACACCATCAACTCATTCGCCAGCGGGCTGGTCACCACCGATTCGGCCTACGCAACGAAATACGCGACTGCGGCAGCCGCCGACGGCAACAACATCGTCTTCGGCGACCACGGCCTGGTGGATTACCTGGCCGAAGAAATGAAGCCGGGCAACAACCTGGTGAACAACCCGGTGCGCACGATGGACATCGACCGCATCTGGTCGCTCGATGACCCCGTTTCCACTGCACCGAATGCACCGCGTGCCACCAGCATGGGCGGTGCGGACCGCATCACCACGGGTGACCGCAACGACATCGTGCTCGGCGGTGCGGGCAATGATGTGATCGTCACCGGCGACGGCAACAACCTGGCCATCGGCGACAACGCGCGCTTCACCGCCGACGACATGGACGTGCCCACCACGCCGTATTCGGTGCACGAGTTCGCGATCTGCAAGATCGACACCATCGGCTTCGACGACATTGACGGCGGCGCCGACACCATCACCGGCAGCCGCTTCAACGACATCCTGTTCGGTGGCGGCGGCAACGACGTGATCTACGCCGGGGGCGGTGATGACCTGGTCTTCGGCGACCAAGGTCGCGTGGAATGCAAGAACGGCAAGCCGCTCATTCCCGAAGAGGTGCTGCGCCCGATCTGCTGGGACTTGTTCCCGCCGCTGGCCAATGGCCAGCCCGACCCGCGCAACGGCTTCCTGTTGTTCGAGGCGATCAACTTCGACAAGACCACGGGCGCTGGTGACGACCTGATCTTCGGCGAAGACGGCAGCGACCTCATCATGGGCCAGCAAGGCCAGGACACGCTGTACGGCGGCAAGGGTGACGACATCCTGATCGGCGGCAGCAACGTGAAGGGCGCCTTCGACGGCAACGACCGCATCGACGGCGGTGACGGCCACGACGCCATCGCCGGCGACAACGCCGAAATCTGCTTCCGGCCCGACGAGCTTGACGTGCGCATGCGCAACCTCGATGGCACGGCAATCTATGGCGTGACGATTGGCGTGAACGACGGTCAGGCGCTCATCGGGATTGGCCTGGCCAATGCCAACAACATCATTAACCCCGCTAACCCCGACCTGAATGCGATGAAAGACCCGCGCTACCTGGCGCGTGTGCTGGTCGCTGGCGTGCTTGACAAGAACAGCGGCCACGCCGAGTACGACATCGGCCTGCTCGACCACAGTGATGCCATCAGCCTCCAAACCGATGTGCAGCGCCGCTTCTGGGGCAACGACTACATCGCCGGCGGCGCGGGCGAAGACGAGATCTTCGGCCAGCTCGGCAACGATGTGATCCAGGGTGACGGCACGGTGGGCGTGGGTGCCACGCTGCCGGCGCGTGCCAGCTACGCGGACAACCTGGCCGCAGCGCAATTGAGCCTGGTGCGCAACGACATTCTGGGTACCTCGGTGACCATCACCGACTTCACCACGTTCGGCGGCAACCGTGGCCTTGATGCGACCTCGGTGCCCACGGCTCTGGCCAACTTCGGCTTCAACATGAACCCGAGCCAGGACCTGTGGGTGCGCGCGAGTTTCGAAGGCAAGTTCGACGGTGACGACTACATCGAAGGCAACGGCGGCGACGACGTGATTTTCGGCAATCGCGGGCAAGACGACATCATCGGCGGCAGCTCAGACCTGTATGGCTTCGCCACGCCCGAGTTGCGCCCCGAAGGCCGAGCCGGCATCGGCGCCCCCAAGGGCAGCGACCTGCTGTTCGGCGGAGCCGGCACTGACACCCAGCGCAACGACATCGGCGAAGCCACCTTGGTGCGCAGCCCCGGCCTGTTGGCGGCAGACGCGGTGGCCAATTCGGTGACGCTGGCCTACCCGAATGACTTGATCGTCAACAACAAGGCCGGCCATGCGCAAGACGCCGACACCATCGTTGGCGACAACGGCCGCATCCTGCGGCTGGTGGGCATCAGCAAGGTGCAGCGCTCAACAACGGTGGACACCACGGCCAGCGATGTGGTCAGCACCGGCGGCTTCCTGAACTTCAACTACGACATCAACGGCACCGTGGCCGATGGCTACGGCAGCGATAGCAACGCGGCCACTTACGACCGCATCATTGCCCGCGCGGTGAGCTTCCTCGACTACACCGAAGGCGGCAACGACTTCACCCCCAGCGCGGTGAACGACCGCGGCAATGGCGACGAGATCCACGGTGAATCGGGCGACGACACGGTGTATTCGATGACCGGTGCCGACGTCATCTTCGGCGAAGGTCAGGACGACGACCTGATTGCCGGCTATGGCAACGACTGGGTCAGCGGCGGCACGGGCAATGACGGTGTGATCGGCGACGACGGGCGCATAGCGGTCAGCCGCAATGCCACCGCCTACGGCGAACCGCTGCACGGCGTCGCCAAGCTGCTGGTCGATAACCTCGACACCAGAACCTTCAACGGCAACATGATGAACGAGGCCATCGCCACGCCGGGCAACATCCAGCAGGCGATTGTTAACGTTGGCGGTGACTTGAAGAAAGCGATCAACCTCACGCCCTTCAGCTTCGATAAAGACTTCAACGGCAACTCCGATGAATTCACCACCAGCAACGGCGCGCACAAGCGCGGCGCCACGCTGGACAACCCGTTCCCGCACAACGCCGACGACATCATCTTCGGCGGCCTGGGCAGCGACTGGCTGCACGGCGGCTCGGGCGACGATGCCATCCTGGGCGGCGAAGCGCTGGCCACGGCCTACACGCAAACCTACGAGCTGACTGACCTGAACGGCAACGGCTCGCTCGATGTGAACGGCGTGGCGCGCAGCGACTACGCCCGGCCGTTCAACCCGGTGGACGCCCTGCGCTTCAACCCGGTGGACGCTGACGGCTGGCACTTCGACCGCACGCGCCGCGCCGGCGAGTTCGCGCTGTATGACGAATACGACCCGCGGCGCAAGATTCAGCTCGTCGTCACGTCAACCAACGGGGCCATCACGAGCGGCATGGCTGTGAAGGACGACCTCACCGGCCTGACCATCGGCGAGTTCTTCCTGAACTTCAACGCTAAGGAAGGTGTGTACGTGCCTTCGGGCGAAACGCCCAAGCAGGTGGGCCAGTTCGTCTCGGTCTACCCCGAGGCCTGGAACGACGGCAACGACCGCATCTTTGGCGACCTGGGCAACGACTGGCTGGTGGGCGGCGCCGGCCGCGACGACATGTTTGCCGGCTTCGGCAACGACCTGCTCAACGCCGACGACTACCTGGAAACCAACAGCAACGAGACCAACAACAAGGACACCATCGACTCGTTGAACGACAACGAAGCGCCTGACACCCAGGCCAGCTATGAAGACCGCGCCTTCGGCGGCGCCGGCCGCGACGTGTTGATCGGCAACACCGGTGGCGACAGGTTGATCGACTGGGTGGGTGAATTCAACAGTTATCTCGTGCCGTTCGCCCCCTTTGGCATGGCCACCGTGAGCCGCACCTTGCAGCCGCAACTGGCCGAATTCCTGTACACCCTGAGCGCCAGTGACGGTGCCGACCCCACGCGCTTCAAAGACACCAATGGCGACCCGACGCAAGCCTTCCGCAACGGCGAGCCGCAGGGCGAGCTGGGCCTGATTCGGCAGAAAGACTTTGCCTGGCACGACCAGACCGGCGCGCCGGCCGACCCGCAGGCCGGCAACATCCCAGGTGGCAAGCGCGATGTGTTGCGCACGGCCGGCTTCAACGACGGCACGCTGCAAGGCCTGGCGCCCGACAGCGGCACCTGGCAGGTCGCCAGCGGCATGCTGCAAGTCGATGCCACCTCGAAGATCGCCGATGCAGTGAGCGTGTATCAAGTGAACGATGCGCTGCCCTCGTATTACGAGGTGCTGGCCACGGTGAAGGTGGTCAAGCCCACTGCGGGGTGGGACGCGAACAGCTATGTGGTGTTCGACTATCAAAGCCCCACGAACTTCAAGTTCGCCGGCTTGAACGTGTCCACCAACAAGCTCGAAATGGGCCAACGCACGGCCGCCGGCTGGCAAGTGCTGAAGCAGGCGGCGTTCCCTGGCAGCGTGAAGAACGACACCTGGTACAACGTGTTGGTGGCAGTGAACGGGCTGACGGCCACGCTGATCGTCGACAACAACAACGCCTTCAGCCACACCTTCGCGCCCACGGTGGTCGATGGTTTCAGCTACGGCCTGAACTGGGGCCTGGTGGGTTTTGGCAGCAACAAGTCGCGCGGCGCGATGGACAACATTGCGGTGCAGGTGGTGCCCCCGGCGGCCACGGTCACGCGCACTGAAGACTTCACCACCGGCGCCGGTGCCATCACCACCGCCGTGCCCAATTCCAGCACCGGCACCTGGGCCGCGGCCGCGGGCCGGCTGAATGGCGCGCCAACGGCAGGCAAGGACACAGCGATCCAGTTGCTCAACCTCAGCGGCGTGGCGCAGTTCCAGGCCACTTCGCTGATCGACCTGAGCACGGTGCTCAAGACCAGCGGCCGCGCCGGCATCGTGTTCGACCGCTACAGCGACACCGACTTCAAGTTCGCGGCGTTCGACGTGGCCGCCAAGCAGGTGCTCATCGGCCACCGCACCGCGGCACGCTGGAGCATCGACGCTGTGGTGTCTAACACCGCATTGAATGCGACGACTGACTACACGCTGGGCGTTTCCGTGCGCGGCGCCACCGTGAGCGTCACGCTCAACGGCCAGGCGGCGGTGGGTTTTGTCTACAACGCCGTGGGTGTGGATGGCCGCTTTGGCTTGTTCAGCAAGGGTGCGGCGGCGAGTTTCGACTCGGTGACCGTCAAGACCAACGACCCGGCGGTGCCGGCGGCGCTGGTCGCGTCAGTGGACATGACGGCCACGGTGGCCAGCAGCAGCGCCAACACGGCCACGCTGAGCACGGCGCAGATCGTGCCGCTGGCCATCGAAGCACAGCAGCGCTGGGCGCGGGTGGAAGACGCGTCGCACCTGGCGGTGCTCAAAGGCATCAGCTTCGCGGTGGCCGATCTGCCGGGCGGGCAATTGGCCGAATACGCCAACGGCGTGATCACGGTGGACGTGAACGCTGCCGGTGCGGGCTGGTTCATTGACGGCACCCCGGGCGATGACCGCGAATTTGCGGGCACAGGCAGCGTGCTCGATGCGCGGGCGAATTCAAATGCTGCGGGGCGCATGGACTTGCTCTCGGTCATCAGCCACGAAATGGGCCACGCCATGGGCCTGGGCCACGGCACGGGTGTGATGAGCGAGCAGCTTGGGGCGGGGCAGCGCGCCACGCCGGAACGCGCGTTCAACCTGCCGGTGTTCGGCTTCGACACCCCCGCGGCACTGCGGCCACAGGCCACACCGGGCGAACTGCCTGAGATCGACTGGACGCAAGACGACCCGCTGCAGCGCAAGCGCGAAGCCCGCGCGGCGCAGGCTGATTGGCAGCAGCGCTTTGTAAGCCAGCTCGGCCAAAGCGCGCAGCAGGCCAACCCGAATGCGGCGCTAAAGCTGCAATTGAGTGGTGAACGCGGTGCCAGTCACAAGCTGGCCCGCTTGTGAATGCGGCTTGACCCACCCCCGAATTGCAGGGGGTGGGTCATGCGGCGGCTTGTTTGGGTGCTCCCAGTTCAATGTGCGGTATGGCGGTGCGAACTGGTACCACCTATCGTCAAGCGATATCGACCTGGCCTAGGGGCTGCACCTGCCGTGGTGTAGGCAAGTTGGGGCCCGTTTTCATTGGAGACAAGAATGAACCTGTCCGACACGCGCTATCTCAAGCCCACCAAACTCTTGAGCATGCTGTCCAAGGGCTACAGCGCCTTGCGTAAACCGGAACTGCGGCGCGGGCCGGCGCCACGAAAGTGGGCGCCGCTGGAGGCGATGGAGCCGCGCTTGTTGCTGGCTAGTGACCTGGCCTTTGTCATGACCACGGTGCATGACGTCACGCTCAAGCAAGTCGGCGCCGACATTCAAATTATCAACACCAGTTCGTCTGCGGTGCTGGGCAGCCACCTGGCTTCAGACACCGGCTCCGTGCGTATCACCGGCCTGGCGGGTACGGCAGACCACCTGAGGGTGGATCTCACCACCCCCTTCAGCGTGGCCGTCTTTTTCACCGACCCCAGCGTGTTGGGTGATGGTGACGAGTTGGCCGTCACGGGGCTGAGCGACTTAACCTGGAACCTAACAGGCATTGACGCAGGCCAGGTTGCCGCTGCCGGTGGCATCACCTTCACCAGCATTGAAAGCCTGACCGGCGCCAGCGCCAACCGCGACACCTTCAAATTCGCTGAAGGCAGCGCCATCACGGGCACCGTCGACGGCGGAGCGGGCGGCTTTGACACCTTGGTGATGCGTTCTGCCACGCCGGTGACGCTGTCAAACACTGTGCTGACGGTGACGACTCTGCCCTTGATGGGCATCGCCGGTCTAGAGAGCGCAGTGTTCGACGCTCCCAGCTTGATCAGCGCGGCGCCCGCTTTCACCGGCCAGACCCTGCTCACCACGGGCCTGGCCGATTGGGTGAGCCAAGGCCCCGGCGCCGTGCAGGCGGGGCAGGTGCGCCTGCCGCCCGACAACGCAGTGGCGGGCGCGGTGCAAGAAGTGGCGCTGGCGCCATTCGATCTGGCAAGCCTGTTCATCGGCACCGTGGGCGGCGGGGTCTGGAAAAACAGTGACATCTCGGTTTTGTTCAGCACCAACACGGCCACGCTCGATGCCACGGCCAACGCGCGCCTGGCCTCCTTTGCAGACTTCCTCAAAGCCAACCCCAGCCTGGCCGTGAACATCGTGGGCCACACCGACGACGTTGCCGACCAGGCCACGGTGAACCAGCCGCTTTCCGTGACGCGGGCCAACGCAGTGAAGCAATTCCTCACCGACGCCGGCATTGCCCCCGCACGCCTCACGGCATCGGGCCAGGGCGAGCTGGCACCCGTGGATACCAACGCGACGCCGGCGGGCATGGCGCATAACAACCGGGTTGAGCTGATCGTCAACCACTGGCAGGCGCTGACCAGCCAGTTCCCTTCACTGTCGATCAGCGCCCTGGCCATCAGCCCCGTGAAGGCCGATCGGGTGACACCGGTCACGGCCGCCACGCCGGCCAACGAGCTCGTCATCTATGCCGGCACCGGCAGTGTCTCGAGCGGCGGCTCGTTGTTTGCCAACCTGGGCGTGCAAACTTCGGCCGGCATTTTGAAATCGGTAGACGGCGGGGCCAGTTGGACCCTGCTGCGCCAACTGGCGGGCAGCAAGATCGTGTCGCTCCAGGCCCTGGCCAATGGCGACCTGGTGGTGGCAACCGATGCGGCTAACGCCAGCAACGGCTTGTTCCGAAGCGCCGATGGCGGTGCAACATTCGTCGATATCGCCAACGGCCTGAAGAACGGCATTGACGACGACGCCGTCAATGGCATTGACGACACCGGGGAAATTCTCTTCAACACCGCGGTGAGCGACCTGGTGCAAGACCCGGGTAGCCCCACGCGCGTGTACGCCGCCGTGCCGCGCAGGGGCGTGTTCGTGAGCAACGATTCCGGCGCCACCTGGGCGGCCGTGGCCGGCAATGCCAGCCTGGTCAACCTGGCCAATGCCAAACGCATCGTGCTGGCCAGCAGCCCGCTGCCCGATGGCGCCAGCCACCCCTTGTACGTGGCCTTGATTGGCGACACCGAAAAGCTGGCCGCGCCTGCTGCCAAGGGGGCGTTGAGTATTCAAGTGCCTGCCAGCACGGTGTTTGATGGCGCATACGGTGGCCTCATCAGCAGCGACGATCTGCTTCGGCTTTCAGGCGCCGGTACTGACGGCATTGACAATGACAACAACGGCTTGATCGACGCCGTGAACGACCCGGGCGAAGCCGCGCTGATCGACGTGCTGCGTGTGGCCTCGGTGGGCGCCGTGGCCGGCGGGCAGCGCACCATCACCTTCGTAGGCCGAGGCACCGATGGCCGCGACAACGATGGCGACGGCGCCACCGACGAAGCTGACGAAGCAGCGCTCGCGCCCGGCCTGAACTTCGCCTGGACCAATGCCGGAACGGGCGCGAACTTGAAGGTGTTTCAAGGTTCGCAACACCGTTTGTCGGGGTTGTTTCGCAGTGATGATTTGGGTGGCACCTTCACTCAACTGGCGCAACCCGGCACGATGGACCCCACGCCCGCAACGGGCGGCTTCCACGGCATTCAGCCCGGCGCGCAAGGCAACAGCCACTTCGCGCTGGTGGTAGACCCGCAAAACCCCGATGTGGTTTACATCTCGGGAGACCGCCAGCCCATCACCGTCCCGGCCAATAACGCGATTGGCGCGGTGGACTTCACCGGCCGTTTGTTCCGTTTTGATGGTGTGAGCGCCTGGAGTGCCATCACCGACAACGGGGCCAACAACACCGCACCGCATGCTGACTCACGTAATGGCGTGTTCCGCGGTATTCACCTCGTTGACGTGGATGACGGCGGCATTTACGAACTGAGCAATGCCGGCAGCGCAAGCCGTGCCTGGCGCTCGCTGAACAGCGACCTGAGCCTGGCCGAGTTTTATTCATTGGCCTACGACCCCGTCAATGACGTCATCGTTGGCGGCACGCAGGACATTGGCGACGCGCTGCAAAGCGCCACCGATTCTGCGGTCTGGCAGACCTTGGCCAAGGGCGATGGCGCCTACGTCGGCTTCAATGGCGCCAACGCCATCGTCAGCAACCCGGATCTGGGTGGCTTCAAGATCGTCTCGGCCACGCTCAGCGCGATAGCTGTCAATGGAACCACTTTTGTGGTGCCTGCGGGCAGCGGCATTCAGGCCAACGACACCGTTGAATTGGGCGGTTTTGCACCGGTGGTGCAGACGGTGGCTGCGGCCGGCGCGGGCTTTCCCGCTGGCGCACAGTTGGTGACGCTGCAAAACAATATGCCGAACGCGCTGCCCATCGGCACGCTGGTGGAAAGAGCCCCTGCGCTTACCGTGGCCGGCGGCATCACCGACAAGCGCTTCACCACGCCTTTCGTCACCAATCAGGTCGTTCAAAACGGACTCTTGATCGGCACCCACGCCCTCTTTGAATCCACCGATCTCGGCCGCACGCTCACCAAGCTCGGCACCGGCCTGGTCAGCCCCGACATGGGCGAAGTGCGCGCCCTGATCTACGGTGGCGTGGAAGGTGGTGTTAACAAGCCTACCGTCATCTGGGCCGGTACCGACCCCGGCGCCGGGCCAAACGCCTTGTGGTTGCGCACCGATGCTGGCGTGGCAGGTGGCGCCATGGCAGCCGTGGCCAGTTACACCACGGAGCGCAATAACACGGCTGTGGTGGCGATCGCGGCTGACCCGAGCAACTGGAAGCGCGTGTTTGTGCTCGATGCCGCGGGCAGCATTTGGTTTTCACCCAACGCCGGGCAAACCAAGGTTTTTGATGCCAGCGGCGGAGTGGGCAACACCCATGTCTGGAAAGACATTTCTGCGGGCTTGGGCAGCCTGCCCGGGGCCGCGCTATTGCAGCAGATCGCTGTCGATACAACTGTGCCGGGCACCGATGTGGTGCTGGTCAGCGGCCAAGGCGGCGTGTTCCGCAAAATCACCGATGGCCCGTGGCATGAATATGGCACTGGGCTGCCGAATGCATTGAACACCGTGTTGCAACGCGTGGGCGGCACTGACGATCTGCTGCTGGTGGGCACATTTGGCCGCGGCGCTTTCACGCTCAGCGATGCCAGCAAAACGCTCGCCACGCCCACCGTGCTCAACATCACCGGCACCGCCGGCAACGACGCCATCACCCTGCGCCGTGACGCCTTGCAGCCCTGGTTGCTCAATGTCTTCCAGTTTGCGCAGGGTGGCGTAGAGCCCGGCACGCCCAGCTTCAGCGTGCCCTACGCGAACCTCAGCAGCATCGTCATCGACATCTCCGGCAACGGCATTGACGAAGTCACCATCGACGGTGCCTTTGGCAGCGTGGCCAGCAGCAACGCCACGGTCACGGTAACTGGCGGTGGGGGCGGCAGCGACAGTCTGTTCATCAAGGCTGTGCAAGACCCTAACGCCGCGGTCTTTGACGAGCAGAAAGGTACCCCGGCCAGCGGCTCGCAGTTCAGCGTGATGGTGGATGTCTTTGGTGACATAGCTTTGCAAAACGTGACCTGGACGCTGCTCGACCAGGTGAACGACACTTTTCTCGTCATCCCCAGCGTTGAAGGCGTGGGCGACGGCCTGCAGGCCTTTGCCGACGCGCTGTCTGGTGGCATGACCGATGCCACGCAGGACACAACCGTGCCCGGCCTGAGTGCGCAATCACTGGCCCTGGCCCTGAACAGCATGGTGGTTGACAAGCTGCGCCCCAGCGACACGGCTTTGGTCAGCTCCAGCCGGGTGCCGGGCAGCCCCAACATTCAGCTCGACGGCGCCAGGTCGGTGCTGTTGCGCCTGCTCCAGGCCGGCGGCCTTGACATCCACTCCTTGGCCAGCGGCACGCTGGACCCGATTGCGCTAGAAGCCGCGCTTGAAGCGCTGGATGCCGTGCCCAACAACGTCACGCTTTCGCAGGCCGACCTCTCAGGCCCGGGCTTCGACGCCGACCTCACCGCCGACTTGCTTTACGAAGTGCATGCCGTGGGCCTGAAGCTCAATGGCGTGATCGATCTGAGCGTATTCGGCCTGGTCGATCTCGCGGGCTCGGCCGATGTGGACATGACGCTCGACCTGAGCGTGGCCTTCGGCATGGACTCGATCGGCTTCTTCGTTCGCACCACCGGCCTGGTGCTGCCCAGCATCACCGTCACCGCGCTCACTGTGAACGGCTCTGCCGTGGCCGATGGCATCCTGGGTTTCCTGGGCGTGCACATGACCGCGGCCACGCTGGTGCTCGACCCAGGCGCCACGTTGAAGTTCAGCTTCGGTGACCCCGGCGCCGTACCCGATGGCTTGATCCGCGCCAACGAGTTGATCAACCCCGCGAACCCCAGCGCGCTGGTGAGCTTCAGCGCCACCACCGACGGCGACGCCGTGCCCGATGTGGTGCTCGACACGCGCCTGGAAGTCTCAGCCCTGCTGCCCGGCATGGCCGCCAGCGGCATCGTGCTGGCCACCGCGGGCGTGAAGCTGAGCTGGGCCAACATCACCAACCCGGCCGACTTCACCGTTGCCGCAGGCGCCAATGCGGGCGCTGATGTGGTGTCGTTCCTGCGCTTCCTGGAGGTGAGCTCCGACGACGTGCTGGCCGAACTGAAAGCGCTGCGCGACAACATCCACACGCTCACGCTGTCGGGTGACGTGAACATCGGCGTGGAAATCGCCTTCGCGCCCAGCGTGCTCGATGACCTGATCAACGTCATCGACAGCTTCAATGAAAACATCGTCGACCCCTTGTTGAACGTGGCCCAAGGCGGCTCCATCAACATCTCGGCCCAGCAGCTCGTGGTGCTGCTGGCGCAAAAGGCCGGCATCGACCCCACGCTGTTCAACCTGGCCTACAACAAGGCCAACGGCGAGTTGACCTGGCACCTGGCGTTTGACCACACCTTCACCGCCACACCCAAGCTCGACCTCGATTTCGACATTGCCAACGTGGCGCATGTCAGCGCCTCGGCCAATGTCAACCTCTCCGCAACCGTGGGCTTTGCGCTCGACGTGGGGGTCGATCTCGATGACCTCTTTGGCAACACGCCCTTGCTTGATTCGTTCTTCTTCAAGAGCGCCAGCGTGCATGTACTGGGCGACCTCGACGCCACCGGCATCAATGCCAGCGCGCGCCTGGGCTTCCTGGAAGTGCAAGTGGTGAACGGGCAGTTCCACGTGAATGACATTGACCTGATGTTGCCGTTCACCGACCCCGGCCCCGTTCAAGATGACCGCATCAGCATTGCCGAGCTGTTCGGCAACCTGGGCAACCCCGGCAAGCTGGTCGGCACGCCGGTGCTCACGGGTACCTTGCATGCCGAGCTGCCCTTGTCGGCGTCGGTGGGCGGCCTGGTGGTGCCGGCCTCGGCCTTGTCAACATTAACGATTGACATCAGCAACCTGGGTGACCTGGGCACGTTGATAGTGGCCAACCCCGCGGCTGACCTGGCCAAGCTGCTCGACTTTGAAAACATGAGCGCCGCCGGCTTCGTGAGCCTGCTCGGCGTGGTGTCAGATCAGCTGAAGAACCTGGCTCAGAGCGAGACCATCCAAAGCATCAACATCCCCTTCGTTGAAGGCGCGGTGGGCGCGGTGCTCGACTTCGCCGAATCGTTCTCAGACGGCGTGCTGTTCGACGACGGCCTGGACAACAAGAAAGATGGCGCGGATCGGTTGATCAGCGACGTGAACGCCGCGCTGGCCGCAGCCAAGCTCGACAAGGTGCTCATTGCGCAGGGCATCAGCCACGGCGCCACGGCCGGCACCAAGATCAAGTTCGAGTTGCTCGACAGCACCGTAACCTCGTTCCAGGTGGAAGTGGGCGCCGGCGACGCTGGCGGTTTTGCCATCCTGGGCTTTGCGGCGGTGCCCGTGTTCGCCACCTCGCAAACGGGCACGCCCACCAACAACAAGTTGGCCAACAAGGCGGTGCTCAAGTTCACCGTCAAACGCGGCACCTTGCCCGCCGATGAAACGGTGACCGAAGCCACGCTGGAAGCCAGCGCCACCACCGACAACACCGCCATTGGCGACGACACCGCCAAGCTGCTGCGCGCCGACAACTCGGCCACCTTCGACAGCGCCCAGGGCCTGGCCTTCCGCGTCACACAGCTCTTGGGTATCAGCGGTGTGGTGCACTACAACGGTACAGACAAGTCACTCACGGTAGACATCGGCAAGCTGATTCCCAGCGCCTCCACCACCAAGGACTACCCGGTCAACTTCGACCTCGACCTGGGCCCGCTGCTGGAAGTGACCAGCAACTCCATCGTTCGCCTGCATGCCGACGTGGGCTTCTTGCCCACCATGGTGGTGGGCGTGTACCTGGGCAAGACGGTGCCGGGTGCGCTGTCTGATCTGGCTGGCACCACCCAGCTCAACACCGTGCGCGGCGGCAAGGGCGTTGACATCAAGAGCGAAGTGGCTGTGACCGGCGTGAACCCGGTGGTCACCGCGGTGCGCGACCTCTCCGCTGACGCCACCTTCACCGTCAGCCTGGGGGACGATGGCACGGTGACCAGCGCGAACGCCGGCGGCACCTTGGTCATCGACACGGCAGGCGGTTTCATTGCCACACGCAAGGTCTTGGTGGGCGACACCGTCTTCAATTTAACCGATGGCTCCAGCGCACAAGTCACCGCCGTCACCGCCACGCAGCTCACCACCACCAAACTCAGCGGCGGCACCGAGAACGATTGGGACCTGGCCGACAAATACAGCATCGGCCACAAGGTGGTGGTGCCGCAGTTCGCCGCCATCGCCACCGATGTGAACGCCAGCAAGCTGGCCGGCGGGCAAGACGAAGTCACCATCGCGGTCAACCCCACCAATGCCAAGAACTTGATCATCGGCGCGAATGAGGGCGTGGGCATCTTCGGCAACCCCAGCGTGGACAGCGTCTGGGTCAGCCAGGATGGCGGCATGAGTTGGGTGCAGAAAGTCATCCCGCTGCCGGCCATCCTGCCGGGGCCTCTGGGCTCGCATGGCGACCCGACCATCGTGTTCGACCGCAACGGCCGCGCGCTGTACACCCACCTCATCAACCTGAACCTGGGCGCCGACGGCCTGCACGACGATGTGAATGACGACGACCACATCATCGCCTCAGCCGTGTCCAACGATGGCGGGCTGACCTGGACGGCGGGGCAGATCACCGTGATCGATGCTGACGCCAGCACCGACGACAAGCAATTCGTTGCCGTGGGCCCGAAGTTCGGCAACTTGAGCCAAGACCAGTTCGTGATCGTCTGGCACGAGAACCGCGTGATCTATTCGGCCACGTCAGACGACGGCCTGGCCTGGACTGCACCGGCGAAGGTGGGCGACGAAGCCCTGCCTGCAGCCTTGCCTGCCGGCAATGCCATCGACTCCATTCCCGCCATCGGCCCTAACGGCGAGATTTACGTGGTGTGGGAAGACACCGGCACTGTCGGCGTCTCGCTCATGCGCTTTGACGTCTCGCTTGACGGCGGCGCTACATGGGGCGTGGACAAGACCATTTACACCGGCTATGTGAACGGCTTCCGCGACCCCTTCGCGGGCGGCCTGGGGTTTGACGGCACCGACGAAGGCACGGTCGTCCCCGATGGCTACGGCGAATACGAAATCCCGGCCCAACCCAATCGCGGCATCTGGATGGGTTTGTCGATGGACGTTGACCGCAGCAGTGGCCCGAACCGCGGCCGCATCTATGTGGCCTTCGCCGACCAGGGTGACCTGGATGGCAACGACGATGCCCAGGACTTTGCGGTTGTCGGCGACACCGCCGACAACGCCGCCGACCACAACAACACCGACATCTTCGTCATTGCCTCCACCAACCAGGGCGCTACATGGACCGCGCTGGGCGCAGGCCCGAAGCGCGTGAACGACGATATCGGCACGGCCAGCCAGTTCTTCTCGTGGCTCGACATCGACCAGGCCACCGGCAACGTGGGCGTCTCGTGGTACGACGCGCGCAACGACTCCGGCGGGCTCGACTTCAATGAAGTAGACGCGATCGTTAACAGCGAGGTGCAGTACTACGCCTCATACAGCACGGATGGCGGTGTGACCTGGGCCAAGAACGTGCAGGTTGCCAACTTCAAGTCGTCCGGCAATGCCAACGCCGGCAATGATTTTGGTGACTACACCGGCATGGTCTTCGCCAACAACACCATGCACATGACCTGGGCCGACGATTCGCCCAGCGGCCTGGGCAACCCCGATGGTTTCACCGAAGTCTTCTACGACCGCATTTCGCTGGGCCAGGGCACCATGGCCGGGCGCGTGGCCGACCTCAACACGGCCATCGCCAACGTGCCGGCGCTGGCTGGCAAGGTGAAGGCCGTGGCCGATGGCGAACGCCTCAGCCTGGTGGCGGTAGACCCCGGCGTGCTCACCAGCTTCTCGGTGGCCGCCGGCAAGAACGACGTGGCGGTGAAGGAGTTGGGCTTCCAGGCCGCGCAGAAGTCTGCCGGCCAGATGGTGGGCAGCGAGCTCATCAACTACAAGCTGCAAAGTGGCGACGCCAAGTTCAAGATCACGGTCGACGGTGGCACCACGCAGAGCCTCACGCTCCTGAAGAGCGCCACCACCACCAACGCCAACATCACCGATCTGCTGGCTGACCTGAACGCGGTGCTCACCGCGGCCAGCCTGAACACCAAGCTGGTGTTCGCCAGCCAGGGCAATGCGCTGGTACTGCGCATCAACAACGCAGCCGTGCAGAAGGTGCACTTCGAAGCTGAGTTGAGCAACCCCACCGTCATCGAACTCGGCCTGAGCGACGACATCGAGATCACCCGGGCCACGATTGACGCGGTGAAGGATGTGCCGATTGTTGTGGGTCGGTTAACGCAAGACGCGACTTTCACGGTGGGTTACACCTATTCCGATGCGCTGCCCGGCATTCCACCCACAACCACCACCACCGGCACCGTCACCATCTACGCCGACGACACCGCCACCAACACCAGCATCGTCAGCCTGGTGGGTGATTTGAACAATGCCTTGAAGCTGCCGGTCATCAAGTCGGCCGTGCTCAATGGCTTTGCGCCAACATCAAACCTGGTGTTCAACGTCACGGTGAACACGGACCCCACCAAGATCATCACCGTGCTGGCCGCCGACATGGCCGGCAACACCAGCCTGTCAGACCTGGTGGCCGACATCAACAAGGCGCTGAAGACCGCCGGCATCGACAACCAGGTTCAGGCCAAGACCTCCGGTGTCAGCGGCCTGCCGGGCCAGGCGCGGGTGAAGTTCGTGGGTGATGCCAGCTTGCTGGCCAACAAGGTTAAGACCTTGACCATCACCGCTGCGGCCGGCAATGCCCTGGGCCTGGCCGCCACCACCACGGCCACCAATTTCGACGGCCTGCTGGAAGCTGATTCCGCCGGCAACCAACTGGTGATCTCGGCCTTGACGCCTACGCTGCCAACCAGCGACCGCATCTCGGCGTTCACCCTCACCGCCACCAGCGAAGCCGCGGCCACGGCATTGGGCCTCAAGGCCGTGGGCGTGCCCAACACCGCCGACAACGCCGACTTTGAAATCCGCATCAGCAACCCCGGCGCCAGCAACACCGTGGTGCGCGTGACGCTGGCCGATACCGATGACGACATCGACAAAGTCATCGCAAAGATTCAGGCTGCCATGGGCGGCGCGGGCGTGGTGGAGGTGAAGATCAACGATGCCAAGACCGGCCTGGACTTGATCGACAAGACCTTTGTGCCGGTGTCGCTGGACAGCAATGGCAAGCTGATCACCAACCCCAACGCCCACACCTTCACGGTGAGTGCGATAAACGGCTCCAAGGCCGCCGCGCACCTGGGCCTGCTGGGTGCGGATTCGATGGATGCCGCCACGCTCGACGGCAAGCTCGAAGGCTCCGCGCTCACCGGCGTGAAGCTCTCCGATCGCTTCTTCCTGAAAGACGTGACACTGGAGGCCAACCTGGGCCTAAGCACGCCGCAGCTCAATGCCGCCGGCGTGATCACCGACACCGATCTCGACGGCAGCACCAACGATGGCCTGCACGCCGTGGCGCGTTTCGGCTTCGTGAGCGTGATCCTTGATGGCGGCGCCAGCCTGGACGCCAAGCTCAAGCTCGGCCTCAAAGACCCTGCCCCGACAGGCAGCCCCGGTGCCGACGGCCAGATTTCTCTCACCGAACTCATCGCCAGCTTCTCCAGCGGCGCCAACTTCAAGAAGCTGCTCGACAAGCCCAGCCTCACCGGCCTGGGCCAGCTCGACCTGGGGCTGAAGGTGGAGGGCGTGCCCTTCATCACCGTCACCAACGCCAGCATCGGCGTGGACACCAACCTGGGCGACCTGTTCAGCAAGTGGGCCGACAGCGTAGACCTCGCCACTGCCGCCGCCCCGGTGCGGGTGGATGCCAGGCACATCAAGCTCACCGGCGACTTCACAGACAAGTTCGTACGCGGCGCACTGGTTGAAGCCGACAAAAGCGCCACCGAGCTGGCGGGCACCGACAAGGGCTTCAAGACCTTCGTCGACACCGTCGTCTTTGCCGCTGGGTTCACCACGGTCACGGTGTTGAGCGATCTGCCCGACCTGGCCGACCCCGCGGCTGGCACCCTGAAGGGCCTGAAGATCGGCACGCCGCTGGCGCCGAAGATCGACTTCCAAACCAGCAACCTCGACGAGTTGCTGTCGTTCAAGAACGTGAATTTCAGCTTCGCGTCGATCATTGATGCGCTGGTGGCGGTGGGCAATTTGTTGAACAGCTTCGATGCCGTGGCTGGCGTCATGAACGAGCCGATTCCGCTGGTGAATGTGAGCGTGAACGACCTGCTCGCCTTTGCCGACAAGTTCTCTGACGCCCTGGTGCAAGTGCAGAACGACCCGGCCGGCTCGCTGCAATTCCTCGACCAGAAAATCAGCGAAGCCTTTGGGGTGGACCCGGCTGGCAACCTGCTGGTGTTCAGCCTCGACAATTTCGGCACGCCGCTGGACGCCAGCGACGACCTGCTCAAGCTCGAGCTCAACCTTGGCGCGGCGTTCGACAAGTCCCTCACCGTCGGCATTCCCAACCTCAACCTCGGTGCCCTGGGCAACGCCGTTAACTTCTCAGGCAACGCCACGCTGGGCGCCAAGGGCAGTGCCACGTTTGGGCTGGACATTGGCATTGAGCTCAACCCCGCGCCGCTCACGCTGCCCAAGCTTTACCTGTACGACAGCAGCGCCTTGACCGGCCACCTGGAACTCACCGGCGACAACCTGGCCTTCAAAGCCGGCCTGGGGCCGGTGAACATATCCATCATCGACGGCCGGGCCAGCATTGCCGGGGATGTCAGCGTCAGTTTCGCGCCCGCTGACTTCACCAACGGCCGCGCTTCGCTCAGCAACATCGGCACGCTGCTCAGCCACATCACGGCCACCGTTGCCGCGCCGGTGAGCGCCACGCTGCCGGTGTTCTTCCCCACCGATTCGCACTCCGTGGGCGCCATCACCCTGTACGGCGATTTGCTCGACCTGGGCCATGCCACGCCCTTCGTTTTGCAAACCACGCCAGACACCTTGATCAAGGCCGGCACGGCCACCGCGGCCACCGCCACCACGCTGTCTGACAGCAGCGCGCCCTTCACGGCGGGCGCAGGGTTCACCGACAAGATCGTTCGCATCACCAGCGGCGCCGGCGAAGGCCAGGTGCGCGCCGTGCTGTCTGCCACCACCAACAAGTTGACGGTGAACGCGGCCTGGACCACCACGCCCGACTCCACCAGCCATTACGCCTACTACACGCTGGCGGCAGGCAACGCCACGCAGAACGCCGACGCGCCCACCAACAACGACAGCATCGTCTTTAACGTTTCAGAAGTGCTGGATGGTTTGGTCAGCGGCCTGGCCAACCTGAGCCTGCTCGACCAGATTCTGTTCATCGTCGATGGCGTTGACCTGGTGCTGGGCGGCGTGCAAGGCGCGCTCGGCGGCGACATCCTGGGCTTCGAGCTGCCGCTGATTGGCGACAAGCTTTCTCAGGGCGCTGATGTGATTGGCGACTTCCGCGTCGGCTTCCTGAGCGACTTCCGCAACGAGGTGGAAAAGCTGGCCGACCCGAGCCAGAACGGCATCAAAGACATCTTGTTCAAGCTGCTCGGCCCGGGCGGGCTCGACATCCTGATTGCCACGACTGACAAGGTCATCCTCAGCGGCGTGGCGGCCTCGGCCACGCACAACACGCTCACGCCTGCAGCTGCGACGCCGGACTTCACGGCCGATTCGCTCAAGGGCGCGCGCCTGACCATCACTTCCGGCCTGGGTGCCGGCCAGAGCCGCACCATCATTTCCAACACCGCCACCAGCTTGACGGTGGGTGAAGACTGGGGCAACACGCCCGGCGTCGGCGACACGTACGACGTGGTCGATCTGGCCGGTGATGCCATCAAGGTCGGCAACGACTTCTTGGACGGCACACTGAACGACATCACCTCATTCAACAACCTGGCGTTCGTGAGCAGCGTGCCAGAAGCCGAGATCTGGTGGAAGGTGAAGGTTGGCAAGAACCTGGGCTCGCTGGCCACCGACATCGGCCTTGATCTGGGTATTCCTGGCCTGGGCCTGGAAACCAACGGCAAGATCGAACTGAACATTGATTGGGAGCTGAACCTCGGCTTTGGCCTGAGCGGCAAAGACGGCTTCTTCCTGTTCATTGACGACAAGCCCGGTACCGCGCACGGGAGCCCGGAATTGAAGCTGGGCGTGGACGTGACCCTGCCCAACGGCAGCCTCACCGGCACCCTCGGCTTCCTGGAATTCACGGCCGTGAACAAGGACGTGAATGGCGACGCCATCGAAACCCACCTGAGCGCTGATTTCGCCATCGATATCGGCAACCGCAGCGACCCCACTGACGAACGGTTGGGTCTTTCTGAACTCGGCCGCATGAATTTCGCGGTGCTGTTTGGCGCCAATGCGTCGGCTGAGCTGGGCATGACGCTGGGCATTGCTGGCGACGACGGCGGTTTTCCGCAAATCAGGGCTGACTTCATTCTTGATTGGCGCTTCGGTGACAACCCCGCAACGCCTGACGTCATCGAGATGCTCAACCTGTTTGACCCGGGTGACAACTTCAACCTGGGCACGGCCATTCAAGACGGCCTGCAAGAGGTGGCGTTCAAGAACGTCAGCCTCGACGTGGGCAAGTACGTGAGCGACGTGGTGGGCCCGCTGGCGCGCAAGATTCAAGAGGTGACCGCGCCAATCCAGCCCATCATCGACATCGTGACCACGCCGCTGCCGGTGCTGTCTGACCTGGGCTTGAGCATCACCTTGCTCGACATCGCCAAGGCCACGGGCGCGGTGAGCGATGGCCTCATCACGGCCATTGAAACCATTGCCGACGTCATCACCACCATCAATTCGCTGGACATTCCGGAAGGCGGCAACCTGCTCGTGCCGTTTGGTGACTTCAGTGTCTTCAAGCGCGGCAACAGCTTGTTCGACGACTTGGCTGGTGAACTGGAGGGCGGCTTCAACCTCGGCTCGGCTGACTTTGACCTGGCCGGTCTGTCAGACAAGGTGCGTAACGACCCGAAGTATTTGATCGGGCTGCTCGGTCCCTTGCCGGCCGGCTTGCAAGCCGTGTTGGGCGAAGCCGCCGGTGTGGCCGGCGACATCTTGAAGGGCCTGGCCGCCGGCCCGGGCGGTGGCAGCGGCGGCGCGCCAGCCAAGCCGTTCTCGTTCCCGGTGATTGAAGACCCGAAGCAGATCTTCGGCATGCTGATGGGCACGCCGGCCATCCTCATTCAATACGACATGCCGAAGTTCGATTTCAAAGCCGAGTTCTCGGCCTTCTTCTCGATCTTCGGGCCGCTGGGCCTTTCCATCAACCTGGAAGCAGCGCTGAACATCGACTTCGCTTTCGGCTACGACACCCAGGGTTTTTCAGACTTTGCGGCCAGCAATTTCAAGAACCCGCTGCTGCTGGCCAACGGCCTGTTCATCAACGACGACCCCACCCCTGGCGACGACACCGACGGCGCCGACCCGGCCGAACTCACCTTCAACGGTGGCCTGTGGGCTGCGGCCGAGCTGAACCTGGGCATTGCCCGCGCGGGCGTGGGCGGCGGCATCTTCATCCAGGTTGATTTCAACCTGTTCGACAACGACCACGACGGCCGCGTACGGCTCGACGAAATTGTTGGCAACTTCCTCAACCAGCTCAAGGCGCCCAATGTGGCCGAGCGCTTCCTGGCGCCGCTGGCGGTGTTTGACGTCACCGGCAAGATCACGGCCGAGCTGTTTGCCTTCCTGAAGATCGACTTCGGTTTCTTCGAGGTCGACAAGAAGTTCAACATCACCGACCCCATCACCCTGGTGGACTTCACGGTCGACTTCTTCCGCCCGCCGATCCTGGCCACCGAGATGGACAACGGCGACCTGATCCTCAATATGGGCGACTTTGCCGCGCAGCGCCTGCTCGGTGACATTACCGACTTTGGCGAACACATCTTTGTGGAAGATGCCGGCCCTGGCAAAGTTAACGTTTGGTCTGATAACCTGGGCAGCGATGCCACGGTGAAGCAAACGTACAGCGTCAGCGGCAAGATCATTGGCGTGGGCGGCGAGGGTGACGACACCATTGACCTTTCAGGCGTGGTTTCCGGCATTCGCTACGAGCTGGAAGGCGGCGTGGGCGCTGACACGCTGAAGGGCAGTGGCGGCGGCGGCGTGATGCGCGGCGGCGTGGGTGACGACAAGCTCACCGGTGGCGCCAGCATGGACCTGATCTTCGGCAATGAAGGTGGTGACAACATTCACGGTGGCGCCGGCGCCGACATCGTGCTGGGTGATGGCGGCACGGTCTCCGAAGGCTTCAACCTGGCCGACCGCCACGGTTTCATACGCGGCTTGATGACACTCACCGACGGCGCCGACACGATCTTTGGCGACGCGGGCGACGACATCCTGGTGGGCAACGGGGGCATCGACACCATCAGCGGCGATGCTGACAAAGACCTGATCCTTGGCGACGCCGGCCTGCTCACCTTCAACAGCCCCGGCGTGCCCAGCGAAACCGATGGCGGCTCGGCGGGTTTTGCCGACATCCTGAGCGGCGGCAGCGAAGACGACGTGATCTACGGCGGCAAGGGCGGCGACACCATCAATGGCGACGCCGGCAACGACACGCTGTATGGCGACTCGGGCAGCGACATCATTCATGGTGGCTTGAACAACGATTTCATCTTCGGCGACTTTGGCATCTTCAGAACCATCGACGCCAAGATCACCCCGATTGCCACCGTGGGCGGCGACGCTGACAAGCTTTATGGCGACGCCGGCGACGACAACATCGCCGCGGGCGGCGGCGCTGACCTGGTGGAGGGCGGTGCTGGCGCCGACTACGTGTGGGGCGGTGTGGGCAGCGACGAGCTGCACGGCGGCGCCGACGACGACCACATCTTTGGCGAATCCGACCCCGACAAGCTCTTCGGCGACGGCGGCAACGACTACCTTGAAGGCGGACAGGGCAACGACACGGTCAAGGGCGGTGCCGGGCTTGACTTGCTGGTCGCCGGCTACGGCAGCGACACGCTCGACGGCGAGGGCGGCAGCGACACCTACCGCATCACCGCGCGCGGTGGCCTGATTACCGAGCTGAGCACGGCGTATGACAGCGGTGCAGGTGTGACCGATGTCGACACGCTGGTGCTGGTGGGCACTTCGCAGAAAGACACCGTGCTGCTGCGTGCCATGGCAGACTTTTATTTCCCCTCGAAGGAAAAGCTCATCGGCTCGGGCCCGGACGATGGCCTGACCGACAAGATCTTCAAGTCGAAGGAACCCGACAAGCTGCGCGCCGTGTTGCAGGCGCTGGAAGATTCCTATGGCCCGCACGACATTCCGGCCGGGCTGGTGGGCCAGTTGATTGACATTTATGTGCTCCACGTTCAGCCCGTGAGCAACGACACCCAGGGCGTGCTCAAGGCGATCAAAGACAACCATGTGGCGCCGGCCGTGGGCTCCAGTGCGCCAACGTTGGCGGACCTGGAAACGCTCGTCATTGGCATCTTGAATTCCGACACACGAGCCAAGCTCGACGAGATCGAAAAGGCCATCACCAAGGCCTATGGCGACAACAACATTCCGGCCTCGATGTTCGGCGACATCGACGACGCGTGGGACGACGTCAACCCCGCCTTGCTGGGCCAGCTCGAAACCGCCATCTCGACGGCGTACAAGACCGAAACGCAGGTGCTGGGCAGCAGCACCGACACCGCCTTCGTGGCCTTGATCAACAACGGCGGCGCGAACGTTGAGCGCTTCAACTACCGCAACATGGAAGGCCTGGTCGTCAACACGCTCGATGGCGACGACCTGGTGGTGCTTGACGACGTGATCGCCACCACCACCATCAACCTGGGCCTGGGTGCAGACAAGGCGCAAATCGGCCAGGTCTTCCGCAGCGAACGGGTGAAAGACCCAGCCGGCCAACTCATCACCGGCATTACCGCGCAAGACGTGTTCACCTCGCTTGAAATCACGCGCGGCTGGCTTTCCAACGGCGTCAGCCGTGCCACCACCATCAACGGCGGCGACAACAACGACGAGTTCACGGTGTTCCGCAACGTGGCGGTGTTGAACCTGAACGGCGGCGATGGCGACGACCTGTTCACCGTGCGCGCCTTTGCCTTGAAGGGCAGCACCGACAGCGAACGTGCGCGCACCGACATGAAGGGCGACGGCGGCGCCGACACCATCCTGTACGTGGTGAACGCGCCGGTGGGCATCGACGGCGGCGACGGCTTCGACACCGTGCGCATCGTCGGCACCGAGTTCGCCGATGACTTTGTGGTCACCGACGGCGGCGTGTTTGGCGCCGGCCTGAACGTTTCATTCGTTAACATTGAAAAACTGGTGGCCGATGGCGCCGAGGGCGACGACCGCTTCTTCATCCAGTCCACCGGGCTGGATGTGGTGACTGAAATTGACGGCGGCCTGGGCAGCGACAGCTTCTTCGTGGGCGGCAACCCCTCGCGCGCGCCGGTGGCGGTGGTCAGCAACGACTTCCGCGGCCACAGCGCCGTCATCTTGCACAGCGTGGAAAGTGGCGATCTGGCCTGGGCCAGTTTGCCGGTAGAAGGCATTTCAGCCAACGTGGGCGACAACGACGAAGACTTCGTCATCGTCAAGGAAAGCGGCGGCAGCTCGCGTGTGCTGGAAGGTGCCACCAGCGGCGGCCTGGGCTGGGAATTCGACGGCTACGGCATCCGCCTCACCCGTGCCCCGGGCTCTGGCCAGGAAGCGCGGATCACCGTGGTGCTGGCCGCACCTTCGCCCGAAGACGAAGCCAAGGGCTTCAAGGAACTGGAGTTCTACAACCCCTCCACCAGCCTGAATGGAGCGTTAGGTTTGCCGCTGGGCTTCCACCCGCTAACCGGTGCGGCCCTCACGCCGACCCTGGTGTTCACGGGTGCCAACTGGAACCAGACGCAGTACGTGCGCTTCCGCGCGGCTGACGATGGCGCCAGCGAAGGCAAGCGTTTCGTCTTCGTCAACCACACCTTGCAAAACAGCACCGATGCCGACTACCGCGCATCAGAGATGTTGAGCGTGAAGGTGTTGATGGAAGACGACGACCAGGACGGCGTGATCATCACGCCCAGCAGCCGCGGCAACGTGGTGCTGGAAGACGGCTTCACCGACACCTTCACCGTGCGGTTAAATCAAAAGCCACTGGACGGCGCCAGCACGGCCGACGTGACTGTGGCCATGACGGCGGCCAATGGGCAAATCACCCTGTCCACCAGCACCCTTACCTTCAGCGCCAATGACGGGGATGCGAACGCCTGGAACAAGGAGCAAACCGTCACCATCACCGGCAAGAGTGATGCCGTGGTGGAAGGCTTCCACACCGATTTCATTCGCTATGTGGTGACCAGCGATGACGTCTCCACCACGCCGTTCCGTGCCTTGGGCGCAATCGACGGTGACTTCGACTTGCTGGGTGTGCAGGCCAGCATCCCCGCTGACAAGCCCACCTCGTACCTGCTCTTGCCAAACAAGCCCGACACCACGCAAGCCGTGGTCGTAAAGGTGAACGGCTTGCAGTTGCCCGATGGCTCGATTCCGTTGGCCGTGGGTAACCCGCTGAGTGGCCCGAAGCGCTTTGCCATCGCCGGCAACACGCTCACTTTCCTGACGGTTGATGGCACGCAAGAGGTACGCACCGGTGCGGTCACGGCCAGCTACTTCTTCAAGGAACCTGGCTACAGCGGCGCTTTCGTGCGTGACAGCGCCGTGGACATCTACGACGAAGACACGGCGATGGTGATCATCGACACCGTCGATTCGAGCGGCGATGACGATGGCTCGCTGAACGTGATTGAAGGCTCGGGCGGGCCTGACGAATACCGCATTCGCTTGTCGCGCGCGCCCATTGCGGGCCAGAACGTGACGGTGGTGATCGACAGCGTGGACACGCGCGCCACTTACGGGCGCACGGCCAACTTCGTGACGCAGGTGAACGTAGGCCCGAGCGGCGAGATTGACGGCGACAACACCAAGACCAAGCTGGTGTTTACGAGCCTGAACTGGAACACCCCGCAGCTTGTGAGCGTGACGGCGATCGACGATGGCTTCAAAGACGGCAACGACACGCAAGTGTTCGCGCCCGACCTGCAAACCGTGAACAAGATTCGCGGCCCGCTCATCATCGAAGGCGCAGCCGGCGCCGGCTCGCTGAGCCTGCCGCGGCCGCTGATGCTGCCGGGGGAATTGAGCATCCTGCCCAAGGACGGCACGGTGCAGAGTTTCACCCCGGGCAGCGGCTCGGGTGCCCTTGAAACCATGATCATCAGCAAGGCGCACGCCGACGCCGCCATTGCACGCCTGCACCTTGAAGACTCCACCTTTGAGACACTGGAAGATCTTGAAGACCTAACGCTTGAATTGAGTCAAGGCCCGGGCACGGGCGTGGTGCTGAATGCGCAGCGCCCGCAAGACAAGTTCGACCGTTTCTGGCTCATCCTCAAAGCCGAGCCCGTGGCGGGCGACGCCACGAAGGTCAAGCTCACGCTGCAAAACCCCAGCGCGGTGGACCCCAGCGTGGCCGGCGTGACGGCACCCAACGCCACCAGCACCTTTGCCATCAGCAACCTGAGCGACAACTTCTTCGCCGACGAGCGCGAACAGGTGGACTACCTGTTCGTTTATGACACCGACAGCGTGGCCAACGAATTCGGGCGTTTGACGTCTTCCGACGGCGCGGTTCAATCCTTCGCATCGGGCGGCGCAAGCGGCCCCGACAGCATGGTGGTGGAGTCTTCCGCGCTCGACGCGGTGCGCCGGCTCAACCCGGCCCTGGCCCTCGAAGGCCGGCAATTGCAAATCACCACCGACGACGGCACGGTGCCCAACGATGGCATTGGCCGCGCCTGGCTCATCGCGAGCATCACGCCCATTCCCAACAGCTCGTTCAGCACGCTCACGCTCACCCGCGTGGCGGGCACGGGCACCGTGAACCCTGACGAGCGCAGCGAATTCCGCATTGCCGGTGGCGACACGCATGGCCGCATCACCGGCTTCGGCATGGGCCTGAACACGCTGTTCAACGGCCGCCCGCAGCCGGGTGGCATCAGCTACGGCGACATTGAAGTGGTGGACGTGAGCCTGGGCCGTGGCAACGACACCGTGGTGGTGAGCTACGCCACCAACGCCGAAGACCACACCACCAAGCGTTCGGCAGACTTCTTCACCCTCACCACGCTGGACACGGGCGCTGGCAACGACACCCTCAGCATCAACCTGCAAGCCGGCGATGACGGTGATTTCTCGGCCAACCTGAACATCGGCAACGACAACGCTGACGCCACCGGCTCCACCTTGGCCGTGGTGCTGTTCGGTTGGGACGGCGACGACACGCTCAAGGGCGGCGAGGGTGACGACATCCTCTTCGGCGACCGCGGCCGTGTGGACTACGTGCAAACGGTGCTGACCGACAACGACAAGATCCCGGCCACGCCCAAGGTACCGATCAACGAGATCGTGACCCGGCTGGGCCACACCGTGGACGCCAACCCGGTGAACCCGCATGTCACCGGCTCCACGCTCACGTCGCTGAGCGACAGCGTCAACACCTTCCCCACCACCAATGGCGGCCTGGTGGGCCTGAGCGTGCAGGCCATTTCGCCCAAGGGCAAGGTGCAGTTCCGCACCATCGTCGCCAACGATGCGCACACCATCACGATTGACAGGCCGTGGGATGCGCAGCCCACCTTCAGCAACCCCAACCCCGACAAGAACTACTACTACCGCTACTCGGCGCGGCCTGACGATCAAACCGACGGCGTCTACCGCGGCGCGCGGCTCATCGTGTCGGTGGATGAAGCTGTGGGCGGCATAGATACGATCAACGCAGGGGGCGGCAACGACACCGTGATCGGCGGCGCTGCGGGCGACACGGTGCATGGCGATGCCGGCAACGACATCATCGCGGGCGACAGCGCCCGGCTTGACCTGTCACCCCTTGTTGGCCTGGACGGCGCGACCTCGCTGGCCTGGCTGCGCGGTTTGGCGCCCAGCGTGGGTGGCGTTGACTTCTTGTACGGCGAAAACGGCGCTGACGTGTTGATGGGTGGCGCCCTGGGCGACACCATCGAAGGCGGCAGCGACCTCGTCAACAGCAGCGACATCGTGTTCGGCGACCTGGGCGAAATTCGCTACACCTCGGCCGATGCCAACCTGGCCGACATGGATCTCATCGCGTCAACTGACACCAACATCGGTGGCGCCGACACCATCACCACCAACGGCGGTGGCGACATCATCTTCGGCGGCGTGGGTGGCGACGCCATCAACGCTGGCGCAGGCCGCAACCTGGTCTTCGGCGACAACGGTCAGATCGAAGCCGCGCAGAGCGACCTTGCTCGCTTCGGTACCCTGTCCATCACGCTTGGGCGTGCTGCGACCATCGACCCCAGCATTGGCGGTATCGATATCGTGACCACCGGTGACGGCGACGACACGGTGTTCGGTGGCAACGACGGCGACACCTTGAGCGTGGGTGGCGGCAACAACATCGTCCTGGGCGACGAGGGTTTCATCACCTGGGCGGGCATCGAGTTCGGTGGCAGCAGCGCGGGCGACGATGCCAATGCCGGCGACATCGACGAGATCGCTTCTACCTCGACCACCGCATCCGGCGGTGTGGACACCATCACCTCGCTGGGCGGAGTTGACTTCATCATCGGCGGGCGCTTCGGCGACCTCATCAACGCTGGCGATGGCCACAACCTGGTCGTTGGCGACAGCGGGCGCATTCGCTCCGCAGCCGAAGAGAACCCTCAATTCGCTGGGCTGGCGATGACCCTCGGGCGTGTTGAAACCACTCAGTTCGGCGACGGTGGCATTGACACGGTCACCACGGGTGCAGGCAACGACATCGTGCTCGGCGGCCACCTGGGCGACATCATCAATGTTGGCGGCGCGAACAACATCGTGCTGGGCGACGACGGGGCGATCACCTGGGCGGGTTTGAACTTCGGCGGCGGCAGCGCCGGCGACGACCTGATTGCGATTGACATCGACGAGATCGTTTCAACCTCGACCACGGCATTCGGCGGCGTCGACAGCATCACCTCGAAAGGCGGGCAAGACATCGTCATCGGCGGGCGCTTGGGCGACACGATCGACGCCGGCGACGGCAACAACCTCGTTATCGGCGACAGCGGGCGAATTCGTGCTGCGGCAGCGGGCGCAGCGCAGTTGGCCGGCCTGGCTATCACGCTCGGGCGCGTGGAAACCACGGAGTTCGGCGACGGCGGCATTGACACGGTAACCACCGGCACCGGCAATGACATCGTGCTGGGCGGCCACCTGGGCGACATCATCAACGTGGGCAGCGCGCACAACATCGTGATGGGTGACGATGGCACCTTCACCTGGACGGGCGCCAGCTTCGGCGGCACCGGTGCGGGCGACGACCTTGACGCCAGCGACATCGACGAAATTGTTTCAACCTCGACCGCCGCGTTCGGCGGCGCCGACAACATCACTTCGAACGGCGGGCAAGACATCGTCATCGGCGGGCGCGAAGGCGACACGATCAACGCCGGCGACGGCAACAACCTCGTCATCGGCGACAGCGGGCGAATTCGTGCTGCGGCATCTGGCATTGCCCAACTGACCGGGTTGGCGTTGACGCTTGGCGTAATTGAAACCACAGAGTACGCCGATGGCGGCAACGACAGCATCATCACGCTGGGCGGCAAAGACATCATCTTTGGCGGTGCCGCCAATGACGACATTCGCAGCGGCGCCGAAAACGACATCGTTCACGGCGACAACGCGCTCATCAGCTATGTGTGGGATGCCGGCGCAAATGCGGCAACGCTGGACTTGATCACCACCCTGGCCAATGGCATAGGCGGTGCAGACACGATCCGCGGCGAGGCGGGTGAAGACGTGCTGATTGGCGGCGCGGCCGGTGACCGCATTGACGGCGGTAGCGAGCGCGACCTGATCTTCGGCGATAACGTGACGCTGGATCGCACGGTAGGCGACGGTCTTGCCAATCAGCGCTACCGCACCCTCACCGGTGCCGAAGGCGGGCGCATCTACAGCACTGAAGGTGCTGCCAATGGCCTGGCTCTGGTCACGCCTGATTCGCGCAACATACCGGCGCCGGAAGGCACACCGGTCTGGGAAGATTTCAACATCCAGATCCTCGATCACGACCTGGCCACGCAGGCCGCGCCGGGCAACAAGTTCGGTAACGACTACATTGCCGGCGGCGCGCAAAACGATCAGATCTTCGGCCAGCTTGGCAATGACACCATTCAGGGCGATGGTTCTATCGACGGGCTCACGTCAGCGGTCGGTGCGGTGCGGCAGCTTGATGGCACGCTGTTGGTTCAGGCTTCAGCTGAAGCCACCACCGATGGCGACGACTACATCGAAGGCAACGGCGGCAACGACGTGATCTTCGGCAACCTGGGCCAAGACGACATCATCGGCGGCAGTTCCAGCTTGTTCAGCCTGAGCACGCCGGATCGACGTACAGATACCACGGGTGCCGACACGATCTTCGGCGGCGCCGGGCTTGATCGCTCGCGCAACAACCTGGGTGATGCGGGTGGTGCGGCTGCCGATCAAGTTCACGCCCGCGACGCCGACACGATCCTGGGCGACAACGGCAACATCCTGCGCCTGGTGAGCGTGGCGGGTGTGGGCGCCGGTGCAGTCTCCCTCTTCTTGCCGTTCAACTACGACCTGAACTCGACAGTTGAGACCCGTGGCAGCCTGCGCATCGTGCCGCGCGCCGCCGTGCTGCTGGACTACACGCCCGGCGGCCCGGACTTCACACCGAGCGTGGAAGCCGCGCCTGCCAACATCGCCATCAACCCGGCAACGGGCGTGCGCGACATCGGCGCCGCTGACGAACTGCACGGCGAGTCGGGCGACGACTTCATCTACGGGATGCTCGGCAACGACGTGCTGTTTGGCGAAGGCCAGGACGACGATTTGATCGGCGGCTATGGCCTCGACTGGATCTCGGGCGGCACCGGCGACGACGGCATCCTGGGTGACGACGGGCGCATTGCCACCAGCCGCAACACAACGGTTGGCGAGGCACTGAATGGCGTAGCGGCCTTTAACGCGGCTGAGTTGAACCTCACCATCACCACGCCCGGCAACGTGCAGAGCACGGTGATCAACGTGACCAACGTGTTGAAGAAAACGGCCAACCTGGTGCCGTTCAATGTCGACTCGAACGCAGGTGGGCCAAACACCTTGTTCGAGGCCAAGTTTGCCGACGACATCTTGTTCGGCGGCTGGGGCAACGACTTCATGCACGGCGGCTCAGGCAGCGACGCCATGTCGGGTGCAGAGGCCTTGGACACTTTGCCGCTTGCGCCTGATGGCACGCAAGCGCCAAGCTATGCCAAACCAGGCAACCCGGGCGACGTGCTGAAGTACAACGCCGCTACCGGCGAATTCGGCCGCTATGACGAGTACTTCCCACGCACCCGGCTGTCAGGCTTCGTGCTCGACTTCGAGCACACCGAAGGCCCGCTCGATACCTTCACCACCACCACGGCACACCTGCCCACCGACGGCAACGACATGATCTTCGGTGACCATGGCAACGACTGGCTGGTCGGCGGCACGGGCCGCGACCAATTGTTCGGTGGTTGGGGCGACGACTTGCTCAACGCCGACGACAACCTGTCTACCAACGCTGGCCTGAACGACGCGCCAGACCCGCATACCAGCTACGAAGACTTCGCCTACGGCGGTGCTGGCCGCGACGTGCTGATCGGCAACACCGGTGGCGACCGGCTGATCGACTGGGTGGGTGAGTTCAACAGCTTCATCGTGCCGTTTGCGCCGTTTGGCAACTTCACCATCAGCCGCACGATCCAGCCGCAGCTGCCCGAGTTCTTGTACAAGCTGGCCGCCGCTGCGGGTGTGGACGTCACGCCGTATGGTGTGGTGGAGCCGCGCATCGGCGAGCCTCGCGGCGAGATCGGTCTGGTGGTTCAGCAAGACCCGTTCTGGCAAGCGCAAACCGGCGCGCCGGCCGACCCGCAGGCCGGCAACGTGCCCGGCGGCCCGCGCGATGTGCTGCGCGCTGCGAGCTTCAACGACGGCGCCATGCAAGCCTTGGCGCCAGACAGCGGCACCTGGCAGGTGAGCAGCGGCACGCTGCAGGTGGACGCTGCGTCCAACAAAGCCGACGCCGTGGCGGTTTACCAAGTGGGCGACGCTTTGCCTTCGTACTACGAAGTCACCGCCACCATCAAGATCGTCAAGCCCACCACGGGCTGGGACGCGAACAGCTACGTGGTGTTCGACTACCAAAGCCCCACCAGCTTCAAATACGCCGGCGTCAACGCGGCCACCAACAAGCTCGAAGTGGGCCAGCGCACGACTGCGGGTTGGCAGGTGTTGAAGTCAGGCTTCGTGCCGGGCAGCGTGAAGAGTGACACCTGGTACAACCTGTTCATCGGCGTGAATGGCCTCACGGTCACGGTCACGCTCGACAACGCCACCACGCTGAGCCAGGTGTTCGCACCCACCGTGGTCGATGGCTATGCCTACGGCCTGAATTGGGGCCTGGTCGGCTTTGGCTCCAACAAGTCGCGCGGGGCGATGGACAACATCGCGGTGCAGATCGTGCCACCGGCATCAACGGTTACCCGTACAGATGACTTTGCGGCCGGCAAGGGCGTGATGCTCACCTCCGTGGCCAATTCGACCACCGGGAACTGGGTGGCCAACGGCGCCGGGCGGGTGAGTGCGGCGGCGGTGGCGCCGGCTGACACGGCCATCCAGTTGCTCAACCTGAGTGGCCTGACGCAACTCAAAACCACCTCGCTGCTGGAACTGAGCACCGCGTTCAACACCGCCGGGCGCGCCGGCATCGTGTTCGATCGCTACAGCGACACTGACTTCAAGTTCGCCGCGGTGGATGTGGTGAGCAAGCAAGTCATGATCGGCCACCGCACGGCCAGCGGCTGGTTCATCGACGCCGTACAAGCCAAGAGCACGCTGGCCGCGGGCGTGGATGTGAAGCTCGGCGTGGTGGTGCGCGGCGCCAGCGTGAGCGTCACGCTGAACGACCAGGCCGCGGTGGGCTTCGTCTACAACGCGGTGGGCGTGGACGGCCGCTTCGGCCTGTTCACCAAAGGGGCGGCGGCCAGCTTCGACGCCGTGACGGTCAAGACCAACGACCCCGGCGTGCCCGCGGCGCAAGAAGCCGTGGCGGCCAGCAACACCGTCACCGTGAGCAGCACGGCCGCGCTGAACGATGCGCAACTGACCGCCCTGGCCAGCGAAGCACGGGCGCGCTGGGCGCGGGTGGAAGACGCCTCGCACGTGGCGTTGCTCGACACGCTGGAAGTGGTGATCGCTGACCTGCCCGGCACGCAACTGGGTGAGTACAGCCAAGGGCGCATCACCATTGACGTGGACGCCGCAGGCCAAGGCTGGTTTGTGGATGCCACGCCGGGCGACGACCGTGAATTTGCGGGCAAAGGCTCGTTGCTCACGGCGCGCGTCAACGGCGCAGCGGCGGGGCAGATGGACTTGCTGTCGGTGCTGAGCCACGAAATGGGCCATGCCATGGGCCTGGGCCATGGCACGGGCGTGATGAGCGAGGCGCTGCAAGCGGGGCAACGGGCCACGCCGGAACGCTGGGCTTTGGGTGCGGGCGAGCTGGACGCGGCGCTGGATCGGGGCCGGCAAGCGGCACCGCGCAGCGAGCTGCCCGCCATTGATTGGGCCGCCGGCGGTGCGGCGGATGAGCACAAACGCCAAGACGCCGCACGCGCCTCATCCAAGGCGGCTGCCTGGCAGGAACGCTTCGTCAACAGCCTGGGCCAGAGCAGCGAGCGCAGCAACCCGAATGCGGCGCTGAAGGTGCAGATCAACGCCACGCATGCGGCAGGGGGCAAGCTGAACCGTCTGTGAGCGTTTGCTGACCCCAGCGGCCCGCGCCGGCTCGATGTCGGCGCGGGCCGCGTGCCATTTGCTAAGCTAGGCAAATGAACGAACCAGTACAAACGTCAACCAGGGGGCTTGCGAGGATGGCCGACCAGGCTGCTGCCAAGGGCGTTGACAAGGTGGTTGACGGGGTTGCGGCCAAGGGCAGCGACAAGGCCGCGCCCGCCGTACGCCCGCGCGGGCGCCCCAAGCTCACCGCCGAGCGCACCAACGACCCCGAACGCACGCGCGCCGACATCATTGCCGTGGCCACGCGCGAGTTCGCCGAAAAGGGCCTGGCCGGCGCGCGCATCGACGTCATCGCCGAAGCCATGCGCACCAGCAAGCGCATGATTTATTACTACTTCGGCAGCAAGGAAGGGCTGTACATCACGGTGCTGGAAGAAGCCTACCGGCGCATGCGCGAGGCTGAGGCGGGCCTGCATCTTGATGACCTGGCGCCCGAAGCCGCGCTGTGCAAGCTGGTGGCCTTCACGGTGGACTACCAACTCGCCCACCCCGACTTCACCCGCCTGGTGATGACCGAGAACATCCACCGCGGCGAGTACCTGGCGCAAAGCAAGGCGATCCGTCAACTCAACGTGCCGGCCATCGAAGGGTTGCGCCGGGTCTATGAACGCGGGTTGGCGGCTGGCCTGTTTCGTAAAGGGCTCGATGCAGTGGACCTGCACATGTCGATCAGCGCGCTGGCGGTGTTCAACGTGGCCAACCGGCACACGTTTTCATTGATCTTCCAGCGCGACCTGGAATCAAAGGCCGCTGTCGCCGCGCGGCGCGAGAGCGTGGTGGAAATGGTGGTGCGCTTCGTGCGCAAGTAGCGGCGCGCCGCGTGGCGGCGCGCTCGGCCTGTCAAGCCAACTGTTTACAGACTCCCGCCAGGATGTAGCGCTGACGCCCATCGCGCGCCAGGCGCCTTCAGCCCCGCGCGGCTGCCACGGCCGATACGGCGGCGCGCAGGGCGAGCAAGTAGCTGTCCACGCCAAAGCCGCAAATCTGGCCGCGCACGATGTCTGCAAACACCGATTTGTGGCGGAATTCTTCGCGCGCATGGATGTTGCTCATGTGCAGCTCCACCACCGGGCAGGCGAGGATGGCCAACGCGTCGCGGATGCCGTAGCTGTAGTGCGTCCACGCTCCGGCGTTGATCAGCACCGCATCTTTGCCTTCGCTGTAGGCCCGGTGGATGCGCTCGCACATCGCGCCTTCATCGTTGGTTTGGTAGCTCTCGACTTCGGCGCCGAGTTCGCCGCCAAGGGCTTGCAGTTGCGCATCAATTTGCGCCAGCGTGATGGTGCCGTACTGCTTGGGGTCGCGCTTGCCGAACATGTTGTGGTTGATGCCGTGCAGCATGAGGATCTTCATGACCGGTCCTGGGTGAAGAGTGTTCTCTAACGTTAGTAGCGGCAATTCAAACCAGCGGCACGGTGAGCTGGTTGATCACGGCGCGTGTGTCCGGGCGCTCACCGCGCCACCAGTTGAAGGCCTCGGCGGCCTGCTCCACCAGCATGCCCACGCCGTCGGCCAGGCGCGGCACGGCGCTGGCCTGGGCGAGCTTCAGGAAGGGGGTGAGGCCCTTGCCGTACAGCAACTCGTAGGCCAACTGCGTGCCGCTGAACACGCCGGCGCTGATGGGCGGCAGGCTGCCCGTGAGGCTGCACGAGGTGGCATTGACGACCACGTCAAAGCGCTCGCCGGCCAGGTCGTCATAGCTGCAACCGGCCACCGGCCCCATGGCCTTGAAGTGCGCGGCCAGGTCCACCGCCTTGGCCACGGTGCGGTTGGCCAGCACGAGCTGGCTGGGTTGTTCAGCCAGAAAGGGCAGCAACGCGCCACGCGCGGCGCCGCCGGCGCCCAGCATCAACACGCGCTTGCCATTCAGCGCAAAGCCCAGGTTGCGCTGGATGTCGTTGACCAGGCCCACGCCGTCGAAGTTGTCGCACACGATCTCGTCGCCCTCGAACTTCAGCGCGTTGGTGGCGCCGGCGAGTTGCGCGCGTTCAAGCTTGCGCGTGGCCAGCTCAAAGGCTTGCAGCTTGAACGGCATGGTCACGTTCATGCCACGCCCGCCGTTTTTGATGAAGCCGCGCACCGTGTCGGCAAAACCATCGAGCGGGCTGAGCAGCGTGGCGTATTGCAGGTCTTGCCCGGTGGCCTGTGCGAAAGCGGTGTGGATGAGGGGTGACTTCGAATGCGAAATGGGGTTGCCGATCACGGCGTATCTGTCGGTCATGAACTCAGGCTTTCAATGTGGCCACCGCGGCCTCGGCATACAGCACGCCGTCAGCCACCATGGCATCAATCTCGTCGTTCGAAAAACCCAGCATGGCCGCGATGCTGCGGTTGTGCTGCCCCAGCAAGGGCGCCGGGCCGCTGGGCGAAGTGTCGCACTCAGACATGCGAAACGGCAGGTTGGGCAGTTTGATCTTGCCCAGCAGCGGGTGCGCTTGCTCAACCACCATGCCGCGTGCCAGGGTTTGCGGGTCGGCCATCACTTCGTCGATGGTCTGCACCTTGGCCGCGGGCACGCCGGCGGCGTCGAGCGCGGCGCAGCAGGCCGCCACCGAGGTTTGTGCCAGCGTCCATTCACGCACCTTGGCCAAGATCTCGACCCGGTGCGCGTTGCGCCCGGCCTGGTCGTGAAAGCGGGCATCTCCGGCATAAGAAGGGCCGCCGATCAGCAGCGCAAAGCGCTTCCAGTTTTCATCCACCTGGGCGGCAATCACCAGGTGGCCGTCGCGTGCCGGGAACACCCCATACACCGTGCTTTGCGGCAGGTCGTGGCCGGTTTGCACCGGCAACTCGCCGCTGAGCAGGTAGCTTTGCGCGGCGAAGTCGTGCATCGACACCATGCAGTCATACAAGGCGATGTCGATGTGCTGGCCGCGCCCGCTGGCCACGCGGCCGAACAGCGCCGCACAGATGGCCGCCACACCGTGCATGCCGGCGTACATGTCGGCAATGGGCATGCGAAACAGCGGCGGCGGCTCACCGGGCGAGCCGATGATCGACATGGCGCCGCTCTTGGCCTCGGCGATCAGGCCAAAGCCGGCGCGCTGTGCGTCCGGGCCAGTGTGGCCATAGGCCGAGACCGAGCAATACACCAGCCGGGGGTTGCGCGCCGACAGCTCTTCATAACCCAGGCCCAATTTGTTCAATGCGCCGGGGCGGTAGTTCTCGACGAAGACATCGGCCGAGTCGGTGAGCTGGTGCAGCAGCACCAGGCCACGCGGGTCTTTGAGGTTGACGCACAAGCCCTGCTTGCCCATGTTTTGCTGCATGAAGTAGCCGCTTTGGCCGCCCACGATGGTGGGGCTGGCGCGGCCGGCGTCGCCGCTGCTCGGGCGTTCGACCTTGATCACCTCGGCGCCCAGCGCGCTCAGGCAGCGCGACATGTGCGGCCCGGCCAGGTAGTGGCTGTAGTCGATGACGCGAATGCCAGCCAGGGGTGGGTTTTGTTTCACTTCGGTTTCCTGCTTCCTGTTTCCCATTTGCCCGCAAGTTGGCCTGGCGGTCGACACGGAATCATCAAACGGTGCTCGCCTGCTTGCACCACCTCATCTCGTTGGTTAATCAACTCGGCCGGCAGGATCACGATGCCCCAGCCCGGCTTGCTGTTCGATTCACGCTTGCTGCCCACACGAAAGCGCACGCGCACCACGTCGCCCAGTTTGATGGGCGCCACGAAGCGCCATTCCCAGCCCAGCGACATGCCGGGCACGAAGCGCATCGCGGCGGTGGTCTTCAGCCCGTCGGCGATGCTCAGGCCGAACAGGCCGTGCGCCACGCGGGTGCCGAAGGGTGTGGTGCGGGCGTAGGCTTCATCGGTGTGAACGGGGGTGTGGTCGCCGCTCAGGTCGGCATAGGCCATGACGCGGGATTCAGTCACCTCATACGTTGCACTGGTGCATTCCTCGCCCACCACGGCGTCGTCCCAATACTTGTCTTCGGTGATCACTGAAACGCCCTCGGGTTCACCGCCAGCGCCTGCGCCACGGTGCCCGGCGAAGCTTGCAGCAGTTCAAGCGCCAAGCCATCAGGCAGGCGCAGCCAGTTGCGGCCCTGGGGCAGGGCGGTGACACCGAATTGTTCAGCCGCAGCCAGCGCAGCTTCCAGATCATCACACATCACGCCCAGGTGGGCCAGGCGGCCTTCGGGGCCGGTGAAGTCGGGCTGGGCGATGAACTGCATGCCGCCCAACGCCCAGTACTGGCTCGGCGCCTCGGGCGTGCCATGCTGGTCGCGGATGGTCATGCCCAGCACGTCATGAAAGAACTTGATGTGCCAGTGAATGTCTTTGACCCAGATCGCCACATGTTCGAGGTAGGCCTTGCTTGCCATGCTCATTGCTCATTGCTCCTTGCCTTGCAGCAGCTTGTGTTCGATGCCCTTGATGGCCGCCACCAACGCCTGGTTCACCGGGGTGGGCACGCCCAGGCGCTGGCCTTCGCGTACCACCGCGCCGTTGATGTAGTCGATTTCGGTGCGGTTGCCTTTTTCCAGGCTTTGCAACATCGAAGCCTTGAAGTCTGGGCCCAAGCCGGCGTGCGCCAGCTCCCAGGGTTGCTGCGGGTCGCTCATGCTCAGCACCACGCCCTTGGCGCGGGCCACCGCCATCACCTCGGCCACTGCGGCCAGCGCGCAGGCCTGCACTTCGGGCACGGCATACAGGCCGCCATAGGGCAGGCCGGTGATGGCGCTCAACGCGCCGGTGGCCACGTTGACCAGCAGCTTGTCCCACATCGCGCCTTCAATGTCTGCGCTCACCGTGGTGGCCAGGCCGCCGCGCTCGAACTCCGCGGCGATGGCCTGTGCGCGTTCGCTCACACCGCCGGCCAACTCGCCAATCAGGGTGCGCTTGCCGCGCGTGCCCACCGCCACGCGGCCGGGCGCCTGGAGCACGCCGCCGACATAAGTCTTGCCCGTCAGCACGCGCTGCCGGCCCACCGCGGCGGCCAGCACGTCTTCATGGCCGAGGCCGTTTTGCAATGACAGCACCAGGCTGTGCGCGCCGATCACCGGGCCGGCAGCAGCGATGGCCGCGGCGGTGTCGTATGACTTCACCAGCACGATCAGCAGATCGGTGGGGCTGAGGTCGTGGCAGTCGGTGGCCGCGGCCACCTGCGCGCGCCGCTCTTGCCCGCCTTCAATCAGTGTCAAGCCGTGGCGCTGCATGGTCTCAACGTGCGCCGGCGAGCGGCTCACCAGCGTCACCTGCGAGCCGCCCTCAGCCAGGCAGCCGCCGATGGCGCTGCCGAGCGAACCGGCACCCAGGACGCAAATCTTCAAAGCCTTCTCCTTCAGCGCAAGGTTGAACGATAGACGGGCCGGAGCAACACGCGCCGCCGCGCCAGGCGCGGGCCAGCAAAAAACGGGGACTCCGGGTTTCCACTGATTTAAGAACTAACCAGTTCGTACATTATCACGACCGCTGACTGCGATACAGCCAGGAGAACGCCATGGAACGTGCAATCAACGCTTACTGCCGGGTGCTGGAATGGGCCATCGTGCTGGCCCTGGGCGTGATGGTGGTGCTGGTGTTCGGCAACGTGGTGCTGCGCTACGGTTTCAATTCGGGCATCACGGTCAGCGAAGAACTTTCGCGCTGGCTGTTCGTGTGGATGACCTTCCTGGGCGCCATCGTCGCGCTGAAAGAACACGGCCATCTGGGCTCGGACATGCTGGTCAGCCGCCTGAAGCCGGCGGGCAAAAAGGTCTGCCTGGTCATCGGCCAGGTGCTGATGTTGTATGCCACTTGGTTGCTGCTGCAAGGCAGTTGGCAGCAATCGGTCATCAACCTCGATGTCGAAGCGCCGGTCACGGGCTTTTCCATGGCCATCGTCTACGGCTCGGGCGTGGTGTTTGCCGTGTCCACGCTGATGCTGTTGGGGCGTGAGTTGTTCCGGACGTTAACGGGCCAGATGCGCGACAGCGAACTGGTGATGGTGCAAGAAAGCGAAGACCTGGCGCAGGTGGAGGCGCTGCACTTGGGCGATGCCCCTGCATCCACCACCACGCCCCGCAAGCCCTGAAAGGCGAACCCACCATGACCGTCTTCATCTTCCTGGGCTCTCTGCTGGCCGTGATGGCGCTGGGTGTGCCCATTGCCTACGCACTGCTGCTTTCCGGTGTGGCGCTGATGTGGCACTTGAACATGTTTGATGCGCAGATACTGGCGCAAAACGTGATCAACGGCGCCGACAGTTTCCCTCTGCTGGCCGTGCCGTTCTTCATGCTGGCCGGCGAGATCATGAACGTCGGCGGCCTGAGTAAACGAATCGTTAACCTGGCGCTCACGCTGGTGGGCCACCGCCGCGGTGGCCTGGGCTTTGTGGCCATTCTGGCGGCGTGCATGCTGGCCGCCCTTTCAGGCTCGGCCGTGGCCGATACCGCCGCGCTGGCCGCGCTGCTGTTGCCCATGATGGTCAAGGCCGGACATGACAAGGCGCGTGCCGGTGGGCTCATTGCTTCGGCCGGCATCATCGCGCCGGTGATTCCGCCGTCGATCGGTTTCGTCATCTTCGGCGTGGCCGCCAACGTGTCGATCAGCAAGCTGTTCCTGGCCGGCATCGTGCCCGGGCTGTTGATGGGCTTGTCGATCGCCGTGGCCTGGTGGTGGGTGGCCAAGCGCGAAGACATCACGCCGCCGCCCAAGGCCACGGGCGCTGAACGCCTGAAGGCCTTGAAGGAATCCACCTGGGCGCTGTTCCTGCCGGTCATCGTGCTGGTGGGCTTGAAGATGGGGGTGTTCACGCCCACCGAGGCCGCCGTGGTGGCCGCGGTGTATGCGTTGTTCGTGGCCACCGTGGTCTACCGCGAACTCGGCGTGCACCAGTTGCATGAAGTCTTCCTGAGCGCCGCCAAGACCACGGCGGTGATCATGTTCCTGGTGGCCGCGGCCATGGTCAGCGCCTGGCTCATCACCGTGGCCGACATCCCGGCCAAGATGATCGTGCTGCTCGAACCCTTCATGGGCAACCAGACGCTGCTGCTGATTGCCATCATGGTGCTGGTGATGCTGGTGGGCACGGCGATGGACATGACGCCCACCATCCTGATCATGACCCCGGTGCTGATGCCGGTGGTGAAGGCCGCTGGCATCGACCCGGTGTACTTCGGCGTGCTGTTCATCATCAACTGTGCCATCGGCCTGATCACCCCGCCGGTGGGCACCGTGCTCAACGTGGTGGCCGGCGTGGGCAAGATGAAGATGGACGAAGTCACCCGCGGCGTCATCCCGTTCATGATTGCCGAGTTCACCGTCATGTTCCTGATGGTGCTGTTCCCCTGGCTGGTGACGGGGCCGGCGAAATGGTTTGCCAATTGAGCTCGGAGCCTGTGAAGATATGAATCGCACCCGCGCCGGGGTACCCAAGGGCGCTGGAGTAGGCGCACGGCACCGCCCAGGCTGGTGGCCTGGGCAAGCCGGGCAACGCCCGCCAGCGCCCTTGGGTACCCTGGCCCGAAGGGTGAGGCTCCAGAACGGGCCCACTCGTCGTTGCAAATGCTCGGCGGGCCACCAGCCCGGCTGCGCTTTGCGCCTAGATTGGGCCCGTTCTGGGGCCTCACGCGGGTGCGATTCATGTCTTCACAGGCTCTCAGGGTATGCCCAAGCGCTGTCATCGCGCGCCCGCGCCAACCGTTCAGACGCATCGGCCTTGCCGATCAGTTTGATTAACCCCGAAGTCGATGCGACTTCATTCTTCCGGAGACTGAACATGTTGAGATTCACCCGCCGCGCCGTGGCCATCGCTTTGGCAACCCTGTTGCCTTTCGGTGCCGTTCAGGCCCAGGAACTGGCCTTCAAGCTCGCCTTGCAAAACCCCAAGGGCCACCCGCTTGAGCAAGGCGCCACCAAGTTTGCCGAACTCGTGGCTGCGCGCTCGGGCGGCAAGATGAAGGTCAATGTTTTCCCCGGCGGCACGCTGGGGGGCGACGCCGCCAACGTCTCGGCGTTGCAAGGCGGCACCGTTGAAATGGTGCTGCTCAACTCGGGCATCCTGGCCTCGCAGGTGAAGGACTTTGAAGTCTTCGACTTCCCCTTCATGTTCGCCAACGCCAAGGAAGCCGACGCCGTGGTCGACGGCCCGTTCGGCCAGAAGATGCACGCCAAGCTGGCTGAAAAGGGCATCGTCGGCCTGGCCTACTTCGAGCTGGGCTTTCGCAACATCACCAACAGCAAGCGGCCCTTGAACACGGTGGAAGACATCGCCGGCCTGAAGCTGCGCGTGATCCCCAACGCCATCAATGTGGATTGGGTCAAGGCCGTCGGCGCCAACCCCACGCCCATGGCCTTCCCCGAGGTGTACGCCGGCCTGGAGCAAAAGGCGATCGACGGGCAGGAAAACCCGTTCAGCGTGATCCTGGCCAACAAGTTCTTCGAAGTGCAGAAGTTCCTGGCCGTCACCAACCACCAGTACAACCCGCAATCGCTGATCTTCAGCAAGAAGGTGTTCGACACGCTGAACGCCGAGCAAAAGAAGATCCTGGTTGATGCGGCGGTTGAAGCCGGCAAGTTCGAGCGCCAGGTCAACCGGGACGCCGCCGCCAGCCAGCTCGACGGGCTGAAGAAGGCCGGCATGACCGTGACCGAGTTCTCGGCCGCCGAGCAAGCCAAGCTGCGCGACAAGTTCAAGCCCGTGATCGACAAGCACGGCGCGGCCATTGCCGCCACCGTGGCCGAGCTGCAGGCCGAGCTGGCCAAGGCGCGCAAGTAAGGGCGGGACAGTGAGCCGCCTGGCCGTTCCCAAAGCGAACACCGCAAGGCGCAGCCTGAAGGTAACCAAATGAGCGAGCGCAACGAGGCCGGCCTGGCCAACGCCAAACTGCCGGCTGCACAGGCGGCGGCAGCGGTGAGGCCAGGCAAGGCGCTGGTCGGCCTGATCGGCTCCGGCATCCAGCGCTCGCTCACCCCGGCCATGCAGGAGGAAGAGGCGCACGCCCAGGGCCTGCACCTGCACTATCAGCTGATCGACCTGGACCGCACACCGCAAGGCGCGCAGGCGTTGCCGGGTTTGATCGACGCCGCGCGCAGCATGGGCTTTGCCGGCTTGAACATCACTTATCCGTGCAAGCAGGCGGTGATCCCCTTGCTGGATGATTTGTCTGACGAAGCGCGCGCCATGGGCGCCGTGAACACCGTGGTGTTCAAAGACGGCCGCGCCACCGGCCACAACACCGATGGTTCCGGCTGGGCCTGGGGCTTCCAGCGCACGCTGCCGCAAGCCAAGCTGGCGCGCGTGGTGCTGCTGGGTGCGGGCGGCGCGGGCTCGGCCATTGCGCACGCGGTGCTGCGCCTGGGCGCGGGGCACCTGGCCATCGTCGACCGCGAAGGCGAGCGCGCGCAGGCCGCCGCAGCCCAACTCAACAGGCTGTACGGCGCCGGCCGCGCCAGCGGCGCGGGCGACGCCGCCGCAGCGCTCCAAGGCGCTAACGGCTTGATCCACGCCACACCCACCGGCATGGACAAGTTGCCCGGCCTGCCGCTGGCCGAAACCCTGCTGCGGCCTGATCTGTGGGTGTCAGAAATTGTTTACTTCCCACTGCACACGGCACTGCTGCAGGCGGCCCGGCGCATCGGTTGCGCCACGGTGCACGGCGGTACCATGGCCGTGGGCCAGGCGGTGGGTGCGTTCAAACTGTTCACCGGCCTCACGCCCGACCCCGAGCGCATGCAACGCCACTTCTTGAGTCTGATCGGTCATGAACACTGAAGCCTCCAGCAACGGCGCGCCAAGCGACCGCGAAGACATCGGCGAAGGCGTCAACCCGCTCGGCCTGGCCGGGCTGGAGTTCGTTGAGTACGCCACCAGCCGCCCGCAGGCTCTGGGCCAGGTGCTCGAAGCCATGGGTTTCAGGCCCGTGGCGCGGCACCGCTCGCGCGAGGTGCTGCTGTACCGGCAGGGCGGCATGAACGTCGTCATCAACGCGCATGTGGGCGACAAGCCCAGCAGCCTGCTGCCCACCGAAACCCCGGTCATCGCGGCGCTGGCCTTTCGCGTGCGCGACGCTGCCGCCGCCTACAAGCGCGCGCTCGACCGCGGCGCCTGGGGCGTGCCGGCGCAGGTGGAGGTGATGGAGCTGAACATACCGGCCATCCACGGCGTGGGCGCCAGCCGCATTTACTTCGTTGATCGGTGGCAGGAATTCAGCATCTGGGATGTCGACTTCATTCCCATTCCCACCGTGGATCAGCGCCCGCCCGCCCTGGCCGGCCTGCACTGGTTTGGCGTGGTGCAGTACATCGGCGAGCAGCGGCTCGACGACTGGTGCGAGTTCTACCGCGAACTCTTCGGCTTCGAGCAACTGCCCGATGACCAGCGCTTCGGCATCCTGCCCAAGGGCCGCATCCTGCAAGGCCCCGGCGGGTTCTACTTGCAGCTCATCGAGCCGGAAGTCGACTTGCCAGAAGGCGAAGCCAGCGAAAGCCTGCAGCGCATGGGCCTGGGTTGCGCCGATGTGCCCGCGGCCGTGGCGGCGCTGCGCGCGCGCGGCGTGGAGTTTGTCGAATCGCACGCCGTGCACACAGAGTCACGTGGAGCGTTAACCCGCGCCAAGTTGGGCGGCGTGATGTTCGAACTGGTCCACGACAAGCCTTGAGCGGCGCACAGATAGACAGGCAGTCATGACAGGCCATTCCAGCGGACACATTGCCGACTTCGGCATGGACACCATCACCCTGGCCGGCTCGCTGGCGGCCAAGCTCGGCGCCATCCGCGACGCCGGCTTCAGCCAGGTGATGCTCAAGGCCAACGACCTGGTGGGCCATGAAGGCGGTGTTGCAGAGGCGGCGCGTGTGGTCAAGCAAAGTGGCCTGCGGGTCACCGGGTTTCAGGTGCTGCGCGACTTTGAAGGCCTGAGCGGCCACCTGCATGCCTACAAGGTCGATGTCGCCAAGGCCATGCTCGAAATGGCGCAGGCCGTGGGTGCGCCGCTGCTGCTGGTGTGTTCTTCCACCAGCCAGCATGCCAGCCAGGAGCCCGAAGCCCTGGCGCGCGACCTGCGCAAACTGGCGATGCTGGCTGTGCCGCTGGGCCTGAAGGTGGCGTATGAGGCGTTGAGCTGGGGCCGCACGATCAATGAATTCACCGCGGCGTGGGACGTGATCTGCCGCGCCGACATGCCCAACCTGGGCCTGGGCCTCGATTCGTTTCACCTCGTGGCCAGCAAGACCGCACTCGATGAAGTGGACATGCTGGATCCGGCCAAGATCTTTCTGGTGCAACTGGCTGACTTCATGTGGCAGGAAGCGCGCAGCTTCGAAGAACGCATGACCACGGCGCGCCACTTCCGCGTCTTTCCGGGCGAAGGTGTGCACAGCAAGCAGGTGGCCGAACTGGTGCTGCGTCTGGTGGCCTTGGGCTACCGCGGCGACTTCAGCTTTGAAGTCTTCAACGACGATTACCAGCAACTGCCGTTGCACCTGGTGGCCCGGCGCGCGCAAGCCAGCGCACAGTGGCTGGGTGAAGAGGTACTGCGGCGAGCGGTGCCGCTGCCGGGGCGGATGCGGCTGCGGTCTTAGCCTGGCAACCATTCGCGTCCCACGGTCAGAAAAGAGTCTTGCATTTGATCGGCGCTCGGGCTGTTCAAGTGGTGAGCCCTGTGGGATTGGTGGCGCAAGCCAAGGGCGTCGGGCGGCCGGCTTCGCTCGTGTCACCCGCCGGCTCCTTCTTTACCTCGCTACGCCGGCCACCCAACACCCTCGGCCGGCACCAGTGGTGGCGGGGGTAACGTTCGAGAAGCGACGCTGCGACAGGATCAGGACGGTGGGGCGTGCTGCGTAGCGAAGTAAAGGGGGAGGGGCTGGCCCGGCAGGGCCAGCGCCGGAGGACATGAGCGAAGCAGCACGCCCCGCCGGCCTGATCCCGCTCAGCCGCAGCCGTGCCGCAAGAGATCAAACCTTCTTGATTTCATGCCCCCCAAACTGATTGCGCATCGCCGCCAACAGCTTGTCGGAAAACGAATCGACTTCGCGCGAAGCGATACGCGACAGCAAAGAAGCGGTGATCACCGGCGCGGCCACGTTCAGCTCGATGGCCTCGGCAACGGTCCAGCGCCCGGCGCCGGAATCGGCCACATAAGGGGCGATGCCGGCCAGGTGCGGGTTGTCGTTCAACGCCGCGGCGCACAGGTCAAGCAGCCAGGAACGCACCACGCTGCCGTGCTGCCAGATCTGCGACACCTGGGTCAGATCCAAGCCGAATTCGGCCTTCTTCTCCAGCACCGCAAAGCCTTCGCCAAAGGCCTGCATCAAGCCGTACTCAATGCCGTTGTGCACCATCTTCACGAAGTGGCCCGCGCCGCTGGCGCCGACATGGCCCCAGCCGCTGCCGGGCGTGGGCGCCAGCGCTTCAAACGCCGGGCGCAGGCGCCGCACCGCGGCCGCGGCACCACCGATCATCAGGCTGTAGCCGTTTTCCAGGCCCCACACGCCGCCGCTGGTGCCGCAGTCAATGTAGTCCATTTCAAACGTTAGCAAGCGCGCATGGCGGCGCTGCGTGTCTTGGTAGAACGAGTTGCCGCCATCGACCACCGTGTCGCCCGCGGCCAGCAGCGGCAGCAGGGCATCGAGCGTGGCGTCTACCGCGGCGCCGGCCGGCACCATCAACCACAGCGTGCGCGGCGCGGGCAAGGCCTGCACCAGCGCGGCCAGGCTGGCATGCGGGGTGATGCCCTGTTGTTGCGCCGCCTCGCGCGCGGCGGCGCTGGCGTCGAAACCGTGCAGGGTGTGGCCAGCGCGCGCCAGGCGCTGCGCCATGGCCGCACCCATGCGGCCCAGGCCGATCATGCCGATGTGAAGAAGTGAATTCATGGGTTAGTGTTGAGTTGGCGCAGCGAAGAAATCTTGCCGCTCAGGTCGCCCAGTTGCGGGTAGCGGCCCGGGCCCAGCACCGTGCAGCGGCCGCGGTAGCCGGCGTCTGTGCACAGCTCCCAGCGGCCGGTGTTGATCACCAGCGCTGAAATGCGGTCGTTGAAGTCCACCTCGCGCAAATTGGGCGCGTCGCGTTGCAGCAGCAGGTTGCGCCCGGCGAATTGCGGCTCGGCATACAGCTCGATGCCGCCGCGCGGCGCCACCGGGCCGGGCATGTTGCCGGGCAGCACGGGCACACCCACTGCTGCGGGCAACACCGGGCGCAGCGACGACAGCGACATGAACAACCCCAGCCCGCGCAGCGAGGGGTACCGCCCCGGCTGCACCACTTTGCATTGGCCGCGGTAACCGGCGTCGGTGCACAGCTCCCACGGCGTGCCTTCAAGTTGCAGCGACTGCGTGATCTCGTCATGGTCGAGCATGAACAGGTCGGGCGCCGGCGTGTTCAGCACCAGCGGCGCGCCTTGGCCGCCTTCTTCGCGGTACAGCAGCGCGCGCGCAGGCTGGCCGCCCACGGTGGGTGCCGCACCGGGTGTGGGGGCGGCAGCGGCGGGCGCGGTGGCGTCCAGGTCGCGCGCCGACGAAATGCGGTCGTTCAGGCGCTGATCCAGCGTGGGGTAGTGGCCGCGCGCGAGCACGACGCACGGGCCCTTGTGGCCGTCATCGCTGCACAGCTCCCAGCGCCCGGAAATCACCACCACGCTGGACACGCGGTCGTTGAAGCTCAACGGGCGCAGGCTGGCCACGGTCTCGCGCAGCACGATGCTGCGGCCTGTGAATTCGGCGTGCTCGTAGAGGTTGATTTCGGCGGCCTGCGTGGCGGCAACAGGCAAGGCCAGTGTCAAGGTCAGCGCCAGGCGGCAAAGGAATGTGGGCATGGTGGGCCTTTCAGGTTCGTGGGCGCAGGCTAACAGGCGCTGCCGCGGCTGCGGTACGCTGTGCCCTTGACGATCGGCCGCCAACAGCCGTTGACAACGCCCACCAAGGATTTGACATGAGCGACCCATTTGCCACCCGCTGGCAACCCGCGCCCGGCGCGGCCATCCGCCAGGCGGCCACCGTGGTGGTGCTGCGCCAGCACGATGCCATGCAGGTGTTGCTGCTCAAGCGCAATGCGCGCGCCGGCGACATCCACGCCGGCGCCTGCGTCTTCCCTGGCGGCGCGCTCGATGCGGCCGACCGCCTGGCCCACGCCCATTGCGCCGGCTTGAGCGATGCCGCTGCCAGCCAGCGCATGAAGCTGGCGCAAGGTGGGTTGGACTTTCATGTGGCGGCGCTGCGTGAATGCTTTGAAGAAGCCGGCTTGCTGTATGCGCAGGGCCATGGCGGCGGCGAGATGTCGGCCGCTCACCAAGGCCAATTGGCGCAACTGCGCGCGGCGCTGAACCGCGGTGAGATCACCCTGGCCCAGTTGTGCGAACAAGCCGGCCTGCAACTGGCGCCGCAGGCCCTGCTGTACTTCAGCCACTGGCTCACGCCGCCGGGCGTGCCCAAGCGCTACGACACGCGCTTTTTCATCGCCCGCGCGCCCGACCAGCAAATCGCCAGCCACGACAACCAAGAGACGGTGCAGCAACTGTGGGTCACGCCAGAAGAAGCGCTGGACCGGCGCGCTGAATTGAAGCTGGCCCCGCCCACCTTGAAGACCTTTGAATGGCTGCTCACCCAGGGTGATGCCGATGCCGCACTGCGCGCGGCCGGCGCCTTGGCCGAAGTGAGCTGCATCATGCCGCGCCTGGCCACGGGACCCAAGGGCATCCGGCCGGTGCTGCCCGACGAGCCCGCCTGGGCTGAACTGGGCCACATTGACGCCGATGGAACGGGCCGGTTTCGTGCTGAGCTGTTGCCGGCCAACCCGGTGCCACTTTCAAGCCGCGTGCTGCGTGTGACGGCCAACAACGGCAGCATGATGACCGGCCCGGGCACCAACAGCTACTTCATCGGTGGCGGGCCCGAAAACGAATGGGCCCTGCTCGACCCCGGCCCGGATGACGCAGCCCATGTGCAGGCCCTGCTGGCCGCGCTGCCGGGCAAGCTGCGCTGGATCTTCGTCACCCACACGCACAAGGACCATTCCCCCGCCACCGCAGCCGTCAGGGCCGCCACCGGCGCGCAGGTGCTGGGCATGGCGCCCAAATACCAGGAATGGCAGGACACCGGTTTCGCACCCGATGTGGCCTTGCGCGGCGGCGAAACCTTCAACCTGCCCGGTGGCACAACGTTCGAGGTGATTCACACGCCCGGCCACGCCGGCAACCACCTGTGCTACCGGCTGCATGAAGAGCGCATGCTGTTCACCGGCGACCATGTGATGCAGGGCTCCACCGTGGTCATCAACCCACCGGATGGCGACATGGCGGCGTACATCGCCTCGCTGCGAGAACTGATGCAGCTCGATCTGGACTGGCTCGCCCCTGGCCATGGCTTCCTGATGCCGCAGCCGCGCGCGGCCATGCAGCGCATCATCGACCACCGCCTGGCGCGCGAGGCCAAGGTGGTGGCGGCGCTGAGCGAACAGGCCCAGCACATTGATGTGGTGCTGGCCACCGTGTATGCCGACGTGCCGGCCAAGCTGCACGCCATGGCCCTGCGCAGCTTGCAGGCGCACCTGTTCAAGCTGCGTGACGAAGCGCGCGTGGCGCACGAGCCCGCCGGGCATTGGCGGCGCGTGAATTGAAGCCGCTGGTCATCAACGAAGTGGCGCTCGGCCCGGCGCGGCTGGGTATGAGCCATTGCCCCGGGCGGGTGGGCTGGAACACGCTGGGCCAAAGTGCGCCGCGCGACCTGGGCGCTGACCTGCAAGCCATTGCCCAATGGGGCGCGCAGCATGTGCTCAGCCTGGTGCAGGCGCATGAATTCGCTGCCCTGGGCGTGCCCGGGTTTGCGCAAGCGGTGGCCGCCGCTGGCCTGGGCTGGTGGCATGTGCCGATTGCCGACATGCGCACACCCGACGCCGCCACGCTGGCCGCCTGGCACCGCCAGCGCCCGGCCCTGGTGGCGGCGCTGCAGCGCGGCCAGCCGGTGCTGGTGCACTGCGCTGCCGGGCTGGGGCGCACCGGCATGCTGGTGGCGCGGCTGCTGGTGGAAGAAGACGGCTTGGACCCCGAGGCGGCGATTGCGCTGGTGCGCGCAGCGCGGCCGGGCACCATTGAAACCGCCGGCCAGGCCGAGTTCGTGCACCACGGCTGGCCCTCATTTTGAAGCTCTAACGATCGAGATCACCATCATGAAGCTGTATGTCTCCCCCCGCGCGCCGAACCCACGCCGCGTGACGGTCTTCATCGCCGAAAAGGGCATCACCGGCATCGAGCTGGTGACGGTGGATCTCAATGCCCAGGCCCACCGCAGCGACGACTACCTGGCCCGCAGTCCGCTGGCCAAGGTGCCGGCGCTCGAACTCGACGATGGCCGCTGCTTGAGCGAATCGCGCGCCATCTGCAGCTACCTCGAAGGCCTGTATCCCGAGCCCAACCTGATGGGCCGCAGCAGCGAAGAACGCGCCTTCATCGAAATGGCCGACCGCCAAGTGGAGCTGTACCTGTTCAGCGGCATCGCGCTGGCCATCCGCCACACCCACCCTGGGCTGGCGGTGTTGGAGAAGCCCCAGTTCCCGGACTTCGGCAAAACCCAGGCGCACAAGTTCCGCGAGGCGGCGGCCTGGTTCAACAGCGTGCTGGCGCGCCAGCCCTACCTGGCGGGCGAGCGCTTCACCATTGCCGACATCACCGCGTTGTGCGCGCTCGACTTTGGCCGCGGCTTGTTGAAGTACAAGCCCGCCGACGAAGGCCTGGTGCACCTGGCCGCCTGGCGCGAGCGGGTGGGCCAGCGGCCCAGTGCCGCGGTGCAATGACAAAATCGCGCCCCTTCTTGTGAGTCACAGCGAGCCCCATCTTGAGCGCCAACATCCTTCAACACCTGCCCGCCGGCCAGCGCGTGGGCATTGCCTTTTCCGGCGGGCTGGACACCAGTGCGGCCGTGCACTGGATGCGCGCCAAGGGCGCCATTCCCTGCGCTTACACCGCCAACCTGGGCCAGCCTGACGAGAGTGACTACGACGACATTCCGCGCAAGGCCTTAGGGTATGGCGCCGACATTGCGCGCCTCATCGACTGCCGCGCCCAACTCGTGGCCGAGGGCCTGGCCGCCATCCAGTGCAGTGCTTTCCACATCAGCACGGCCGGTGCCACCTACTTCAACACCACGCCGCTGGGCCGCGCCGTCACCGGCACCGCGTTGGTGGTGGCGATGCGCGACGACGGCGTCAACATCTGGGGTGACGGCTCCACCTACAAGGGCAACGACATCGAGCGCTTTTACCGCTACGGCCTGCTCGCCAACCCCGAGTTGAAGATCTACAAGCCCTGGCTTGATCAAACCTTCATCGACGAGCTGGGTGGGCGCAAGGAGATGAGCGAATACCTCATCGCGCACGGCTTTGACTACAAGATGAGCGTGGAAAAGGCCTACAGCACCGACAGCAACATGCTCGGCGCCACGCACGAAGCCAAAGACCTGGAATACCTGAACTCGGGCCTGCGCATCGTCAACCCGATCATGGGCGTGGCCTT
>JANOXU010000089.1:0-52391 GCA_031418595.1 Burkholderiales bacterium
GAGCCGATCGACATGCCGTCGAAGTACTCCAGGAACTGGTCAGCCAGGATGGCATTGCTGGGCACTTCGCACATCATGATCAGGCGCAGGCCATCGACACCGCGCTTCAGGCCGCGCTCAGCCAGCATCTCGGTCACCCGCTTGGCCTGCCTCACGGTGCGCACGAAGGGCACCATGATCTCGACGTTGATCAAGCCCATGTCCATGCGCACGCGCTTGAGCGCCTCGCACTCCATGGCGAAGGCGTCGCTGAATTCGCCGCTGATGTAGCGGCTCGCGCCACGAAAACCCAGCATCGGGTTTTCTTCGTCGGGTTCGTAGCGCGCGCCACCAATCAGCTTGCGGTACTCGTTCGATTTGAAGTCAGACAGGCGCACGATCACGCTCTTGGGCCAGAACGCCGCGGCAATGGTGGCAATGCCTTCGGCCAGCTTGTCGACGTAAAACGCGCGCGGCGAGGCATGGCCACGGGCCACCGACTCGACCGCCTTTTTCAGATCGGGGTCGATGTTCGGATAGTCCAGGATCGCCTTCGGATGCACGCCGATGTTGTTGTTGATGATGAATTCCAGCCGCGCCAAGCCCACGCCCGAGTTGGGCATTTGCGCAAACTCAAACGCCAGCGTCGGGTTGCCCACATTGAGCATGATCTTGATCGGGCAATACGGCATGTCGCCGCGCTGCACTTCGGTGATCTCGGTTTCCAGCAGCCCGTCATAAACGTGGCCGGTGTCGCCTTCCGAACAGGCCACGGTGACGAGCTGCCCGTCGCTCACATGCTCGGTGGCATGGCCGCAGCCCACCACGGCGGGGATGCCCAGTTCGCGCGCAATGATCGCCGCGTGGCAGGTGCGCCCGCCGCGGTTGGTGACGATCGCGCTGGCGCGTTTCATCACCGGCTCCCAGTTCGGGTCGGTCATTTCCGTGACCAGCACGTCGCCGGGTTGCACGCGGTCCATGTCGGCAATGCTGCGCACCAGGCGCACCGGGCCGGTGCCGATCTTCTGGCCGATGGCGCGCCCTTCAGCCAGCACGGTGCCGCTGCCCTTGAGGCGGTAGCGGTGCTCGGTCTTGTCGGCCGCACGGCTCTTCACGGTTTCAGGGCGGGCCTGCAAGATATAGATCTGGCCGTCGCTGCCGTCCTTGCCCCACTCAATGTCCATCGGCCGGCCGTAGTGCTGTTCGATGATGAGCGCGTAGCGCGCCAGCTCGATGACTTCAGCATCGCTGATGCAGTAGCGGTTGCGCTGCTCGGGCGGCGTGTCCAGCGTGCGCACGCGGTGGCCGTGGGTGGCGCCCGCGCCGTTCACGGCAAACTCCATGCGCACCAGCTTCGAACCCAGCACGCGCCGCACCACCGGGAACTTGCCGTTGCGCAGGGTGGGCTTGTGCACGTAGAACTCGTCGGGGTTGACGGCGCCTTGCACCACGGTTTCACCCAACCCGTAGCTGGCGGTGATGAAGACCACCTCGGTGAAGCCCGATTCGGTGTCGATGGTGAACATCACGCCGGCCGCACCCAGGTCGGAGCGCACCATGCGCTGCACGCCGGCCGACAAGGCCACGTCGGCATGGGCAAAGCCCTTGTGCACGCGATAGCTGATGGCGCGGTCGTTGTACAACGAGGCGAAGACTTCCTTCATGCGCTGCAGCACCTGCTCGATGCCATGCACGTTGAGGAAACTTTCTTGCTGGCCCGCGAAAGAAGCATCGGGCAAGTCTTCTGCCGTGGCCGATGAACGCACCGCGAACGAGGCTTGCTCATCGCCGCCATGCAAGCGCTCGAACTGCTCGCTCACGGCTTGTGTCAGGTCGGCCGGGAACGGCGTATCGAGCACCCACTGGCGAATCTGCGCGCCGGCTTCGGCCAAGGCGCGGGTGTCGTCGGTGTTCAGGTCAGCCAGCCGCTGGGCGATGCGTGCATCCAACCCGGCTTGCCCGAGGAACTGGCGGAAGGCATGTGCCGTGGTGGCAAAGCCGCCGGGCACGCGCACGCCGCTGGCGGCCAACTGGCTGATCATTTCGCCGAGGGAGGCGTTCTTGCCGCCGACCGCCTCGACATCCGTCATCCTCAGGTGCTCAAACGGAACGACCAGGGCGGTCGCCAAATTGGGTTGGGACATGGTTTGCTTTCAAGGGTGTTCAAAACCAGTGCGCGGCTGCGCTCGACACGCGAAGTGGCGGCGCAGGTGGCAAGCGTTGCTTGCGTGCGGCGGCCAGGTGTGGAGCAGGTGCGAGCCAACATGTTGCGAAAGATTCTAGGGTCTGTTGACATGTCAACAGACCCTCTGGAGTTCTTCCCTATGATCGGCGGCCATCGCTAACCGCCTTGTACATCCGAGTCCAAGCACCATGCCAAACCGCAGTGTGTTCTTCGTTTCAGACGGCACCGGCATCACGGCCGAGACGTTCGGCAACTCGATCCTGGCGCAGTTCAGCGTGCACCCGCGCCATGTGCGCCGCCCGTTCATCGACAGCGTGGACAAGGCCTGGGCGGTGCTGATGGAGATCAACGAGACGCAGGAGCGCGAGGGCCGCCGCCCCATCGTCTTCATCACCTTGGTCAATGATGAAGTGCGCGGCGTGTTCACCACGCAAACCTGCAACGGCCTGGTGCTGGACATGTTTCGCACCTTCATCGAGCCGCTGGAAGAAGAGTTCAAGGTCAAGTCGAACCACCGCGTGGGGCGTTTTTCTGACGTGGCCAAGAGCGAGGAATACCACGGCCGCATCGAGGCCATCAACTTCTCGCTGGCGCATGACGACGGGCAGTCTTCCGTCAATCTGCAAAGCGCAGATGTCATCTTGGTGGGGGTGAGCCGCAGCGGCAAGACGCCGACCTCGCTTTACCTGGCCATGCAGCACGGCGTGAAGGCGGCGAATTACCCGCTCATTCCGGAAGACTTCGACCGCCGCTGCCTGCCCACGCCGCTGGCGCCGCACAAGAGCAAGTGCTTCGGCCTGACGATCGACCCCGCTCGGTTGTCGCAAATCCGCCATGAGCGCCGGCCGGCCAGCACCTACGCCTCGCTCGACAACTGCCGCCATGAGGTGCGCGAAGCTGAAAGCATGATGCGCCGCGAGGGCATCGCGTGGTTGTCGTCCACGCACAAGTCGATTGAAGAGATCGCCACCACCATCTTGCGCGACATCCAGCCGCAGCGCCTCATCTATTGAGCACCCCGCGGAGGCAAGCAAAGTGGCACAGCCTTACTTGCTTGAGAACTGCTGCCTCGACCATTCGTACAGCAGGATCGCCGCCGCCGCGGCCACGTTGAGCGATTCCTCGCCACCAGGCTGCGCGATGCGCACGCTGCCGCTGCACAGGGCGCGCAGTTCGGCACTGACGCCCTGCCCTTCATGCCCGAGCACGAAGGCCGCATTTGCCGGCAGCACCGCTTCAGGCAGGGCCACGCCAGCATGCGAATCGGTGGCCAGGTAGGCCAGGCCCAAACCTTCGAGATGAGCCACGCTCAGCCCTTCGCACAGGTGCAGCGCGAAGTGCGCGCCCATGGCGGCGCGCAACACCTTTTGCGACCACAGGCCGGCCGTTCCCGACAGCGCCAGCACCTGCTGCACGCCCAGCGCGGCCGCGCTGCGCAGGACGCTGCCCACGTTGCCGCTGTCTTGCAGGCGATCGAGCACCAAGCTGGGCACGCCTGGGCGTGGTGCAAGGTCGCTTTGCCAGGCCACCAGGCCGCCCAGGCCCTGCGGTGAGGGCAGCTCACTCAAATCTTTGAACAGCGCGTCGCTGAGCACGGCGCAACTCGGCACCTGCGTCATCACGCTGCGCACAGCATCGCTGTGGGCAGCGGTCTCGCTCACCACCAGTTCCTGCACCGCCCGGCCCCGCGCCAAGCAGGCGCGCAGCAGGTGGTCGCCTTCCAGCCACACCAGGCCGAGCTTGCGGTAGGCCGTGCCCTCACGCACCAGCTTGCGCAGGCGCACATGCAACGGGTTGTCGCGTGAGCGAATCACCAAGGGGCTCAACGGGGCCTTGCCGCAGATGGCGCCGCGCTGCGCTGCAGGTGGCTCACCGACACACCGCCTTCACCGGCGCAAAACTGCGCCGGTGGGCCGGGCAGGCGCCGTGTTGCTGCAAAGCCAGCAGGTGTTCCGGCGTGGGGTAGCCCTTGTGGGCATCGAAACCATAACCGGGGTGTGCAGCGTGCAGCTCCAGGCACAGCCGGTCGCGGTGCACCTTGGCCAGGATCGACGCTGCCGAAATGGCCTGCACCTTGGCGTCGCCCTTGATGATGGCCTTCACCAGCACATCGAGCACCGGCACGCGGTTGCCGTCGACCACCACGCGGTGCGGCCGCAGGCGCAAGCCCTGCACGGCGCGGCGCATGGCCAACATGGTGGCTTGCAAAATGTTCAGGCTGTCGATTTCTGCCACGCTGGCTTGCGCCACGCTGCAGCACAGCGCGCGGGCCCGGATCTCGTCGTACAAGGCTTCGCGTTTTTTTGGCGACAGCACTTTCGAATCAGCCAGGCCATGAATCGGGTTGAGATCGTCCAGGATCACCGCCGCGGCCACCACCGGCCCGGCCAGCGGGCCGCGGCCGGCTTCGTCGACACCGGCCACCAGGCCGGGGCTGCCCCAGCCTGGGCCGAGGCTTTCAAACCTGAAGTGCTTGCGCGATGGCATCGGTGGCCTTGCGCGCCGTGTCCTGGCGCAGCAGTAGGTGAAGTTCAAGGAAGCGATTCTGAATGCGTTGCACGCCGCTAGCGTCATCGAGCAAGGCCAGGGTCTGTCGTGCCAGGGCGGTGGGCTCGCAACGTTCCTGAATCAACTCCGGCACCACGAACTGTTCGCACAGGATGTTGGGCAGGCCCACCCAGGGTTGCAGTTGCTGGCGTTTCATCATGAACCAGCTCAGGGCGTTCATGCGGTAGGCGATGACCATGGGGCGCTTGAACAGCGCCGCCTCCAGCGTGGCCGTGCCGCTGGCGATGAGCGTGATGTCGCAGGCGGCCAGTGCGGCGTGCGAGCGGCCTTCGAGCAGCGTCACATCGAGCTGCGGGGCGTGCTGCACATGCAAGGCTTCAATGCGGGCACGCAACCCCGGCGCAGCCGGCAGCACGCAGCGCAGGGCGGGCCGGTGCGCCTGCATCAGCGCCGCCGCACGCAGGAACGCCGGCGCGATGGCTTCGATCTCGGACTCCCGGCTGCCCGGCAGCAGCGCCAGCACCGGCGTCTGCGGCGCCAGGCCCAGGGCCATTCGGCTGGCTTCGCGCGGGGGCTGCAAAGGGATGGCATCAGCCAGCGGGTGGCCCACGTAGCTGGCGCGAATGCCGTGGTGCGCCAGCAGCGCGGGCTCGAACGGAAACAGGCACAGCACATGGTCGGCGGCGTGCGCCATGGTTGCCGCGCGGTGGGCGCGCCAGGCCCAGATTGACGGGCACACGAAGTGGATGGTGCGCACGCCCGCTGCCTTCAGGCGTGTTTCCAGCCCGAGGTTGAAGTCGGGCGCGTCAACGCCAATGAAGGCATCGGGCTTGTCGCGCAGCAGTCGTTCGCCCAACTCGTTGCGCAGCCTCAACAAGCCCGGGTAGTGGCGCAGCACCTCAACATAACCACGCACCGCCAGCCGACTGCTCGGCCACCAGGCATCAAAGCCCTGCGCCGCCATCTGTGGGCCACCAATGCCTTCACTGCGCAACTGTGGCCAGCGCTGCTTCAGGCCGCCGAGCAGCAGGCCGGCCAGCAAGTCGCCCGAGGCTTCGCCGGCCACCATGGCCAGGCGGGGGGCTGCGCTGGGCATTTGCGTCAGCGCACGATGCCGCGCTCGGCCTGGGCCAAAAAGCCCAGCAACAGGTCGGCGTCATCCTGGGCCAACGGCTCACTTTCACGCAAAGCAGCGATGGCGGCCACGGCGTCGGCCAGGCTCAGGCCCTGGCGGTACAGCAGCCTGTGCATCCTCTTCACCATCGACAGCCGCTCAGGCGTGAAGCCGCGGCGGCGCAGACCCTCTTGGTTGATGCCGGTGGCCTGCGCCGGGTTGCCCGCGGCTGTCATGTAGGGCGGCAGGTCTTGCGACAGGCGGGTTTGAAAACCGGTCATCGCATGCGCGCCCACGCGCACGAACTGGTGCACGCCGGACAAGCCGCCCAGGAACACCCAGTCATCGAGGTGAACATGGCCGCCCAGTTGCGTGCTGTTGGCGATGATGGTGTGGTGGCCGATCTGGCAATCGTGCGCCACATGCACGTAGGCCATGATCCAGTTGTCGTTGCCGATGCGGGTGGCGCCGCCGCCTTGCACCGTGCCGGTATTGAGGGTGCAGAACTCGCGGATGGTGTTGTCGTCGCCGATCTCCAACCGCGTGGGTTCGCCGTCGTACTTCTTGTCTTGCGGCGCCGCACCGATGCTGGCGAACTGAAAGATGGTGTTGCGCGCGCCGATGCGCGTGTGACCTTCAATGACGCAATGGGCGCCGATGCGCGTGCCCGCGCCAACTTGGACCTGCGGCCCCACCACGGCATACGGGCCAACGCTGACATCAGCTGCGAGTTCGGCCCGTGCATCGACCAGGGCCGTGGCGTGAATGCTGCTCATGCCAGGTTAACCATTCAGGTGATCTTGCGCATGGTGCACATCAACTCGGCCTCGGTGGCCGTTACGCCGTTGACGCTGGCGCGCACCACGTATTTGTAGATACCGGCCTTGGCACGGATGATGGTCGACTCAAGTATCAGTTGGTCACCCGGCTCGACTGGCCGCTTGAAGCGCGCGCCGTCGATGCCCACAAAGTACACCACCGTGTCGTCGCCCGGCTCTTCGCCCAGCGATTCAAACGACAGCAGCGCCGAGGCCTGCGCCAGTGCCTCAAGCATCATCACGCCCGGCATCACCGGCCGATGCGGAAAGTGGCCGGTGAAGAACGGTTCGTTCATGGTCACATTCTTCAGCGCCTTGATGCGGATGTTTTTCTCAAGTTCCAGCACCCGGTCCACCAGCAAGATGGGGTAGCGGTGCGGCAGCATCTTCATGATGCGGTGAATGTCCATTCGCGTGCTGGTCATGTGAGCTTCGTCTCCAGTGCGCGCAGTCTTTCGCGCAGCGCGTACAACTGGCGCAGCGCGGCCGCATTTTTTTGCCAACTGGCATTGTCATCGAAGGGAAACAGGCCGCTGTACTGGCCGGCCACACGGATCGAGCGCGTGACCACGGTGCCGGCGGAAATGTGAACATGATCTGCCAGTTCAAGGTGGCCCAGGATGATGGCCCCGCCGCCCACCGTGCAATGACGCCCGATGCGCGCGCTGCCGGCAATGCCCACGCAGCCGGCCATGGCGCTGTGCGCGCCGATGTGAACGTTGTGCGCCACTTGAATGAGGTTGTCGAGCTTGACGCCGTCCTCGATCACCGTGTCGCCCAAGGCGCCGCGGTCGATGCAGGTGTTGGCGCCAATTTCCACATCGTCGCCAACGCGCACCGCACCGAGTTGTTCGATCTTTTCCCAGCGGCCTTGGTGGGGCGCGAAGCCGAAGCCATCGGCGCCGATCACCGCGCCCGCGTGCACGATGCCGCGCGCGCCAATGCGGCAGCCATCGAGCAAGCTGGCGCGCGCATGCAGCCGCGTGGCTGGCCCCACCACCGCATCGGCGCCAACGTGGGCCTGCGCGCCCAGCACCACGCCGGCAGCGAGTTGGGCACCCGCGCCCACGTAGGCCAATGCGCCCACGCTGGCCGTGGGGTCGACTTGCGCGCCGGCTTCAACCACCGCGCTGGGGTGAACGCCTGGAACTGGCGCACGCGCGTGCTGGCGTGCCCACCACTGAGTTAGGCGCGCGAAGCACAGGTAGGGGTCGTCAGCAACCAGCGCGGCCCCTCGTTGCGCCGCGGCCTCGCGCTGTGCCGGCGCCACGATGACGCAAGCCGCGCGCGTGCTGGCCAGTTGTGCGGCGTAGCGCGGGTTGGCCAGGAACGTGATGTCGGCCGGGCCGGCGGCATCGAGCGGCGCGATGCCGTCGATGCGCAGGGCCGCGTCGCCATGCAATTCGGCACCCAGCACCTTGGCCAGCTCGCCGAGACTGACCAACGGCATCGCCGTTGCCCTACTTGGCCGCGGGTTGCGCGTTCAGCGCCTTGATGACCTTGTCGGTGATGTCCACGCGCGGGCCGGCAAAGACAGCGTCTTGCAAGATCAGGTCGTACTTTTCGCCTTCAAAGATTTGCTTGATGACCTTGTTGGCACGCTCGACGATGCCCGCGGTTTCTTCGTTGCGGCGCTGGTTCAGGTCTTCTTGAAATTCGCGGCGCTTGCGTTGCATGTCGCGGTCTTGTTCGACCAGGTCGCGCTGGCGCCGGTTGCGTTCGGCTTCAGACAGCGTAGGCGCGTCTTTCTCCAACTTGTCGGCTGCAGCCTTGAGTTTGGCGCCCTGGTCGTTCAGGTCTTTGTCGCGGCGGCTGAAGTCGGCCTCCATGCGGGCCAACGCGGCCTTGGCGGGTGCGGCTTCACGCAGCACACGTTCGCTGTTGACGTAACCGATTCTGAATTCTTGCGCCTGCGCCGGCACCCAAGCACCGGCCGCCAGCGCGGCTGCGAACACAAACCTGGTGATCATCTTCGTTATCATCAAAACGCATTCCCGATCTGGAACTGGAAGCGCTGGATTCTATCGTTCGACAGCGCATGCAAGGGCGTGGCCCAACTCAGGCGCAACGGGCCCATGGGTGAGACCCAACTGACGCCAAAACCAGCCGACGAGCGCAGCGACGACGCGCGCACCTTCTCGCCTTCGCGCCAGACGTTGCCGGCGTCGATGAAGGAGAAGATGCGCAGCGATTTGTCGTTGCCGCTACCGGGCACCGGAAAGAACAACTCGGCGTTCATATTCACCTTCTTGGCCCCGCCGATGAAGGCGCCGGTGGGGTCGATCACGCCCAGCGAGCCTTGCTCGAAACCGCGCACGGAACCCAGGCCGCCAGCATAGAAATTCTTAAACACGGGGTACGGCCGGCCTTGTTGCCCCTTGCCCCAGCCGACTTCAACGTTGGTGCCCAGTGTGAGCTTCAGCGGCAACGGGATGTACTGCTGGAATTGCAGGTTGGTGCGCAGGTAGCGCACGTCACCGCCGATGCCCCAATCGAGCAAGGCGCGCTGGTAGCGCCCGCTGGTGGGAGCGATGGCGCTGTCGCGCCGGTCGCGCGTCCAGCCGATGGTCAAGGGCACGGAATGGCTGATCGGGCCGAACTGCTCGCGGTACAGGAAATAACTGTTGGGCAGCGAGGTGGCGCCCTTGATTTCGGTGCGCTCGATGCCGATGCCGAAGTACACGGTGTCGTACTCGGAGAACGGCACGCCGAAGCGGATCGACGCCCCCGGCGTGGCGAGCTGGTATTGATCGCCCAGGCTGTTCAAGGGCCGGCTGGTGCGGTAGTACAGGTCGATCGCGCGCGAGATGCCGTCGATGGTGAAGTACGGATCCACCGTGCTGAGCACCAGGTTGCGGTTGTTCTTGCTGGTGTTGACTTCCAGGCCCAGATAGTTGCCCGAGCCAAAGACGTTGTCCTGGCGGATTGAGCCGGTGATGGAAAGCTTGTCGGCGCTGGAATAGCCGGCCCCGAGCAGCAGGTTGCCGGTGGGCTTTTCAGTCACCGTGACGAGCAGATCCACCTGGTCGGGTGCATTGGGCACCTCGTTGGTCTCAACGCCAACGTCTTTGAAATAACCCAGGCGATCGAGCCGCTCGCGCGACAGCTTGATCTTGTTGCCGTCATACCAGGACGATTCGAGCTGCCGGAATTCGCGCCGCACCACTTCGTCGCGGGTGCGCGTGTTGCCGGCCACATCAACCCGGCGCACATACGCCCGGCGTTGTGGCTCGGCGGTCAGCACCACCACCACCTGGCCGCTGGCGCGGTCGACCTCAGGGCGCTGCTCCACACGCGCAAAGGCATAGCCGTAGGTGCCGAAACGGTCGGTGAACAGCTTGGTGGTGTCGGTGACGTCGGCGCCGCGGTAGGGCTGGCCCACCTTGACCTGCACCAGGCTCTTGAACTCAGCATCTTTGCCCAGGTAGTCACCTTCAAGCTTGACCGCCGTCACCGTGTAGGGCTGGCCTTCCTTGATGTTGATGGCAATCGAGATGTCTTGCTTGTCGGGTGCGATGGTGACCTGCGTGGATTCAATGGCAAATTCAAGGTAGCCACGGTTCACGTAATAGGCACGCAGGTTTTCCAGGTCGCCGTTGAGCTTGGCGCGCGAATAACGGTCTGACTTGGTGTACCAGGTCAACCAGCCGCCGGGGGTGAGGTCGAACAGGCCGAGCAGCGTGGACTCACTGAACACCGTGTTGCCGGCAATGCGGATTTCACGAATCCGCGCCGGCTCGCCTTCGGTCATGGTAAAGGTGACGTTGACGCGGTTGCGCTCGATCGGCGTGACCGTGGTCACCACCTCGGCGCCATACAGGCTGCGCGACAAATACTGGCGCTTGATTTCTTGCTCGGCGCGGTCAACCAGGGCTTTGTCGAAGGGCAGGCCTTCACCGATACCGGAGTCTTTCAACGACTTGATGAGCTGGTCTTTGTCGAACTCCTTGAGCCCGACGAACGTGACATTGGCCACCACCGAGCGCTCGTCGACCACCACCACCACGACCTCGCCTTCGATCTCCACGCGAACGTCTTTGAACAAGCCGGTGACGAACAGCGCACGCAGTGCGATCGCGCCTTTCTCATCGGTGTAGGCGTCGCCGATGCGAAACGGCAGCGCGGCAAACACCGTGCCCGGGTCGGTGCGTTGCAGGCCTTCAACGCGGATGTCCTTGATGACAAACGGCGCCACGGCCAGAGCAGCCGGGCTGTACAGCGCGGCCAGGCTCACAACGCAGGCCGCAACCGGACGTGAAAAGCACAACAGTGGGCTTGGATGCATGGGATTCAGGGAGTGCCCAGCAAGCGGGCCACGTCGTTGAAGAGGGCAACCGACATCATCAGCAGCAGGATGGCGACACCGCCGCGTTGCAGTCGGGCCAGCCATTGCTCAGACACCGCACGGCCGGTCAATGCCTCGAAAAGATAATACATCAGGTGCCCACCATCGAGCATGGGCAGCGGCAGCAGGTTCAGCACGCCCAGACTCACGCTCACCAAGGCCAGAAAACCGATGTAGTCGGCCAGCCCACGCTGCGCCGACTGGCCGGCGTAGTCGGCAATCGTCAACGGGCCGCTGAGGTTCTTCAGCGAGGCTTCGCCGATCAGCATGCGGCCCAGCATCTTCACCGTCAGCGCGCTGACTTCCCAGGTGCGCACCGCGCCTTGCACCAGGCCATCAACGGGGCCCTTGCGCACGGTGACCATTTCAAGCGGCGTGCCCAGGTAGGCATCGATGCGGCCGATGGGCTTGCCGTTGTCTTGCACCAGGCGCGGGCTCACGGTGAGATCCAACACCTGCCCCGCGCGCGACACCTGCCAGGCCATGCCGCCGCTGCGGGCATCGCGGCCATAGGCGCGGATGCGCTCGTGCAGGCCTTCAGCGTCGCTCACGGCCTGGCCATCCATGCGCAGCACCACATCACCCTGGCGCAGGCCGGCCAACGCCGCCGGGCCACCGGCCTTCACCTCGCCCAGCACGGGCTCGCGCAAAGGCCCGCCCAGGCCCAGGCGGCGCATCAAGCTGCCATCAACCTCGCTGGCGGCCAGGCGGCTGGTTTGTAGCTGCAGGCTGCGCGTGGCCCGGCCCTGGCGGTCGCTCACCGTCAAACGCAAGTCTTCCCCGTTCAACACGGCTTGCATGATTTGCCAGCGCAGGTCGTTCAGTGAATCGACCTCGATGGCTTGCGCATCGGCGCCCTCGCGTTGCAGCGTGCGCACCCAATCCCCGGCACGCAAGCCCGCGCGTTCGGCCAGGCTGCCCGCGGCACTGGCGCCGAGCAAGGCCTTGGGCTCGTTCACGCCGATCCAGTGCGCGCCGGCAAACAGCAGCACCGCCAGCACCAGGTTGGCCAGTGGGCCGGCCGCCACCACCGCCGTGCGCTGCCACAGCGGCTTGCGGTTGAAGGCGCGGTGGGCTTCATGCGCGGGGACGTTGCCTTCGCGCTCATCAAGCATGCGCACATAGCCGCCCAGGGGCAAGGCGCTGAGCACGAATTCGGTGGCGTCTGGCCCGCGCTTGCGGCGCCACACCACGCGGCCGAAGCCGATGGAAAAGCGCAGAACCTTCACATCACACGCCACGGCCACGCGGTAGTGGCCCCACTCGTGCACCGCGATCAGCACGGCCAGCGTGCCAAGGAAGGCCAACAGCGTGGTGATCATGTTGCCAACTCCCGCACCAAGCGGCGGGCGAGCACGCGGGTGCGTTCGTCCAGCGCGAGCAGGTCTTCGAGTGATGCCGCATCGGCCGGCACCGGCACCACGCGGCTCAGGCAGGCCTGGTTGACGCCGTGGATGGCCGTGAACGCCAGGCGCCCGGCCAGGAAGGCCGCCACGGCTTCCTCGTTGGCGGCATTCAGCACCGCCGTCGTGCCTTCGGGGCCGCGCAACGCCGCCCACGACAAATGCAAGCCAGGGAAGCGCTGCGCGTCGGCTTCCTCAAACGTTAACGCCGCCAGGCTGGTGAAGTCGAGCCGGCCGGCGCCGCTTTCAATGCGCCCGGGGTAAGACAGGCCATAGCTGATCGGGCCGCGCATGTCAGGCGTGCCGAGTTGCGCCAGCACGGCACCATCAACGTACACCACCATCGAATGGATGATGCTTTGCGGGTGGATCACGACCTTGATCTGCTCGGGCGCCAGGTCGAACAGCCAGCGCGCTTCGATCACTTCGAGTGCCTTGTTCATCATGGTGGCGGAGTCGACCGAAATCTTGCGCCCCATCACCCAGTTGGGGTGGGCGCAGGCTTCATCGGGCGTGACGCTGGCCAGCGACGCCGGCGCGCGGTTGCGAAACGGCCCGCCCGACGCTGTGAGCACGATGTGCTCGATGCGCTCGTGCCAGGTGCTGCGGTCTTCTGGCAGGCACTGGAAGATGGCGGAATGTTCGCTGTCGATGGGCAGCAGCAGCGCGCCGCCGGCCTTCACAGCGTTCATGAATACAGCGCCACCCAGCACCACCGCTTCCTTGTTGGCCAGCAGCAGGCGCTTACCGCTGCGCGCCGCGGCCATGCACGGCGCCAGGCCGGCAGCGCCGACGATCGCGGCCATCACCGTATCCACCTCGCTGCTCGCGGCCAGCTCGCACAGCGCTTGCTCGCCGGCCAGCACCTCGGTGGCCACGCCGGCTTCGCGCAGCGCCCGGGCCAAACGCGCCGCCTGTTCCGGGCGCGGCAGCACGGCCACGCGCGGCTTGAAGCGCAAGCACTGTTCGAGCAGCTCGCTTTCGCGTTGAAAGGCGCTCAGGCCGATCAGCTCAAATCGTTCAGGGTGGCGCGCCAGCACATCGAGCGTGCTGGTGCCGATCGACCCCGTGGAGCCCAGGATGGCCAGGCGTTGGCGGCTCATCAGGCAACCTCCGTGCTGCGCACTGCGGTATTCGCCTTGGGAGCGGCCCGGCGGCTCATGCAGCCACCAACGCCAGGGCAATGGGGAACACCGGCAGCAAGGCATCAACGCGGTCGAGCACGCCGCCGTGGCCGGGCAGCAGGCCGCTCGAATCCTTGGCCCCGGCAGCGCGCTTGACCAACGATTCAAACAAGTCACCCACCACACTCATGGCCGCCAGTGTCAGCACCGCCAGCACCATGATCAGCGTGCCGAAGCGGGCCTGCAAACGGCCATACAAACTGCTGGCTTCAGCGGGCTCAACGCCCAGCCACACGAATGCCAGCACCAGCACGCCCAGCATGCCGCTGGCCACGCCTTCCCAGCTCTTGCCCGGGCTGATGCTGGGCGCCAGCTTGCGCCGCCCGAAGGCGCGCCCGCCGGCGTAGGCGGCAATGTCGGCCACCCAGACCAGGCAGAACACCGAGAGGATGAAGTTCACGCCGAGCACGCGCGCCTGCGCCAAGGCCAGCCACGCCAGCCACAACAGCACCAGGCCGATGGCCCAACGCAGGCTCACGCTCAAGCGCGGCCAGGCGGCCACACCGGCATGCAGCGCCCAGGCGCCGCCGATCAACCAGGCCAGTGCCGACGCCCACCACAGCACGGCGGGCGGCTGCCAGTGCAGGGCCAGGGTCACGCCGCAGACGGCGGCCAGCGCTGCACCCATGGCCAGGCTCATGCTGCTTTTACCCGAGTTCAATCGCGCCCATTCCCAGCCGGCGGCGGCGATCATCACCAGCGTGAGCGCGGCAAAGTACAAGGGGTTGGCCGCCAGCAGAGCCGGCACCAAAAAGGCCATCAAGACGAGCGCGGTCACGATGCGCGTGCGCAGCATGGCGGTCAATTCACCGCGCTGAACGCGGCCTCGGTCTTCACGCCGCCGAAGCGGCGGTCGCGCTGCGCGTAGGCGTGCAAGGCGGCGTCGATGTCGGCGGCGCCGAAGTCGGGCCACAGCCGGTCGGTGAAGAAGAATTCCGCGTAAGCCGACTGCCACAGCAGGAAGTTGCTGATGCGCATCTCGCCCCCGGTGCGGATGAACAGGTCGGGGTCGGGCACGAAGTTCATGGCCATGTAGCTGGCCAGTTTTTGTTCGGTCAGCTCGGCGGCCGGGACGCCTTCGATGATCGCCTGGCGGCAAGCCTGCACCACGTCCCAGCGGCCACCGTAGTTGAAGGCCACGCACAGGGTGATGCGGGTGTTGTGCGCGGTGCTGCTTTCGGCCTGCTCCCAGGCGCGGCGCAGTTTGTCGGACACCAATGAACGGTCGCCAACGATGCGGATGCGCACGCCGTCGGCGGCCAGCTTGCCCAGATACTTGGCCACGGCCACCAGCACCAGGTTCATCAGGCCCGACACTTCCTCGTCGGGCCGCTTCCAGTTCTCGGACGAGAACGCAAACACCGTGAGCACTTCAACGCCGCGCTCGGCAAACAGATTGACGGTGCGCACCAATGCATCCACGCCATGCTTGTGGCCATAAAAGCGCGGCATGTAGCGCTTGCGCGCCCAGCGGCCGTTGCCATCCATCACCACGGCCACGTGGCGTGGTACGGCAGGGTTGGGGTCTGTGCTCAAGCCAGCGGGGCTGAAACGTGACAATGGCTGATCGGCAGCGCGCTTGCGGCCAGGCCGCTACACCGCCAGGACTTCGGCTTCCTTGCCATGCACCAGCCGGTCGACTTCAGCCACCACGCGATCGGTGAGCTTTTGCACCTCGTCTTGCGCGCGGCGTTCATCGTCTTCGGTGACGGCCTTGTCCTTGAGCAGCTTCTTCAAATGTTCGTTGGCATCACGGCGCAGGTTGCGCACGGCAACCTTGCATTCCTCGCCGGCATGGCGCACCACTTTGGTGAGCTCTTTGCGACGCTCCTCGGTGAGCGCGGGCATGGGTACGCGCAGCAAGTCGCCCATGGCCGCCGGGTTCAGGCCCAGGCTGGACTCGCGGATGGCTTTTTCGATCTTCGCCCCCATGCCCTTTTCCCAGGGCTGCACGCTGATGGTGCGGGCGTCGAGCAAGGTGACGTTGGCCACCTGACTGAGCGGTACCATCGAGCCGTAGTAATCGACGTGAACCTGGTCGAGCAGGCCGGGGTGGGCGCGGCCGGTGCGCACCTTTTGCAGATCACCCTTTAACGATTCGAGTGACTTGGCCATCTTGCTCTCGGCCGTTTGCTTGATCTCGGCAATGGTCATGGTGTTGGGCTCCTCAAACGTGCACCAGCGTGCCTTCGTCTTCACCCATCACCACGCGCTTCAGGGCGCCTGGCTTGTTGATGCTGAAGACCTTGATCGGCAGTTTCTGGTCCCGACACAGCGCGAAGGCCGTGGCGTCCATCACCGCCAGGTTGCGGCTCATGGCTTCGTCGAACGTGATGGTGTTGTAGCGCGTGGCGTTCTTGTCTTTGTTGGGGTCGGCGCTGTACACGCCGTCGACCTTGGTGGCCTTGAGCACGATCTCGGCGCCGATTTCCGCGCCGCGCAGCGCAGCCGCCGTGTCGGTGGTGAAGAAGGGGTTGCCGGTGCCCGCGGCGAAAACCACGATCTTGCCTTCTTCGAGGTACTGCAAGGCCTTGGGCCGCACATACGGCTCAACCACTTGCTCGATGGAGATGGCCGACATCACGCGCGCCGTCATGCCTTCCTGGCGCATGGTGTCGGCCAGCGCCAGGGCGTTCATCACGGTGGCCAGCATGCCCATGTAATCAGCCGTGGCGCGGTCCATGCCCACCGAACCGCCGGCCACGCCGCGAAAGATGTTGCCCCCGCCTATGACCACCGCCACCTGCACGCCCAGCTTGGTGACTTCTTGCACCTCGCGCACCATGCGCACGATGGTGCCGCGGTTGATGCCGTAGGCGTCATCGCCCATCAGCGCTTCCCCGGAAAGCTTGAGCAAGATGCGTTGGTACGCAGGCATTCGTTGGCGCTCCCGTTTTGAGTGGCGTGCGAGTGTAAGCGGCGGGGTTGATAGGCGAGCCCGCCGCTTTCAGGTCAGCCGCCCTTGGCAGCCGCCACCTGAGCGGCCACTTCGGCGGCGAAGTCATCAACCTTCTTTTCGATGCCTTCGCCCACCACATAGAGCGTGAATGCCGTGACCGTGGTGCCCGCGGCCTTGAGCATTTGCTCAACGGTTTGCTTGTCATTCTTGACGAAGGTTTGGTTGAACAACGAAACCTCTTTCAAGTACTTCTGCACCGCACCGTCAACGCGCTTGGCCACGATTTCTGGTGGCTGAGCAGCCTTGCCAGCGGCCACCGCCGCCACCGCGTCTTCAGACGCCTTTTCGGCGGCCACGCGGCGCTCACGCTCCACCAGGTCAGCCGGCACCTCAGCGGCCGACAGCGACACCGGCTTCATCGCCGCCACGTGCATCGCCACGTCTTTGGCGGCGGCTTCATCGCCGGTGTACTCCACCAGGACGCCGATGCGCGTGCCGTGCAGGTAGTGCGCCACCTTGGCGCCATTTGTGCCCGCCGCGCGCTTGAAGCGGCGCACGGTCATGTTCTCGCCGATCTTGCCGATCAAGCCCTTGCGCACGTCTTCAAGCGTGGGGCCGAAGCCAGCCAGCGCCAACGGCAAGGCGCCCAGCGCGGGCACGTCGGCCGGTGCGTGTTGCGCCACCAGTTCGGCTGCGGCCTTGGCGAAGGCCAGAAAGTCGTCGTTCTTCGAAACGAAGTCGGTTTCGCAGTTCACCTCCACCATGGCGCCGAGTTCGCCGGCCACGCTGGCGGCGATCACACCTTCAGCGGTGATACGGCTGGAGGCCTTGCTGGCCTTGCTGCCGAGCTTGACGCGCAAGATTTCTTCAGCGCGGTCAGCGTCACCGTCGGCCTCGGTCAGGGCCTTCTTGCATTCCATCATCGGGGCATCGGTCTTGGCGCGCAGAGCGGCGACCATGCTGGCGGTAATTGCGGGCATCAAAATTTCTCCGTCAACGGGTTCTTGCTGTGAAAAAGGGGCCTGCAAAGCCCCTCGTTCCTGGGCACTTCAGGGGTTCAGTTGCTTTCACTGACCTCAACGTATTCGTCGCCACCTGCGGCCACGGCCTGAACCATGTCGGTGTTGGCGTTGGCCTTGCCTTCGAGCACGGCGTCGGCCACCGCGCGGGCGTACAGCGCAACGGCTTTGGCGGAGTCGTCATTGCCCGGAATGACATGGTCGATGCCCACCGGGTTGTGGTTGGTGTCGACGATGCCCACCACCGGAATGCCCAGCTTCTTGGCTTCGGCGATGGCGATCTTGTGGTAGCCCACGTCGATGACGAACAACGCATCGGGTAGCGCGCCCATGTCTTGAATGCCGCCCAGGTCTTTTTCAAGCTTGGTCAGCTCACGCTCGAACATCAGCGCTTCTTTCTTGATCATCGACTCGATGCCACCTTCTTTGGCGGCCTGCATTTCCTTGAGCTTTTTCAGCGAGCCCTTCACCGTCTTGAAGTTGGTGAGCATGCCGCCGAGCCAGCGCTGGTCGACGAACGGCATGTTGCAGCGCTGCGCTTCCAAAGAGATGACCTCACGCGCCTGGCGCTTGGTGCCCACCATCAGGATGGTGCCGCGGCGGCTGGCCAACTGGCGCACGAACTTCATTGCGTCGTTGAACAGAGGCTGCGTCTTTTCGAGGTTGATGATGTGAATCTTGTTGCGATGCCCGTAGATGTACGGAGCCATCTTTGGGTTCCAGAAGCGGGTTTGGTGTCCGAAATGGACACCGGCTTCCAGCATTTCGCGCATGGAGACTGTCATGGTTTTGGCCTTTACCGAAGGTTGAGTCTTGAACGCCGGCCGATTCCGCTGCCTGCAAGCCTGTGTTGAACAGTTGGCTTGAGGCTGCAGCACCATTCGGTGGCCGGGTTCGCGTTTTGGTCGCTTTTTTGTCGCTTTTTGGTCGCTTTTTTGTCGTGCGACCGGTCTTGCCGATTTGTCTTGCTGCTCGGGTGGCGCTGAGAGAGTTAACGCCCACCTGACACAATCTTGGTTCGATTAGAAAACTCGCCATGACTGCCCAGCAAAACCCAAAAATTCTAACATGCGCACACTTGGGCGACATGAGTGCGGCGCGTGCCGCCCTGCAAGCCGGCAAGGCGCGCGCCGCAGCTTGCTTGGAACACAGCCTGAGCCAGGCCGATTCGCCGGCTTGCGCAAGAGCCTACTTGCGCCGCTTTGATGCCCAGGCACAGGCCACCGCGCAGGCCGTGGACGCGCAGCTCGCAGTCGGTGCACCACTGCCTGCGTTGGCGGGGTTGGCGGTGTCGGTGAAAGACCTGTTCGATGTCGCCAGGCAGCCCACCACCGCCGGCTCCAAAGCCATGAGCGACGCGCAGCCTGCCGCCGCCGATTGCCCCAGCGTGGCCCGCCTGCGCGCGGCCGGCGCGGCGCTGACGGGTCACACCAACTTGAGCGAATTCGCCTTCTCAGGCGTAGGCATCAACCCACATTTCGGCACGCCGGCCAATGCCGGCACGCTGGCGCTGGACGCTGTGCCACGCATCCCTGGCGGCTCATCCTCGGGCGGCGCCACCACCGTAGCCTGCGGGGCGGCCTGGGCGGCACTGGGGTCTGACACCGGCGGCTCGATTCGCATTCCCGCGGCCTTGCAAGGCCTGGTGGGTTTCAAGAACACGCAGCGCCTGACCAGCACTGAAGGTGCCGTGCCGCTTTCCACCACACTGGACACAGCCTGCGCCATCACGCGCAGCGTGCGCGACGCGGTGTTGTTGCATGAAGTACTTGCCGCACGCAGCGTGCGGTCAGGCGAGCGGGCACCGGGCCGCTGGCGCATGGCCATGCCCACTACTTTGATGCTCGACGCGCTTGACACCACCGTCGCCCGTGCCTTCGAGCGCAGCCTGGCCGCGTTGCGCAGCGCCGGATTCGTGGTTGAAGACATCACCATGCCCGCGCTCGACGAGTTGGCCGGGCTGAATGCCCGCGGCACCTTCGCCGCTGCTGAAAGCTGGGCCTGGCATCAGGCGCGTCTGGCCGCGCGGCGCGATGACTACGACCCGCGCGTGGCGCTGCGCATCACCCAGGGTGCCAACATGTCGGCAGCCGACTACATCGAGCTACTGCGCGCACGCCAGGCCTGGATCCAACAGATGCATCACGCCATGCGTGGCTTCGATCTGCTGCTGTCGCCCACTTTGCCCATCGTCGCAGCGCCACTGGCGCCGCTGCTGCACGACGACGAAGCTTTCTTTGCCGTCAATCGGCAACTGCTGCGCAACCCGTCTGTCGTGAATTTTCTGGATGGTTGTGCGATCTCGCTGCCTTGCCACCGTGCCGACGAATTACCCGTGGGCCTGATGCTGTGGGCCGGCGCGCTGCAAGACGACACGGTGTTGGCAGCGGCCCTGCAGATCGAAGCAGCACTGGCAAGCGCACGCGGCCTCGCACCATGAAGGTCGCAGTCATCGGCGCCGGCGTGGTCGGCGTCACCACCGCCTATGAACTGGCGGCCGACGGCCACGCCGTCAGCGTGTACGAACGCCACGCCACCGTGGCCAGCGGCACCAGCTTTGCCAACGCCGGCGTGCTGGCGCCAGGTTATGTCACGCCATGGGCCGCGCCCGGCATGGCCTGGAAGGTGATCAGCCACCTGTTCAGCAGCCACGCGCCGGTGCGCTTCACCCTGGCCAGCCTGGTCACGCACATGCCCTGGCTGTGGCGCTGGCAGCGCGCCTGCAGGCCGGCCGTGTACCAGGCCAACCGCGCTGCCATGCTCAGCCTGGCGCGATACAGCAGCGAGCGCCGGCACAACTTGGCCCAGCCCGAGCCTTTGGACTATGAGCAGCGCCGCGGTCTGCTGGTGTTGCTGCGCAGTGCAGCTGAGCTGCGCCGTGCCCACGCCAACCTGGCAGCCTTGCATGGGCTGGGCGTGAACGCGGCGTTGCTCGATCGCGCTGCGGCATTTGCGGTCGAGCCGGGCCTGAACCTGGCCACGCCGCTGGCCGGCGCCTTGCATTTGCCCGATGACGAATTGGGCAACTGCCGCCAGTTCAGCCACCTCATGAAGGCGCGCGCGCAGGCGCTGGGTGCGAGCTTCCTGTTCCAGCACGATGTGCACAAAATCGAGCCCGGAACCCAGCCGCTGGTTCACGGCCTGGCGCTGAACAACGGCCGGCCCAGCGCCAGCAGCGCGCGCTTTGACGCCGTGGTGGTGTGCGCCGGTCACCAGGCCAATGCCTTGCTCGCGCCCTTGGGCCAGCGCCTGCCGCTGGTGCCCGTGTATGGCTATTCGCTGACCGCACCGCTGCGCCTGGACGAGCGCAACCCGGCCGTCGGCCCGCATGCGGCATTGATGGACGAGCGCTACAAGGTGGCCATCACCCGGTTGGGCGTGCGCATCCGCGTGGCCGGCAGTGCCGAGCTGGGTGGGCACCCGGATCGGCACAACCCGGCCGCGCTGCGCACCCTGTACAAGGTGTTGGACGACTGGTTTCCCGGCGCGGCCCAGATGAACCAGGCGCAGGCCTGGAAGGGTGCGCGGCCGATGCTGCCCGATGGCCCGCCGATCATCGGCTCGGCGCTCGCGCCCGGGGTTTGGCTCAACTTGGGCCATGGTTCCAGCGGCTGGGCGCTGGCCTGCGGCTCGGCCCGCGTACTGGCTGATCTGCTGATCCAACGCAAGCCGCAGGTCGACTTGGCGCGCCTGAGCCCGCAGCGGCTGGGCGCATGATTGGTCGATGAGTTTGCGCGCCATTGAACCGCCACGCGGCCCGCAGCATGTGTCGCCGTTCGACCTGGGGCGAGCGCTGCATGACGCCACCGCCAGCCGCGCACATGAAGCCATCTGTTTGGCCGCGCACCCACCGCATGCGCTGATGCAGCGCGCCGGCCTGGCCGTGGCCAAGCTTGCCCTGGCCGTGGCGCCGCACGCCCGCCGGGTGTGGGTGGCCGCCGGCCCGGGCAACAACGGCGGCGACGGCATGCTGGCCGCGCTGCACCTGCACCGAGCCGGGTTGGACGTGTGGATCACCCTGACCACCACGGCGCAATGTCTGAAGGGTGATGCCGCCTGGGCGCATGCCCAGGCCCAGGCCAACGGCGTGCCCATGGGCGAAGCCCCCTGCCCTTTTGCGCCCGACCTGGCGCTGGACGCCTTGCTCGGCCTGGGCACGCGGCGCGCACCCGAAGGGGCCCTGCTCGATTCAATCGTTGCACTCAATGTCTGCCCGCTGGTGTTGGCGATCGACCTGCCCTCGGGCCTGCACCCCGACACCGGAGTGGTGCTCGGCGAGTTGGCGGTGCGCGCCGACCACACGCTGAGTTTGCTGACGATCAAGCCGGGGCTGTTCACCGCGCAAGGGCGCGACCATGCCGGCCAGGTGTGGCTTGACGAGTTGGGCGCTGCGCCCACCGCCACGGCCACGCTGTTGCGCCTGTGCGGCTTGCAAGACGGTGCCGCCACCTTGCCCGCACGCCGCCACGCCAGCCACAAAGGCAGCTTTGGCGATGTGGCCGTGGTGGGTGGCGCCGTGGGCATGACCGGCGCTGCGCTGCTGGCGGCGCAGGCTGCGCTGGCGGCGGGCGCGGGCCGGGTGTTTGTATCGTTGCTGGATGCTGCGCAGCAGGCGGTGCCGATGAATCGGCCCGAGTTGATGTTGCGCCCGGCTTGGTGGCGCAGCGCACCCAGCGTGCTGGCCGCCACCACCGTGGTCTGTGGCTGCGGCGGTGGCGACGCCGTGGCGGCGTCACTTCCCGCCTTGCTCAGCCATGTGCGGCGCTTGGTGTTGGATGCCGATGCGCTGAATGCTGTGGCTGCTGACACGTCCTTGCAAGCATTGCTGCGCGCCCGCAAAGGCCGAGGCCTGACCACCGTGCTGACGCCCCACCCGCTCGAAGCCGCACGCTTGCTGGCCTGCAGCGTGGCGCAAGTGCAAGCTGACCGCTTGGCCGCTGCCGCCGCCCTGGCCCATCAACTCGGCTGCATCACCTTGCTCAAGGGCTCGGGCACGGTCATCGCCGCGCCGGGTGGCCAGCAGCGCATCAACCCCAGCGGCAACGCCTTGCTGGCCAGCGGCGGCACGGGCGATGTGCTGGCCGGCTGGCTGGGCGGCCTGTGGGCACAGCAGCCTGATGATGGCGACGAAGCAAACGCCGTGACGACCGCGCTGACGACCACCAGCGCCGCCGCCTGGTGGCATGGCCTGGCGGCCAATGAAGCGCTGGCCCTGCAAGCCGGCGCGCTGCCCCTGCGGGCGGCCGATCTGGCCCAGGCCTTGCCGGCTGTGGCCAGCCGGCATCGCTGAACACCGGGTTAGAAATTTCCGATGAACGGTGCGGTTAACGGCCCTTGCGCACCCTGGGCGCGCTCTTGCGCTTGGCGCCCGGTGCCGGGCCCTTGCGCACGCCCTTGCGTTCAACCTGACTCTTGGCGTTGCGTTGCTTGCCTTCGCGGTCGGCTTGCTCGATGGTGCGCAGCCGCGCCTGAGCGCTGGGTGACGGCGTCGCGTCGCCACGGCCCTTGCCGCTGCCGGCGGCCACCACACCCGCTTCGTTGACCAAACGAAACTCGACCCGCCGGCCATCAAGATCGACCCGGCTGACCTGCACCCGCACCTTGGTGCCGATGCCATAGCGCATGCCGGTGCGCTCACCGCGCAACTCTTGGTGCACTTCATCGAAGCGGTAGTACTCGCCGCCCAGTTCGGTGATGTGAACCAGGCCTTCAACGTACATCTCGTCAAGCGTGACGAAGATGCCAAACCCTGTTGCGGCGCTGACGCTGCCGGTGAATTCCTCGCCCAGGTGCTCGCGCATGTAGCGGCACTTCAGCCAGGCTTCAACGTCGCGCGAGGCCTCATCGGCGCGGCGCTCATTGGCGCTGCAATGCTGGCCGGCGCCTTCCCAAACGGCCAGGTCGCGCGACAGGTTCTTGGCCGGTGCCAGCGCCGCTGACTTGCCCACGCGGCGCGGCGCTGATGGCGTTTCGGCCACCAGTTTGGCGTCGAGCGTGTAGCGCTTGCCCATCAAGATCGACTTGATGACCCGGTGCACCAGCAGATCCGGGTAACGCCGGATCGGGCTGGTGAAGTGCGTGTACGCCGGGTAGGCCAGGCCGAAGTGGCCCAGGTTGCCGCTGGTGTAAACCGCCTGCTGCATCGAACGCAGCAGCATGGTGTGGATTTGCAGGGCGTCGGGCCGCTCTTTCGTGGCGCTGGCGATGGCCGCCATTTCGCCCGGCGTGGGCTGGTCGCTCAAGTGCAGGCCCAGGCCGAGCGCGCGCAAGTAGGCCTGCAAGGTGACGCGCCGCTCGGGCGTGGGGCCTTCGTGCACGCGGTACAACGACGGGTGCTCGGCACCTTCAATGAAACCCGCGGCGCACACGTTGGCCGCCAGCATGGCTTCTTCGATCAGCTTGTGCGCCTCGTTGCGCGTGCGCAGCACGATGCGCAGAATGCGCCCGGCTTCATCGCTGACGATCTGCGTTTCGGTGGTCTCGAAGTCGACCGCGCCACGCTTGGCGCGCTCCTTGAGCAAGGCGCGGTAAACCTCGTGCAGGTGCAGCAAGTGCGGCACCAACTCGGCGCGCGCATGGGCTTGCGGGCCGCGCGTGTTGGCCAGGATGCCGGCCACTTCGGTGTAGGTGAAGCGCGCCTGCGAACGCATCACCGCCGGGTAGAACTGGTAAGCGTCGACCGCACCGTCCTGCCCCACCACCATGTCGCACACCATGCACAGGCGCTCGACATCGGGGTTCAGCGAACACAGGCCATTGCTCAACTTTTCCGGCAGCATCGGGATCACGCGGCGCGGAAAGTACACCGATGTGGCGCGCTCGTAGGCATCAGCGTCGAGCGCCTCGCCCGGCTTCACGTAGTGGCTCACGTCGGCAATGGCCACCAGCAGCCGCCAGCCGGCAAAGGCCGTCTTGCCGCGCCCGCGTTTGAAGGGTTCGCAGTAAACGGCGTCGTCGAAGTCGCGCGCGTCTTCACCGTCAATGGTGACCAGCGGCACGTCGGTCAGGTCGATGCGGCCGCGTTTGTCGGCGGCGCGCAGCTTTTCGGGCAACGCCGCGGCTTGGGCCAGCGTTTCGGGCGAGAAGCGGTGCGGCACTTCAAATTTGCGCACGGCGATTTCGATCTCCATGCCGGCGTCGTCGATCTCGCCCAACACTTCAACCACGCGGCCCACCGGCTTGGCGTGCAGCGAAGGCGGCTCGGTCAGCTCGATGGCCACCACCTGCCCGGCCGCGGCGTTGGCCATGGCGTTCTTGGGCACGATGATGTCCTGGCCATAACGCCGGTCTTCAGGTGCCACAAGCCAGATGCCGCCTTCATGCAGCAGGCGGCCGATGATGGGCGCCTTGCGCCGTTGCAAGATGTCGAGCACCCGGCCTTCGGGCCGGCCGCGCCTGTCCATACGCAAGACACGAACGCGAACACGGTCGCGGTGCATCACGGCGGCCATTTCTTGCTGCGACAAAAAGACGGTGGTTTGGCCATCGTCCAGGCGCACGAGGCCGTGGCCATCGCGATGGCCTTCGACATCGCCTTCGACCTCGCTCAACAGCAGGGTCGGGATGGCCGTTGCGGCCGATTGATTGATTTCTTTGATGATATGATTCCCGTTTGCTGCATTGCCCAGGTGGCGGAATTGGTAGACGCACTAGTTTCAGGTACTAGCGCTTAGCGGCGTGGAGGTTCGAGTCCTCTCCTGGGCACCAAAACAATTAAATGGCTGACACGTGAGTGTCGGCCATTTTTGTTTTGGCGCCCAGAGGCTGAGCGGGACGCAAGGGCCTGCCTGCGCAGGGTCTTGCGCCAGCGAAGGCCGCAGCCCTCTGTGGCTGAGGCGAGCCCCTGCGGGATGAGGCCGGACACGAACAGTGCCTGCGGACTGTTCGTGCCTGCCGAACCGCCCGCGCTGTGCCCGAGCGCCGGCGCGACGCTTGCGTGACCGAGTCCTCTCCTGGGCTGTTCAATTTCCAAGGTCCGCACGAGCGGGCCTTCACTCTTATGTGGTTCCTCAAACCACATACTTCTTAGCTAACCCCTCGGGCCGCATGGCGTCGTAGTCTTCGAACGGCTGATGAATCCAGGGGCTGCTCGGCAAGGTCTCGACAAAGTAATCTGGCGTGTAGGTCGATGCGCCCTTGACCCAGACCACTGCCGAGCGCAACTCGCTGATGGACGGCATGCCGCGCAGACGCTCGACCACCGCGCGCAGCGTGACGCCGGAGTCGGCGAGGTCGTCCACCAGCAGCACGCGCCCTGCCAGCTCGCCCTTGGGCAGGGTAATGTACTTGGCCAAGTCGAGCCGCCCTTGAATCGTGCCGGCATCGGCGCGGTACGAACTGGTCGACATGATGGCCAGCGGCTTGTCGAACACGCGCGACAGCACATCGCCCGGGCGCATGCCGCCACGCGCCAGGCACAAGATCTGGTCGAATGCCCAGCCCGAGTTGTGCACCTTGAGCGCCAGGCGCTCGATCAGCATGTGGTATTCGTCCCAGGAGACGTACAGGTGCTTGCCGTCGTCGGTGAGCATGGAGCAGTCCTTTTTTTGGATCAGGCGAGATAAGGGTGGCGCAGCAAGATGGTGTGCTCACGATCGGGGCCGGTGGAGACGAGATCGATCGGCGCGCCGATGAGCCGCTGCACACGCTCCAGGTAGTGGCGCGCGTTCACGGGCAGCTGATCCCACTGCGTGTGCCCGGCGGTGGTGCCTTCCCAGCCGGCGAAACTCTCGTACACCGGCTCGCAGGCGGCGATCTCGTCGGCATCCAGCGGCAGGATGTCCAGCGTGCGCGCGCCCAGCTTGTAGCCGGTGCAGACCTTGATCTCGCGCAGGCCGTCCAGCACGTCTAACTTGGTGATGCATAGGCCCGACACGCCGTTGATGATGATGGCGCGCTTCAGCGCCGCCGCATCGAGCCAGCCGCAGCGCCGGGCGCGGCCGGTGACGGTGCCGCGCTCCTGCCCCACACTGGAAAGATGGTGCCCCACCGTGCCCGGCTGATCCATCGGCAACTCGGTGGGGAACGGGCCGCTGCCCACGCGCGTGGTGTAGGCCTTGGTGATGCCCAGCACGTAATGCAACATGCCCGGGCCCAGGCCGCTGCCTGCTGCGGCATTGCCGGCCACGCAGTTGCTTGACGTGACGTAGGGATAGGTGCCGTGGTCAATGTCCAGCAGCGTGCCCTGTGCGCCTTCAAACAGCAGGTTGGCGCCTTCATGGTGAGCGTTGAACAGCCGGTAGCCCACATCCGCCAGCATCGGGCAAACGTGCTGCGCGGCCTGCATGGCTTGATCAAAAATTTCCTGTTCAACCACCGGTTTGGCGTTCAGGTAGCCGCGCAGAGCAAAGTTGTGCAGCTCCACCAGTTCATGCAGCTTGGCGGCAAAGCGTGCGGGGTGCTTCAGGTCTTGCGCGCGCAAGGCGCGGCGCGCCACCTTGTCTTCATAGGCTGGGCCGATGCCCTTGCCGGTGGTGCCGAGCTTGCCGCTGCCGCCACTTTCACGCAGTGCCTCACGGGCCTTGTCCACTTCAACGTGGAAGGGCAGGATCAACGGGCAGGACTCACTGATGAACAGGCGTGAGCGCACCTCGACACCCAGGCTTTCGAGGCGGCCGATTTCACTGATCAGGTGCTGCGGGTCGAGCACCACGCCGTTGCCGATGTAGCAGGCCACGCCGTCGCGCATGATGCCCGAGGGCACCAACTGCAACGCCGTCTTGCGGCCTTTAATGACCAACGTGTGGCCGGCGTTGTGGCCGCCTTGGAAGCGCACCACGCCCTGGGCATGATCGGTCAACCAATCGACCAACTTGCCTTTGCCTTCATCACCCCATTGGGTGCCCACCACCACCACATTGCGGCCGCCTGCGGCGGGCTTTGCAACTTGCATGTCAGTACAGTCCTGTTGAATCTTTGGTTAATAGCTCGACACGCTCAGCGCGCGCGCAACACCCATTGGCCGCCGGCCAGTGCCAGCTCGCGGTCGCAGGCGAATTCCTGCACTTCATCTTCATGACCGGGCAGCACGCAGACCACGGTTTCGCCGGCCTGGCGCAATTGCCGGATGGCTTGGCGCAAGCCCGTCTGTTCGCCCCAAGGGGCACGAATGGCCTGGGCCAGCGGCCCGGCGCTGGTTTGCTCGACCAGGCCGATCAGGTCGAGGCTGAAGCCCACCGCTGGGCGGCGGCGGCCGAACACGGCGCCCACTTCGTCGTAGCGCCCGCCGCGCGCCAAGGCGCCGCGTAAGCCCGGGCCATAGATGCCGAACCGCGCGCCGCTGTAGTAGGCATAGCCACCCAGGTCTGACAGGTCGAAGCCGACCTGCACGCCCGGATAGGCGCTGCGCAAATGTTGCGCCAACCAGGCCAGGTCGTCCAGCGCGGTGCCGATCACATCCTGCGCCGGCAACACAGCCCGCGCTTGCGCCAGCACCTCGTCGCCACCGTACAGGCCCAGCAGCGTCAGCAGCGCGCTGCGCACTGGTGCGGGCAAGGGGGCGGCCAGTTGAGCCAACAGACCGGCGTCTTTGGCGGCAAGTGCGGCCACGATGTCTTCTTGTGCCGGCCCTGCCAGCGCAGCCCCAGCCAACACACCGCGCACCACGCGGGCATCGGCCAGGTCGATCATCAGCCCTTGCACGCCAGCAGCCTGCAAAGCATCCAGCGCCAGTTCCTGCACTTCGAGATCAGCCTCCAACCCAGCGTGGCCAAAAATCTCGGCACCGAATTGCAGTTGCTCGCGCAATGCATGCGGCCCCGCCGGGCGGGTATGCAGCACCGGGCCGCAGTAGCACAGGCGGGTGACGCCTTGGCGGTTGAGCAAATGCGCGTCGATGCGTGCGGCCTGCGGCGTGGTGTCGGCGCGCAAGCCCAGCGTGCGGCCACTGAGTTGATCCACCAGCTTGAAGGTTTGCAGATCCAACTCGTGGCCGGTGCCGCTGAGCAGCGAATCGAGGTGCTCCAGCAGCGGCGGCATGATGAGCTCGAAGCCGTAGCCGCGCGCCAGGTCGAGCAGCTTGCGTCTGAGCTGGTCGATGCGTCGGGCCTGGGCGGGCAGCACATCGGCAATGTGCTCGGGCAGCAGCCAGGCAGACGACATGAACAACACCGGGTGGGTTAAAAAAGGGATTGTACCGATGCGTTGCTTGCTCACCGGCTGTGCCGGTGCAGCCGGCGCGACCAGCGGCTAACGGAACACAAAAGCCAACACCACGACACCGACCACGATGCTGGTCAGGCCGATGAAGCGCACCTGGCCGTCGTTCATGGCCAGTGCGCGCTCAAACATGCGGCGCCAGGCGCCCGGGCTCAGGAACGGCAACAGACCTTCAAGCACCAGCATCAGGGCCAGTGCGGCCCACAGCACATCGGCCACGCCCTACTTGCGTGCCGGCGCCACCACAGCGCTGGGCGTGCCGCGCATGGCCTTGAAGAACTCGCTGGCCGGGTCCACCACCATCACATCGCTCTTGGTGCGAAAGCTGGCGCGATAAGCCTCCAGGCTGCGATAGAACTGCGCGAACTGCGGGTCGCGGCCGAAGGCATCGGCATACAAGGCCGAGGCCTTGGCATCGCCCTCACCCTTGATCTTCTGCGCGTCGCGGTAGGCCTCGGCGACGATGATTTCGCGCTGGCGGTCGGCGTCGGCGCGCACGCGCTCGCCTTCGGCCGCGCCTTGCGAGCGCAACTCGTTGGCCACCTGTTTGCGCTCGGACTCCATGCGCCGGAACACCGAGTCGGTGATGTCGGCCACGAAGTCAACGCGCTTAATGCGCACGTCGATGATCTCGATGCCGAAATCTTTCACGTCATCAGCCAGTCGGGCCAGCACGTCTTGCATGACCTTGTCGCGTTCGGCTGCGAGCACGCCGCGCACGGTGCGTTTGGTGATCTCTTCATTGAACGCCGCCTGCACCACGGGGCTCAACCGGCTTTCCAGGTTGCGCACGTCTGGGCCGTTGTTGCGGATGAACTTCTTGGCGTCAGCGATGCGCCACTTGATCAGCCAGTCGATGATCAGGCTCTTCTTCTCGGCGGTGAAGATGGGCCGGGTTTCAGGGCTGTCCAGCGTTTGAATGCGCTTGTCGAGGAAGACCACGTTCTGGAACGGCGGCGGCAACTTCCACTTCAGGCCGGGTTCGGTGATGACTTCCTTGATTTCGCCCAGCGCGTAGACCACGCCGACCTGGCGCTGATCGACGATGAACAAGGTGGATGCAATGAGCATCAACACAGCCAGCACGCTGGCAACGATGAGTCCGATTCGGTTCATGGCGGGGGCTTGATTGGGGCGTGCGCTTCAGCGACCGTCGCGGTCACGGGTGCGGGTGTTGTCACGGGCACGGGGATCCACGGCGGCGGGCGCCGGCACATTGGTTTCGGGCGTGGCGGTGGCCGGCGCGGTGGCATTCGGCACAGTGCCCGCGGGCACACCCGAGGCCTGCATCAGGCGATCCAGCGGCAGGTACAGCAAGTTGGAGCCGCTGCGGCTGTCAACCATCACCTTGCTCACGCTGGAGTACACCTGCTGCATCGATTCAATGTAGAGCCGGTCGCGTGTCACGCCGGGTGCTTTTTGGTATTCGGCCAGCACCGAACGGAAGCGCTGTGCATCGCCATCGGCCTGCGCCATGACGCGGCCGCGGTAGCCCTCGGCTTCTTCGCGCAGGCGCGACGCCGTGCCGCGCGCCTTGGGGATCACGTCGCTGGCATAGGCCTGGCCTTCGTTCTTGAAACGGTCGCGGTCAGCACCGGCCTTCACGGCATCGTTGAACGCGGCGGTCACCTGCTCGGGCACCTGCACGTTTTGCACGTTGATGTTGGAGATGACGATGCCGGCATTCAAACGATCGAGCTGCGCCTGCACCGACTTGACCAAATCCGAAGCCAGCGCGTCACGTTGTTCGTACAACACTGAATCAACGTTGCTGCGGCCCACGATTTCACGCACGGCCGATTCGCTGGCCTGGATGACGGCGTCGTCAGCATTGCGGTTCTCGAACAGGTAGGCGCGTGCGTCTTTCAGCCGGTATTGAACGGTGAAGCGGATGTCGACGATGTTCTCGTCTTGCGTGAGCATCGACGAGTCGCGCAGCCCCGTTGCGGGCACCACGGTGTTGCGCCCCATCTCCACCGAGCGCAGTTGCGACACCGGTACGGTTTCGTGGGCCTGGAACGGGTACGGGTAGCGCCACTGGATGCCGGCTGCGGCCGTGTAGGCATAGCGGCCGAACGACGTCACCACGGCCTGCTGGCCTTCTTGCACGATGAACACACCGCTGCCCAGCCACACCAGCGCCACCACGCCGGCCACCAGGCCCAGCCCGATGCCCGCGCTTTTCATGTCGGGTTGAAACGGCGGTTCATTGCTGGGGCCGCCACCATTGGGGCTCGGGCGGGGTGGCTCGCCCTTGCCGCCGAACATGCCGCTGAGCTTGCGGTTGAAGTCGCGCCACAACTCGTCGAGGTCGGGCGGGCCGTCGTTGCGGCCATTGCTCATCGTCAGTCGCCGGGCCGCAGCCGCGCACAGCTTGCTGGCGGCCAGGGCCAGATCACTGAGGGCAGCGCGGCCACTGTGGGGAATGGAATCGTGCATGGTCAGGCGTGAGGTGGGGTTCTCGATGGGTCCAGGGCGATGGCGGCAAAGCGCGGGTCAGTGCCATCAGATGTGGCCGGTGCCGGCGCATTCAAGCGCCGCGCCAGCAGGTCGGTGATCACTTGGCGCAATTCAGGCAAACCCGCGCCGCTGGCGGCGCTGACGAAGACGCGCCGCGCGCGCACGCCAAGAGGCCGCTCGAACCAATCAACCGTCTCGCGCGGTTGGCGGGTTTCTTCGAGCATGTCGCACTTGTTGAACACCAGCACTTGCTCGATGTCTTGCGCGCCGATCTCGGCCAGCACACGCTCGACTTCTTGGCTCTGCTCAAGCCACTGCGGATTGGCCGCATCGACCACGTGCAGCAAAACGTCTGCGTCCGTGGCTTCTTGCAGTGTGGCCTGGAAGGCCTCAACCAACTTGTGCGGCAGGTCGCGGATGAAGCCCACGGTGTCTGACAACGACACCTGCTGCGCCACGCCTTCGAGCCACCAAGCGCGCGTGGTGGTGTCCAGCGTGGCGAACAACTGGTCGGCCGCCAATGCGCGAGCCTTGACCAAAGCGTTAAACAGCGTGGACTTGCCGGCGTTGGTGTAGCCCACCAGCGAGATGCGAAACATGCCGCGGCGCTCGCGCGCCTTGCGCTGCGTGCCGCGCTGGCGCTTGACGCGAACGAGCCGCTCGCGCACGGTCTTGATGCGCTCGCCGATCATGCGTTTGTCGAGTTCAATCTGCGCCTCGCCGGGGCCGCCGCGCAAGCCGATGCCACCGCTTTGCCGCTCCAGGTGCGACCAGCGCCGCACCAGGCGCGTGGCGTCGTATTGCAAGCGCGCCAGTTCCACCTGCAACTTGCCTTCATGGCTTTGCGCGCGCTGGGCGAAGATTTCCAGGATCAAGCCGGTGCGGTCGGCCACCTGCACACCGAGGTGTCGCTCCAGGTTGCGCTGCTGCGCCGGGCTCAAGGATTGGTCGAAGATCACGCCTTGCGCCTGGGTGCCTTCAACCAGCGCCTTGATCTCGTCAGCCTTGCCGCTGCCCACAAACAGCGCCGCGTCGGGCGCCTTGCGCCGCGCCACCACGCGGCCCACGGCCACATCGCCCGCGGAATCGGCCAACTGGGCCAATTCGTCAAGCGTGGCATCAAAAGCCTTGTTAGCGCCGAAATCCACGCCCACCAGCACCACCGGCATGGCCGGCGGGCGTGAGCTGGATTCAGCGTGCGCGCTGGCGTTCAATTAGGGCGTGTCACCTGGTTCGCTGGCGGCAAAGTTCACCGCCCGACCCGGCACCACCGTGGAGATGGCGTGCTTGTAGACCATCTGCGTCACCGTGTTGCGCAACAACACGACGTACTGGTCGAACGATTCAATGTGGCCCTGCAGTTTGATGCCGTTGACGAGGTAGATCGACACCGGCACATGTTCCTTGCGCAAAAGATTGAGGAACGGGTCTTGCAGCAATTGGCTTTTGTTGCTCACGATATTCTCCGTGATGGGTTGGCGAGTGCAGGCACGTTATCACACGCCGCGCCAGGCGATCTTCCCCAGGTACCGCCGAGCATCAACACTATTTTTCGGCCCGGTCGAAGGGGTTGGTTGACGAACGCATTTCAATGCGCAAGGGCGTGCCCACCAGCTTGAAGTGTTCGCGGATGCGGCCTTCGAGGTAGCGCTTGTACGAGTCGCCCACATGGTCGAGCGAGTTGCCGTGGATCACCACGATGGGCGGGTTCATGCCGCCTTGGTGGGCATAGCGCAGCTTGGGCCTGAAGTGGCCGTCGCGCGGCGGTGTTTGGTGGCTCACGGCATCCAGAATCAGCCGCGTGAGCAACGGTGTGGGCAGCTTGCGCACGGCCGATGCATGCGCCGCCGCAATGGCCTTCCACAGCGGGCCCAGGCCCTGGCGCTTGGTGGCTGAAATGCGCAGCACCTCGGCATAGCGCATGAAGGCCAGGCGCTGCGAGATGGAACGCTCCAGCGTTTCGCGCTGATAGGCGTCGGTGGCGTCCCATTTGTTCACGGCCAGCACCACAGCGCGGCCGGCTTCGAGGATGTAGCCGGCAATGTGCGCGTCTTGATCGGTCACGCCCTGCGTGGCGTCGAGCAGCAACAGCACCACGTTGGCATCGTTCACGGCCTGCAAGGTCTTGACCACCGAAAATTTCTCAATCGCCTCGAACACCTTGCCCTTGCGGCGCAGGCCGGCGGTGTCGATCAATTCGAAGTGCTGGCCGTTGCGTTCGAACGGCACGCTGATGGCGTCGCGCGTGGTGCCGGGCTGGTCGAACGCGACCAAACGCTCTTCACCCAACCAGGTGTTGATGAGCGTTGATTTGCCCACGTTGGGCCGCCCGGCCACGGCCAAGCGGATCGGGCGCGTGACGTCAGCACCGGTGGCATCTTCTTGCGCCGGCTCGGCCGGGAATTCTTCAAGCGCGGCTTCGATCAAGCTACGAATGCCTTGTCCGTGCGCGGCCGAAATCGGGTGCGGCTCGCCCATGCCGAGTTCATGAAACTCGCCCAGCAGCGGCGAGTCACCCATGCCTTCGGCCTTATTCACCGCCAGCAGCACGCGCCGGGCGCGGCTGCGCAGGTAGCGCGCAATGTCTTCGTCTTGGCGCGACAGGCCGGCGCGCACATCGAGCACAAAGATCACCACATCGGCCTCGGCCACGGCCTGCTTGGTCTGCTTGGCCATTTCCTTGACGATGCCGGTGCTGCTGTCGGGCTCGAAGCCGCCGGTGTCGATGACGATGTAATCGCGCTCACCCACCACGCCGTCGCCGTAATGGCGGTCGCGCGTCAGGCCGGCGAAGTCGGCCACGATGGCGTCGCGGCTCTTGGTCAGCCGGTTGAACAAGGTGGACTTGCCGACGTTGGGCCGGCCGACGATGGCTATGACGGGTTTCATCTTTGCAACCCAGGCCGACGACGGCTTTGCATTGCCCAAGAGGGGTTCAGGTCAGATTTCATTGCGCCGCCAAAGACGCATGACAATGCTCGAATCATGCGAACGCCGCGGATCCGGCTCTGCCGGGCCGCAGGCGTTGCCCCCTTGAGGGGGCGCGCGAAGCGCGTAGGGGGTGTTTCATTTCAATCAAGGCGGAAGGCAAACACCCCGCCCTTGCGTGTCACGACCAACACCTGGTTGGCTGCGAGCACCGGGTTGCCCACCACGGCCGAGCCATCGGTGGCCAAGCGCAGCAACGGCTCGCCGTTGCTGCGATCCAGAAAATGCACCTGCCCTTCGCTGTCGCCCATCACCACCGTGCGGCCGGTGACGAGCGCACCGCTCAGGCCGCGGTAAAGCATCTTCTCGTTGCTCCAGGCCACTTCGCCAGTGGCGGCGCGCCAGGCAGTGATGCGGTCGCTGGCGTCGGCGCCGACGATCAACTCGGCGTCGCCGCCCACGCCACCGGGACCGGCGCTGTTGCGCGCCCAGGTCAAGGTGCCGCGCTCGGCATCGACGCAACCCACGGCCAATTGAAATGCGCGGGCGCAGACCTGGCTGCCGTGGCGCAACGCCGGCCCCACCAGATCAGCCAAACGTTCGACTTCATTCGTACCGCGCGGGTTGCCCAAGGCCACTTCCCAACTCACCGCGCCGTTCAGCGGGTCCAGGCCGGTCAGCCGCGCGCCATGCCCGGCCAGCAAAGTGTTCTTGTAGGGCAACAGCACACCGGCTTGGGCCAGGCCCAGCGGTTCGCCCGGGCGCTGCAGGGACCACAGGCGCTGGCCGTCGATGGCGTCATAGGCATGCACCGCGCGGTCGGCGCCGAGCACGAACACGCGCTCGCCGGCCACCAGTGGCGCCGTGCTCACGCTGGTGCTCAAGCGCTGGCGCCACTTTTCACGGCCGGCTTCAAACGTGACGAGTACGTTGTCGCGCGTGACCACGCTGCTGTAGCGCCCGTCGCTGCCCACACCGGCTGACAGGCGCGCACCGGCCTGCGCCCGCCACAACTCGCGGCCGCTTTGCAGTTCCAGGGCCAACACGCTGCCATCGCCGCCGGCCACGGTGACCGCGCCGTCACGCACCAGCATCGACAGGGCGAAATCCACATTCGCCAGTTGCGCCACCCAGGCCTGGCGGCCACCGATCTTGGGTGCCAGTGGTTCCAGCGCGGTGGGTTTCGGGCGGTCAGATGAACATGCCGCCAACGCGGCCAAGGTGGCAGCCAGGAACGCGCGTTGCGTCAAGCCCCAGCGCATCACTTGCCCGCACCCGATGCCACACCACTCACCAGTGCCGCCGAGGCCGCCGGCGCAGCGCCCAAGGCGGTGAGCTTGGCCTGCACGAGTTGGCGGTATTCCAGCTTCGCGTCCAGCCCCTGGTACGCCGTTTGATAGGCGCCGCGAGCTTCGTCTTTCTTGCCTTGGGCCAACAGCACATCGCCGCGGCGATCGGCCACCAGGGCCTGGAAATCGGGCGCCTTGGCGGCGTCAAGCTGCTTCAGCGCTTCCTCGTGTTGCTTGGCATCCAACAACAGGCCGGCCAAGCGCAGGCGCGCGATGCTGCGGTATTCGTCCTCCACCGCGTTGTCGGCCACCCAGGCCAGGCTGGCGCGCGCGGCGTCGGCTTGGCCTTTGTCGTGCTGCACCTTGGCCGCCAGCAAACCGGCTTGCTGCGCGTAGGCGGTGCGGCCAAAACGGTCTTTCATGTCACCAAAGATGCGGCCGGTTTTCTCGGCATCGCTGGCTTGCGCCGCGCGTTCGAGTTCGCCGAACATGCTGCTGGCCTTGGCCGCTTGCTCGCGCTGCCAATAGTTCCAGGCGTTCCAGCCGGCGTAAGCCGCCAGCGCGGCCAGCAGGAACCAGGTGATCAGGTTGCCGTACTGCTTCCAGAACGCCTTCAGGTCGTCGAGTTGTTCCTGCTCTTGCAGGTCTAAAGGTGATGCCATGGTGCGCGGGGTCTTGGAAGCTGCGGTCTTTGGGAGGCGGCGATTATGCGTTGCGTAATTCGTGCGCCCAGGCCGGCACATCAGCCAATGCGCGCAGGCGCTGCGCCTGCGCGGCGTCGCGCAGCGGCTTGACCGCCACCTGCCCGGCGGCCAGTTCGTCGGCACCGAAGATGAGGGCATGTCGAGCACCCGAAGCATCGGCTTTTTTGAACTGCGCTTTCATGCTCACCGCACCTTGCTTGCCCAAGGGGTGCAGCACCACCGCCAGGCCGGCCGCGCGCAGGCTCTCGGCGCAACGCGTGGCTTGCGCCAAGGCCTGCGCATCAGGCACCACCAGGTAGGCATCAGGCGGGCGCGGTGGTGGCGTGATGGCCGACTGCACCAACAAGTCGAGCACGCGCTCTAGCCCCAAGCCCCAGCCCACGGCCGGCGCGGGCTTGCCGCCTAACATTTCGATCAAGCCGTCATAGCGCCCACCGCCGCACAGCGTGCCTTGCGCACCGAGCTTGTCGGTCGTCCACTCGAACACGGTGAGGTTGTAGTAGTCCATGCCCCGCACCAGGCGCGGGTTGATGCGGTAGGGCTGGCCCACGGCATCGAGCATGGCTTTGACGCCGTCCAGGTGCTTCAGCGAGGCCTCACCCAGGAAGCTCAGCAATTGCGGCGCGCCTTCCACCAGCGCCTGCAGGGCGGGGTTCTTGGTGTCCAGAATGCGCAGCGGGTTGCTGTGCAGGCGGCGCGTGGCGTCAGCGTCCAACTGATCGATATGTTTTTCCAGGTAAGCGATCAGCGCGGCGCGGTGGGCCAGGCGTTCGCTCGTCTGGCCCAGGCTGTTCAGTTCGAGCTGCACATCGGTCAGGCCAAGCGCCTGCCACAGCGCGCGCGCCATCAAGATGACCTCGGCGTCGACGTCGGGGCCATCGTGGCCCAATGCCTCAACGCCAACCTGGTGGAACTGGCGGTATCGCCCGCGCTGCGGCCGTTCATGGCGGAACATGGGGCCGATGTAGAACAGGCGCTTGCCGCCGTCATACAGGTGCGAGTGTTCGATCATGGCGCGCACCACGCCGGCCGTGCCTTCGGGGCGCAGCGTGAGGGCGTCGCCGTTCATGCTGTCGGTGAAGGAATACATCTCGCGCTCGACGATGTCGGTCACCTCGCCCAGGCCGCGCACGAACAGCGCCGTGGGTTCGACCAGCGGCGTGCGCACGTTCAGGTAGCCGTAGCGGTGCATGACCTCGCGCACCACCTGTTCGAACCATTCCCAGCGCGCTGAATCCGGCGGCAAGATGTCGTTCATGCCTTTGACGGCCTGGATGCGTTCGCTCATGTCATGTGCTGATTTTTTGCGCGGCGCCAGACGCCGCGGCGGGGTCAAGCCGGGGCGTTTGCAGCGGCGTTTGCAGCGGCGCCAAAGCGGCGCTCGATGTAGCGCTCGACGATTTGGTGGAATTCTTCAGCGATGCCTTCGCCGCGCAGCGTCATGGCTTTTTGGCCGTCGATGAACACCGGTGCAGCGGGGGCTTCGCCGGTGCCGGGCAGGCTGATGCCGATGTCAGCATGCTTGCTTTCGCCCGGGCCGTTGACGATGCAGCCCATGACCGCGACGCGCAGGTTTTCAACCCCCGGGTACTGCACTTTCCACTGCGGCATCATGCGGCGCAGGTGTTCGTCGATGCGCTGCGCCAGCACCTGGAAGGTCTCGCTTGTGGTGCGCCCGCAGCCGGGGCAGGCCGTGACGCTGGGGTTGAAGCGGCGCAGGCCCAGGGCTTGCAAGATCTCGTTGGCAATAACAACTTCCTGCGTGCGCGCCTCACCCGGCTGCGGCGTGAGCGAGACGCGAATCGTGTCGCCAATGCCTTCTTGCAGCAGCACGGCCAGCGCCGCGGTGGACGCCACCGTGCCCTTGGTGCCCATGCCGGCTTCGGTCAGGCCCAGATGCAGCGCGTAGTCACATTGCCGCGCCAGGCCACGGTAGACGGCGATCAGGTCGTTCACGCCGCTGACCTTGCAACTGATGATGATCTGGTTGGCCGCCAGCCCCATTTCGCGGGCGTAGGCCGCCGAGCCCAGCGCCGACTGCACCAGTGCCTGGTACATCACCTGCTGCGCGTCGGCTGGATCGGCAAGTTTGGCGTTGTCGTCCATCAGCGCGGCCAGCAGTTCCTGGTCGAGGCTGCCCCAGTTCACGCCGATGCGCACCGCTTTGTCGTGCCGCATGGCGGCTTCGATCATCAGCGCGAACTGGCGGTCGCGCTTGTCGCCCTTGCCCACGTTGCCGGGGTTGATGCGGTACTTGCTCAGCGCCACGGCGCAGGCCGGGTGGTCGGTGAGCAGGCGGTGGCCGTTGTAGTGAAAGTCGCCGATCAAGGGCACGTTGATGCCCATGCGGTCGAGCTGCTCCCGGATGTAAGGCACGGCCCGCGCGGCTTCGGGCGTGTTCACGGTGATGCGCACCAGTTCAGACCCCGCCTGCGCCAGTTCCTTCACCTGGATCGCCGTGCCCAAGGCGTCGACCGTGTCGGTGTTGGTCATCGACTGCACGCGCACCGGCGCGTCGCCACCCACGGTGACGACATGGCTGCCCCAGGCCACGCGGGCTTGCAGGCTGTGCCGCGCCGGAATGACGGCCGGTGGAATAACGGGTGGGTTGACTCGCAGGTTCATTGCAACTCCAGGCGCGCGATGTTGTCGCGCGTCACGGCCCGCAGATCGACCGGCTGGCCACGAAAACTCAGCTCGGTGGCCGCGGCGTTGCCGATCTTCAGCCGCAGCGGAAAGCTGCCTTCCAGGCCCACGCTTTCACCGCGCTGCAACAGGCGCGACAGCAACGACTTGCCTTGAGCATCGTTGACTTCAACCCACGACGCCTCGTTGACCCGGATCACCACGGTGCTGGTCAACGCTGCGCTCATCGGTTGGCCGGCCAGGCCACCCTGCACCGGCCCTTGCGCTGGAAAAACCGTCTCCACCATGGGCGCAGAGGCAATGGGCGCCATGGTCAGTGCCGGCGCGGCGCCTTGCCCCGACAGTTCCGCACCCGAGACCGGCGGCGCCGCCCCAGCGAGCGGTGTGGTGGCCGGGCCGGACAACCCGGAAGGCGCAGCGGCCACCGGCGCCGTTGGCGCTGCCGGAGCCACCACCACCGGCACGGGCGCTGAATCCGGCCGCAACACGGCCAGCCACTGCGACCACATCGACACCGGCACCAAATACACCACCAGCGCGGCGGCCAGCAGCACGGCGCTGGCCCACAGCATGGGGTGGCGCAGCCAACTGCTGTCGTTGCCGTCGCGCTGCGGCGAGTGCTCGCGAAACGGCGTGTTGATGCCGTCGTGCGCAGCGCCCAGCCCGGTGGCGCCAGCCGCGGGCATCAGCGCCAGCACCGGCGCCGGGTCGATCTTCAGTTGCCGGCACACGGACTGCGCCAGGGCACGGGCGAACGTGGCGTCGGGCAAGGCATCGAGGCGGTCGCTTTCCAGCGCCTCCAGCTTGGCCGACGTGACCTTCAAAGCCGCAGCCAGTGCACCGATGTGCAGACCCTTGGCTTCGCGCGCGACGCGCAGCATGTCGCCGGCGCTGCGCGAATCGGAGTTGGTGTCATTGCTCATCGAACTGGCCCCGCTCGAACAGCAAGGCTTCGGGTGACTGCGGAAAGCGCTGCGACAGCATAGATCCCATCTCACGCGCCCGCTCGCTTTGCCCAAGCTTGTGCTCGATGCGCACGGCCAGCCACAAGGTCTGCGCGTTGACCTGCTCGGGCACGTCGTTCACCCGCCGGATGTAAAAGCGCGCCCGCTCGTACTGGCCACGGCGCACCAGCACCTCGGTCAGGTTGACCGCCGTGGCCGGGTTGGCGGGGTCGAGTTCATAGGAGCGAGTGAGCGTTTGTTCCGCCTCGGCCCAGCGCCCGTCACGCGCCTGACACACGCCGCGGGCCAGCAGGGTGCGTGTGGCGTCGCGGTACTGCGGCTGCGCCAGGGCCTCCAGGAACATGGCCTCGGCTTGTGCAAAACGCTTCTCCCGGCACAGGAACCAGGCGTAGTTGTGCAAGGTGTCGGCGTCGCCGGGCTTGAGCTGCAAGGCACGCTTGAAGCTTTCGGTGGCCAAGTTGCCTTCACCCATGCTGGCGTAGATCAGGCCGCGCAGGTTGTAGGCCTCGGTGAATTCGGGCCAGGCCACCAGGGCCACCTTCACTTCGTCCAGCGCGGTGGCCGTCTGGCCACGGGTGAAATAGGCGCTCGCCAATTCCAGGCGCAGTTGTGCACGGCGCTGGCCTTCGGATTGGTCAGACACCGTGCTCACATCGCGCGACGGCGGCGCCCCGGCCGGTGTGGCACAACCGGCCAGCAACGCCGTGGCGGCCGCCAGCGTCGACAACAACCTACACAGCGGCTGATGTGAAACGTTGGTTTTCATGGCCGCGCCTCGCTCGCCGCATGCGGCACCAGGGCGATCACCGCGCGTGCCCGGCGCTCGCCCAGGCGGGTGCGGTCTTGCACCTCGCCGGCGAGTTGGCCGCAGGCCGCGTCGATGTCGTCGCCGCGCGTCTTGCGCACCGTGGTGACGATGCCGCCTTCTTGCAAAACCTTGGCGAACGCGGCCACGCGCTCGCGGCTCGAGCGCTTCAGACCAGAAGCCGGAAATGGGTTGAACGGGATCAGGTTCACCTTGCAGGGCAAAGGCCTGGCCGGTGCAGCCCCCTCGCGCTCGCCGCGCACCAGCCGCAACAGCTGCTGCGCCTGCGCATCGCTGTCGTTCACACCATCGAGCATGCAGTATTCCAGGGTGATGAAGTCACGCGGCGCGGCCTGCAAGTAGCTTTCGCAGGCGGCGAGTAATTCGTGCAGCGGGTACTTTCGGTTCAGGGGCACCAGGGTGTCGCGCAGGGCATCGGTGGGCGCATGCAGGCTCACCGCCAGTGCCACCGGGCAATCGGCTTGCAGGCGTTCAATCATGGGCACCACACCCGAAGTGGAGACGGTGACACGGCGGCGCGACAGCCCGTAGCCATGGTCATCGAGCATCACGCGCAACGCCGGCAGCAGCGCGGCGTAGTTCTGCAGCGGCTCGCCCATGCCCATCATCACCACATTGCTGATCACCCGCGTGCCGGTGGCGGGCTGTTGGCGCGCGCGCAATTGATGCTCGGCATGCCACAGCTGCGCCACGATTTCCGCGGTGCTCAGGTTGCGGCTGAAGCCCTGCGCACCGGTGGAGCAAAAGCTGCACCCCACGGCACACCCGGCCTGCGACGAAATGCACAGCGTGCCGCGGTCGGCCTCGGGGATGAACACGGTTTCTATGGCGTTGCCCGCGCCGACATCGAACAACCACTTCACCGTACCGTCGGCGCTGGTGTGCTCGCTGATCACCCGCAGCGCCTGCACCTGGGCCTGGCCGGCGAGCTTGTCGCGCAGACTTTTGGCCAGGTCGGTCATGGTGTTGAAGTCGGCCGCGCCGCGCTGGTGGATCCAGCGGAACAGCTGCACCGCGCGAAAGCGCTTTTCGCCCAGGCCTGCCACGTATGCGGCCAGGCCTTCCAGGTCGAATTCCAGCAAGTTGGCCAAAGCCGCGTTCATGGTGGGCGCTGCGGCCGGCGGGTGCGCAACGTGGAGCCGCGCGTCAGCGGCTGAAAACGCTCAAACCAGGAAAGAAGAACGCAACTTCCGCGGCCGCGGTCTCAGCGCTGTCGGAACCGTGCACCGCATTGGCATCGATGCTGTCGGCAAAGTCAGCGCGGATGCTGCCTTTCTCGGCCTTCTTCGGGTCAGTGGCGCCCATCAGTTCGCGGTGGCGGGCGATGGCGTTCGGGCCTTCAAGCACCTGCACCATCACCGGGCCGGAAATCATGAAGCCCACCAGGTCGCTGTAGAAGGGGCGCGCCTTGTGCACGGCGTAGAACGCCTCGGCTTGGGCGCGCGACAAATGCATCATGCGTGCGGCAGCGATCTTCAAGCCGGCGCCCTCGAAGCGGGCAAGGATCTGGCCGATCACATTCTTCGCCACGGCATCGGGCTTGATGATCGACAGGGTACGTTCGCTGGCCATGAAATCACTCCTGAATCTTGCGGTTTGGCAAAGCCTTGAATTCTAGCTTGCGGGTCTGTGGTGGCGCCCCACAGACCCGCCGGGCAAGCACTAGCGCTTGCCGCCGCGCCCACCACCTTTGAACGGGCCGCCGCGCCCGCCCGAGCCACCACCGGGGCCGCCTGGGCCACCACCAGGCCGTTTACCGGGGCCGCCACGTTTGCCGCCCTTGCCGCCCTTGCCGGCCGGGCGCAAAAAGGCGTCGGCGCCGATATAGCCCACCGCGGTTTGCATCGGGTCGGGTTGGTGCGGCGCACCGCCGCCCTGACCCGGGCCGCCCTTGCGCCCGCTGCGCTGGCCGGCGAATTGGCGCTGCGGCTGCACGTGGCGCTTGTCGTAGGTTTGCTGCAGCGGGTTGGGGATGGGGCCGTCTTCACCGAAGTCGTCGCGCACCTGGCGTTCAGACTGCATGGCGCGCTTGTCATACGTTTGCTGCAGCGGGTTGGGAATCGGGCCGTCATCGCTGATCTCGCGGGTCTGCCGGCGCGCCTGTTGAATGGCGCGTTTGTCGTAGGTCTGCTGCAAGGGGTTGGGAATCGGGCCGTCCTCGCCAGGCTCGCCCCGCGGTGCGCGCTCGCTGCGAGCCCGGCTCGTGGCAGCCCGATCCACGGGCTGGCGCTCGTTCGGCGGGCTCATGGGCGGCGGGCCGTCACGCGGCTGGCGCGGCGCGGCATCTGGGTTGCGCTCAACGCCGCCCTTGCGGCCACGCCGGCGCTTGCGCCCAGGGCGCTCGGCCTCGCTGCCCGGGGCGGGCGGCGGCGCCAGCGGGTCGCCCGGTGGGCGTGCTTCGCGCTGCTCGCGTGGCTCGCCAGGAGCGGGCCGCGGCGGGCGGGCCAGTTGGCGCAACGCGCGCACATCGCCTTCAGCCAGATCGACCCATACACCACGGCGCAGGCCGCGCGGCAACACCACGCAACCGTAGCGAATGCGGATCAGACGGCTGACCGCATGCCCCACGGCTTCGAACAGCTTGCGCACTTCACGGTTGCGGCCTTCTGTGATGACCACACGCACCCAGCGGTTAGCACCCTCGCCACCGCCGTCTTCAATGCTCTTGAAGCCCGCCACCTGGCCGTCGATTTCGACCCCGGCCAGCAGCTTTTCGCGCGCCGCTTCGTCAAGGTTGCCCAGGATGCGAACCGCGTATTCGCGCTCCACGCCAAAGCGCGGGTGCATCAATTGGTTAGCCAGCTCGCCCGAATTGGTGAACAGCAACAGCCCTTCGGTGTTGATGTCCAGCCGGCCCACTGACTGCCACTTGCCGTGCGCCAGCCGCGGCAGTTGGCGAAAGACCGTGGGGCGTTGCTGCGGGTCGTCGTGCGTGACGACTTCGCCGGCCGGCTTGTGATAGGCCAACACGCGCGGCGGCGGCGGCGCGATGCGCACCTTGACCGGCTTACCGTCGATGCGCAACTGGTCGCCCCAGGAAATGCGTTGGCCTACATGCGCGGCCTGGTTGTTGACGGTGATGCGGCCTTCAACGATGAGCTGCTCCATGTCGCGCCGCGAGCCCACACCAGCCTGCGCCAACACCTTTTGCAGCTTGGGCGCCTCGGGTTCGGGTGCCAGCACACGCTTGTGCGGCAAGGCCTCGGCCGACAGTGTCTCGGCCGCGGGCTCGGCGTCGAACTCACCGGCCAACACCTGCGCAAAGACCTCGCCCACATCGGGCAACGGCAGCGCGGGCAGCGGCACGGGCTCCACGCCCGGCTCGCCGGTGCGCTCGCGGTCACGCCCGCGCCGGCCGCGGCGGCGGTTGCGGTTGCGCTTGCTGCTGCTGGGCTCGGCCGGGCCTTCGCCCACACCGCTTTCGTTGGCGCTGGCTTCGGTGCTTTCAGTTTGGTCGATCCCGCCAGCCTCGCTGCTGCCAGGTTCCTGGGTGGCCGTTTCCGCGCGGGCGACAGAGCCTTCGCCCGCGTCTGCCGAGCTGGTTGGCGCCGGTGCTTGCAAGGGCACCGCGGGCGCTGCCGCGGCGGCTTCATCGCCCGACGCAGCCGAAGCTTCAACCACCGCTTTCTTGCGCGGCGCGCGGCGCTTGGGCACAGCGGGCGATGGTGCTGCGTCGTCCTGCCCGGCTGCGGCCGTGGCGTCTGGCGCGGGCACGCTCAAGTCGAGGTCGAGGTCGACGCTGCCGCCCTCGACCAGCGTGTCTGCGCGCTTGCGTGTGCGCCGTGCTTTCGGCGGCGGTGCGGGCGTATCGGCTTGGTCAAGGCTCATGCGTTGGTTTCTGTGGCTTCGGGGCGGGGTTCTGGGTCAGGGCCAGCCGGCGTTTCGGCGGCGGGCTGCTCTGGGGCCGCATCGGCCCCGGTTGAATCGTCAGGCGTGGGCGCTTCGGCGTCATTGAGCAGCGACCCTTGCTGCGGCAAGGCCTGGTCGAGCATCTGTGCATCGCTCTTGCTGCCCAGCAGCGGCAACTGCTCCAGGCTGGCCAGGCCCAGGTCGTCGAGAAAGTGCCGCGTGGTGGCGTACAGCGCCGGGCGGCCAGGTGTTTCGCGGTAGCCGATGGCTTCAACCCAGCCGCGGTCTTCCAGGGTCTTGACGATCTGCGTGGTGACGGTGACGCCGCGAATGTCTTCGATGTCGCCGCGCGTCACCGGTTGGCGATAGGCAATGATGGCCAGTGTCTCCATCGCCGCGCGTGAATAGCGGGGCGGTTTTTCCGGGTGCAGCCGGTCGAGGTACTCGCGCAATTCGGGCCGCGTTTGGAAGCGCCAGCCGCCGGCCAGGGGCACAAGCTCGACGCCGCGGCCTTCCCAGTCGCGCACCAGCTCATCAAGCAGGCTGCGCAAGGTGTCGGGGCTGAGCTGGTCATCGAACAACACGCGCAACTCGCGCATCGGCATGGGTGCGTGGGCGCAGATCAGCGCCGCTTCGAGGACACGCTTTGCATCCTGTGTATTCATGTCGTGGTTCTGAACGGGGCCGCGCTCGGCGCGGCGGTGGGCGATCCTTGCACGGTCGCCACGGGAGCCATCACTGGGGTCTTCAGGCTGGCCCTGGGCCATGCCCGGGGTTTGCTTTGATCGGTAGGGGTTGTGGCCTGGCGCCCGGGCCGCGGCGGCTGCGCAGTGTCTGCGCCCTTGCCTTGCTGCGGCCTGGCTGGCGGCACCTGCCGCTCAAGGCGGGCCAGGGTGCATGCAGGCGATGCCGGCGATTGTAGCGGTTAGTTCAGGCCGCACGCATGAGCTGCTTCCAGGCCGCCGCGAAGTCTGCCGGTGGCGCGCATTCAAAGGTCAACGGCTCGCCGCTGGCCGGGTGCAGCAAACGCAACTGCGCGGCATGCAAGGCTTGGCGGGCCATGCCCAACGCCGCCGTGCCGCCGTACACCGTGTCGGCCACCAAGGGGTGGCCCGTGTGCGCCAGGTGCACGCGGATCTGATGGGTGCGCCCGCTGTGCAACGTGCAGCGCAACGCGGCCATGCCGCCGCGTTGTGCCAGCACCTCGAAATCGGTGCGCGCCGCGCGTGCGCCGGCCACCACCGCCATCCTGATGCGCGACACCGGGTCGCGGCCGATCGGTGCCTCAACGCTGAACCGAGCCTGTGCAAACACGCCCTGCGTCAGCGCCAAGTATTCGCGGTGCACCTCGCGCGCGGCGATGGCGCGCGACAGGGTCGTCACCGCCGGCAGCGTCTTGCCCACCACCATCAAACCCGAGGTGTCTTTGTCCAGCCGGTGCACGATGCCCGCGCGCGGCAAGTGCGCCGCAGCCGCGTGATGCGCCAGCAGGCCATTGAGCAAGGTGCCCGACCAATTGCCCGCCGCCGGGTGCACCACCAGGCCGGCAGGTTTGTTCAGCACCAGCAGGTGTTCGTCTTCAAACACCCGATTTAAGGCGATCGCCTCAGGCCGGAACGCCAGGCTCTCTTCAGTGGGCACGAGTTGCAGGCGCAGTGCCTGGCCGGTGCGCAGTTTGCGTGAGGCGCTGTCGGCCAGCGTGCCATCAAGCCAGACGTGGCCGCGTTCGATCAGGCCTTGCAAGTGGTTGCGTGAAAACTCCGGCGCCAAGGCCACCAGCACCTTGTCAAGGCGCTGGCCATGCTGTGCCAGGCGCACTTCGCAGCCACGCCATTCGAAGGCTGCTTCGGCCTGTTCGGGCTCGGTGTCGTCAAGCAGCGGCTCCCTATAATCGGCGCCCTTCTCAACCCCTGGCGCCACCGGCTTGGCCGGCCCGGCAATGTTCATGACCGCATTTGGAATTTGGCGCGTTGGCGCCGGTTGGGCAGCGCTGGTGTTGGCACTGTTTTTGGCCGGATGTGGCTCGACCCCGAAGGAGGATTTTTCCAACCAGGGCGCCGAGAAATTGTATGCAGAGGCCAAGGACGACATGAACAGCGGCGCGTGGGATCGCGCCGCCAAGACGCTTGAGAAGGTTGAGGCCCGTGCCGGCGGCAGCATCTTGGCGCAGCAGGCGCAACTCGATCTGGCCTACTCGCAGTGGAAGAGTAACGAAAAGGTGCTGGCCCTGGCCACGCTCGACCGCTTCATCAAGCTCAACCCGTCCAGCCCCGGCCTGGACTACGCGCTGTACCTGCGCGGCCTGGTCAACTTCAACGACAACCTCGGTTTCCTGGGCAGCCTGGCCGGCCAGGCCTTGGCCGAGCGCGACCAGCGTGCCTCGCGCGATGCCTATCAATCCTTCAAGCAACTGATCGAGCAGTTCCCGGAGTCGCGCTATGCCAGCGACGCCAAGCTGCGCATGGACTACATCGTCAACTCGCTGGCCGAGTACGAAATTCACGTGGCGCGCTACTACTACCGGCGCGGCGCCTTCGTGGCCGCGGCCAACCGGGCGCAGCAGGTGTTGAGTGAATTCGAACGTTCGCCTTCGGTGCAAGAGGCGCTGCACATCATGCTGCGCAGCTACGACCGCCTGGGCCTGGATACGCTGCGCGACGACACACGCCGCGTGCTGGACAAGAACTTCCCCAACAGCCGCTTCAGCCTCGATGGCGAAGGCAGCACCAGCGGCAGCAACCGGCCCTGGTGGCGCCCCTGGTAGGCGCTTCAATGCGCGAGGGCCAGCTCCTCTAACCAGGCCAGCGCTTCGTCCTCTTCCAACAGCGGCTTCATCGGCGGCAGCGCGGCGATCAGCCTGCGGCCATAGCCCATCTGGCGCAGGCGCGGGTCGCAGATCACCAGCAGCCCGCGATCGGTTTCGCTGCGGATCAACCGGCCCGCACCCTGCTTGAGCGACACCGCCGCTTCAGCCACAAAGTACTCATCGAACGGGCTGGCGCCGCGCTGGCGAATCTGGCGCACGCGGGCTTCCACCAAAGGGTCGTTGGGCGGCGGGAACGGCAGCTTGTCGATCAGCACGCACTGCAGCGCGTCGCCCGGCACGTCGATGCCTTCCCAAAAACTCTGTGAACCGACCAGCACGTTGGCCGGGTTGCTGCGAAAGCGTTGCAGCAAGGCGCGCCGCGGCTGGCTGCCCTGCACCAGCAACTCGATCTCGCTGCCACGCTCTTGCAGTTGCTGACGCAGGCCTTCGGCGATCAACGGCAGCGCGCGCAACGTGGTGGTGAGCACGAATGTGCGCCCGCCCAGCACATGCGCCAGGCGCGCGGCGAGTTCGCCCACGGCGCCAGGGTGGCGCGGGTGGTTGGGTAGCGGCATCTGCGCCGGCACCCACAGCCGCGCGTGCTGGGCATAGTCGAACGGGCTGCCCAGGCGCAAGGTGCGCGCATCACCCAGGCCGGTGCTGCGCGTGAACCAACTCAGCTTGTCATCGTCACCCAATGTGGCCGAGGTGAAGACCCAGGCCCGTGAGGCCACACGCAGTTGCTCGGACAGCATCTCGGCAATGTCCAGCGGTGACTCCACCAACCGTGCCTGCTGGGGCGACAGGTCGACCCAGCGCACCCGCCCCGGCGCCAGCTCTTGCTGGAACGCCTGGCCCAGGGCCTGCACTTGCGCCGCGCGCTGGGCGAGTTTGGGAAAGTCCGGCGCGGCCTCGGCCACATCGGCCAGCGCCCCAGCCAGAGCCTGCGCAGCGGCGGCCAGGGTGTCGATGGCCAGCATCACTTGCTCCAGCGCGTCATGCATCGGCCAGCGGATTTTCACAATGCCCTGCACCTCGCGCCGTTCACCGGCGCAGGCCAGGCGCAGCTCGCGCGCGGCCAACTGCAGCGCGCCGCACAGCTCGGTCCACGGGCGCAGGCCGCGGGCATGGGCCTGACCGGCGGCCTGGGCATCGCGCGCGAGTTCCAACACCTGCGCCGTGCCCAAGGTCTGGCCCAGGAACTGCACGCCGGTTTCCACCAACTGGTGGGCTTCGTCGAAGATCACGGCGTCCACCGTGGGCAGCAGCTCGGCCACGCCGCTGTCACGCAAGGCCAGGTCGGCAAAAAACAGGTGATGGTTGACCACCACCACGTCGGCCGCCATGGCCTCGCGCCGGGCCTGCACCACGTGGCAGGCCTTGTAGTCGGGGCACTCCGAGCCCAGGCAGTTGTCGCGCGTGGAGGTGACCAGCGGGATCACCGGCGAGCGGTCGTCCAGGCCCTCGATCTCGGCCAGGTCGCCAGTGCGCGTGCTGTGCGCCCAACTCTCGACGCGGGCCAACGCGCGCACCGAAAAACGGTCAGGCAACTCAGCGCCTTCGCGTGCGCGCCTTAACCGCAGAATGCACAGGTAACTGGCACGGCCCTTGAGCAGCGCCAACGTCAGGTTCAGGCCCAAGGCCTGACGCAGGTGCGGCAAGTCGCGCAGAAAGAGTTGGTCTTGCAGGCCCTTGGTCGCGGTGCTGACCAGCGCGCGCTGCCCGCTCAGCAACAAGGGCACCAGGTAGGCGAAGGTCTTGCCCACGCCGGTGCCGGCCTCCACCACCAGCGCGCTGCGCTCGCCCAAGGCCTGGGCCACGGCCTGCGCCATGCGCTGCTGCACGGCGCGCTGGGTGAGGTATTCGTCGTTGCGGGCCAAGGCGCCGTCGGCCGCAAAGGCGGCGGCCACCTCCTTGGCCAGCGGGGTGGTGTCGTCACTCACAGGCAACGGGGGTCGAATGACATCCAGGGCAAGGGTTCAGGCCGGCTCGGGCGGCTCCAGACTGTCTTCGAGGCGGGCGATCTCGTCACGCAAACCCAGGCGGCGCTTTTTCAGGCGGCGCAGGGTCAGGTCGTCATCGGGGGTGCGGATTTCGTGGCGGTCGATGAGGCTGTCCAGATCGGCGTGTTCCATGCGCAACTCGATCAAACGGCGATGCGGGAAATGCAGGTTATCTTCCATCCATTCAGCCCTTCGATCCGAGGGCCGCAGTTTATATTCGCCCACATGGCCACCACCGCTCAAGCCTTTCGTTTGTCTGCCGCCACCGGCATTCACCGCGGCGACCGCACCTACCAGCAAGACCAGGTTTGCGTGCTCATGCACGAGCGTGTGCCCGGTTGCGCCCTGGGCGTGGTGGCTGATGGCATGGGCGGCAAGAGCGGCGGGCGCAAGGCGGCCGATCAGGTGATGCTCACCGCGAAGCAACTGTTCGAGCGCTATGTGCCGGCCAGCGACGACGCCGCGCAGACCCTGCGCCTGCTGTTGACCGAATCGCACCTGATGATCAAGCTCACCGCCATCACCGCGGAAGAAGAACCGCACAGCACGCTGGCCGCGTTCTTGGTCAACCCCGACCTGAGCTGCCAGGTGGTGCATGCTGGCGACTCGCGCGTGTACCACTACCGCGGCGCGCAGATGGTGAAGCGCACGATCGACCATTCCTACGTGCAGCGCCTCATCAATGAAGGCAAGCTCAACGAGGAAGAAGCCAACACGCACCCGCAAAGCAACTTGCTCACCGGCTGCCTGGGCACGCAACAAGATCCACCGGTGGCGCTGATGGCCGCACAGCTTGAACATGGCGACACGGTGATGGCCTGCAGCGACGGCCTGTGGCATTACTTCACGCCCAAGGAAATCGGCGCCATCGTTGAAGCCCTGCCTGCGCGTGAGGCCAGCGAGATGCTGATCAACAAGGCGCGCCAGCGCGCGCGCGGCGGTGGCGACAACCTGTCGCTGGCGCTGGTGCGCATCGACGCTTTACGTTAGACCCGCCTGCCGCCCACACGGCAAGGATCACGTCAAACCCGTATCCACTTCGCGCCGCTGCAAGGCCAGGTAGTCGCTCGACTGCATCTCACGCAAGCGCGACGCCGTGCGTGGGAATTCGTGCGACAACGGGCCTTCGGGATAGAGTTCTTCAGGCCCCACCTCGGCACTCAAGATCAGCTTCACGCGCCGGTCGTACAGCACATCCACCAGCCAGGTGAAGCGGCGCGCCTCGCTGGCGTGGCGCACGCTCATCTGCGGCACGCCTGAGAGCAACACGGTGTGGAACTGCGTGGCCAGTTCCAGGTAGTCGTTCTGTGAGCGCGGGCCGCCGCACAGTTGGCTGAAGTCAAACCACACCACGCCGCCGGCGCGGCGCCGTGAATGCAATTCGCGGTGCTCGATGTGCAGCAGCGGGTCTTCGTCGCGCGCCTCGGCCAGTTCTTCGAAGGCGGCTTGCATTTGCGTGTCGGCCGCCGCCCCGAGAGGGGTGTGATAGGTCTGGACGTGCGACAGCGTGTTTTGGCGATAGTCCTGACCACCATCGACGCTGATGACTTCGAGGTGGTCTTTGAGCAAGGCGATGGCCGGAAAGATGCGTTCGCGGTGCAAGCCGTTGGGGTACAGCGCATCAGGGTGGAAGTTGCTGGTGGCCACCAGGCTGACGCGGTTGGCAAACAGCGCACTCAACAGGCGGTGCAGGATCATCGCGTCGGTCACGTCGGCGATGTGAAACTCATCGAAGCAGATCACCCGGTAGCGCCGTGCCACACGCCTGCCCAGCTCATCGAGCGGGTCGGCCGTGCCCCTTAGTTCCTGCAGCTCGCGGTGCACCTCGCGCATGAATTCATGGAAGTGCAGCCGCACCTTGCGCTTCAGCGGCAAGGCCTGGAAGAACGCATCCATCAGGAAGCTCTTGCCGCGGCCCACGCCGCCATGCATGTACACGCCGCGCGGTATCGGCGGGCGGCTGATCAGTTGCGTTAAGACATTGCCGCGCCGTGCCTTGTAGTCGGCCCACTCGCGCTCGCAGCGTTCCAGGGCCTGCACCGCGGCCACCTGAGCCGGGTCGCTGCGGTAGCCACGCTGTTCGAGCGTGGCTTCGTAGAGTTGCCGTACCCCCGCCATGGGGTCAGAAGTTCAGCGTGCGCTTGTCCACTGCCAGGGCAGCTTCCTTCGTGGCTTCGCTCAAGCTGGGGTGGGCGTGGCAGATGCGCGCCAGGTCTTCGCTGCTGGCCTTGAACGCCATCGCCACCACGGCCTCGGCGATGAGTTCGCTGGCCTGCGGGCCCACGATGTGCACGCCCAGGATCTCGTCGGTTGCCGCGTCGGCCAGCATCTTCACCATGCCGGTGATGTCGCCCAGCGCGCGCGCGCGGCCATTGGCCAGGAAGGGGAAGGTGCCTGCCTTGTAGGCCCGCCCAGCGGCCTTGAGCTGCTGTTCGGTCTGGCCGACCCACGCAATTTCCGGGCTGGTGTAGATCACCCAGGGCACGGTGTTGAAGTCGACATGGCCATGCTGGCCGGCAATGCGCTCGGCCACAACCACGCCTTCTTCCTCGGCCTTGTGCGCCAACATGGGGCCACGCACCACATCGCCCACCGCCCACACGCCGGGCAGGTTGGTGCGGCACTCATCGTCCACCACGATGGCACCGCGCTCGTCGAGCACCAGCCCCACGGCTTGCGCATTCAAGCCCTCGGTGTTGGGCACGCGGCCGATGCTGACGATGAGCTTGTCCACCGCCAGCGTTTGCGCTTCGCCCTTGGCGTTGGCATAGCTCACGCTCACACCCTTTTTGCTGGCCTTGATCTCGCCCACCTTCACGCCGAGTTCAATTCTCAAACCCTGCTTGGTAAAGGCCTTGTGCGCTTCCTTGGCGATCTGTTCGTCCACCGCGCCCAGGAAGGTGGGCAAGGCTTCGAGCACCGTGACCTCGGCGCCCAGGCGGCGCCACACCGAGCCCATTTCCAGGCCGATCACACCCGACCCAATGAGGCCCAACCGCTTGGGCACGCTGCCCAGGCGCAAGGCACCGTCGTTGCTGAGCACCTGGTCTTCGTCGAACGGCGTGCCGGGCAGCGCGCGCGCGCTCGAACCGGTGGCCAGCACGATCTGTTTGCCCTGCAAGACCTGCTCGCCCACGTTGACTTCGTAGCCGCCTTCCACCGCGCGCGCAAAGGCACCGCGGCCGTGGAAGAAGCTGACCTTGTTTTTCTTGAGCAGGTAGAGGATGCCGTCATTGTTCTGCTTCACCACCGCATCCTTGCGCGCCACCATCTTGGCCACATCCATGCTCAAGTCCTTCAAGCC
>JANOXU010000090.1:0-2846 GCA_031418595.1 Burkholderiales bacterium
GCCGTGGCCGGGCGCGAAGCCGCGCGCGAGTTGAACATCCTGCAGATCATGGCCATGCGTTCGTTCATCGGCCTGCTCATGCTGGCCCCGCTGGTGCATGCGGCGGGCGGCTTGCAGGCGATGCGCAGCCAGCGCAAACGCCAGCATGCCGGGCGTGCCGTGGTGCACTACGGCGCGCAATACGGCTGGTTCGTGGCGCTCACGCTCATCCCCCTGGCGCAGGTGGTGGCGATTGAATTCACCATGCCCATCTGGACGGCGGTGCTGGCCGTGGCGCTGCTGGGCGAACGCATGAACGCAGGCAAGGCTTTGGCCATTGCGCTGGGCTTGATCGGCGTGGGGCTGATCGTGCGGCCGGCCGCGGCCGGGCTGAACACCGGCCAGCTCGTGGCGCTGGCCGCGGCGGTGGGATTTGCCTGTTCCGTAACGTTAACAAAGTCGCTCACGCGCACAGAAAGCGCCGTGGCCATCAGCTTTTGGATGCTGCTGTTGCAGGGCTTGATGGGCATCGTGCCGGCGCTGTGGGTGTGGCAATGGCCCAGCGCCACCGCCTGGGGCTGGGTGCTGGTGGTGGCGTTTTGCGGCACCTACTCGCACTACTGCATGGCGCGCGCCATGCAGCATGCCGAGGCGACCACCGTGGTGCCGATGGACTTTTTGCGCGTGCCGCTCACCGCCCTGGCCGGCTGGCTGATCTATGCCGAACGGTTGGACGGGTTCACCGTGGCCGGCGCGGCGCTCATCTTGCTGGGTAACCTGGCGAACTTGCGCCGCCGGGGGTGAGCCGGCGCGCCAACGCACGCAACGGCCACAGCAACAGCGCCACCAGCGCCACGCCGGCCAGGGCTTGCAGCGGGCTGGCCGGCGCCAGCTTCAGCAGTTCACCCGCCGCGGGCCAACCCAGCATCAGCGCCAGGGCCAGCAGCGTGGCCACCGCGGCCACCCACCAGGCCGGGTTGGCCGCGCTGAGCAAACTGCGCAGCGGTGAATCGGGCCGCAGCAGCGCGGCAATGAGCGCCAGGTCGCCCAGCACCAGCAGGCCGAAGCCCAGGCTGCGAATTTGGGTTTCGGCTGCACCCTGCGCTTGCGCCCAGAACAGCACTGCAACGATACAGGTGAGCAGCAGGCCGCCCAGGGCCATGCCGCCCCAGAGCAGCGGCGCATCGAACAGCGCCGCCTGGCGGCCACGTGGCGGCGCGCTCATCGCCTGGGCGTCTTCAGGTTCCATCTCAAACACCACCGAACAGGCCGGGTCGATCAGCAGTTCAAGCAAGGCGATGTGCGCGGGCAGCAGGATCAGCGGCCAGCCCAGCACCACCGGCAACAGCGCCAACCCAGCCAGCGGCACGTGCACCGCCACCACAAAGGCCATGGCGCGCTTGAGGTTGCGCGCGATGCGCCGGCCCGCGCGCAGGGCGTGCACGATGGCGCTGAAATCATCGTCGGCAATGACGATGGCGCTGGCCTCGCGCGCCACGTCGGTGCCGCGCTGGCCCATGGCGATGCCGTTGTCGGCCGCGGCCAGGGCCGGGGCGTCGTTCACGCCGTCACCCGTCATCGCCACCACCTCGCCTTGCGCTTGCATGGCGCGCACGATGCGCAGCTTGTGCGCCGGCACGGCGCGGGCCACCACGTCGCACGCAAGCAGGTGTTTGGGCAGGTCGGCCTCGCTGAGTTGGTCAATTTGCGCGCCACTGAGCAACCGCGGCGCCGCGCCAAAGCCGGCCTGGCGCGCAATGGCCAGCGCCGTGGCCGGGTGGTCGCCGGTGATCATCATCACGCGCACGCCCGCGCGCCGGCACTCGGCCAGCGCGGCGGGCACGCCTTCGCGCAGCGGGTCGGCCAGGGCGAGCAGGCCGGTGAATTGAAAGTCGTACGCGGCCTGGCCGCCTGCGGCCGTATCGGTGCCCGCAGCCAGCTGCTGACCGTTGCGTTGCGTGCGGGAGCGCGCCACGCCCAGCACGCGCAGGCCCTGCGCGGCCAGGGCTTCCACCTGCACTTGCAGCGCGGCTTGCGCGGTGGCGTCGAGCCGGCAGAGCTGGGCGATGGCTTCGGGAGCGCCCTTGGTGGCGGCCAGCCGCCGGGTGCCATCGGGCGCCTGCCACACCCGCGTCACCGCCAGCAGCGTGCTTGAAAGCGCGTATTCGCGGATCGGAGCCCAGCCGGCCAGGGGGTCGTCGCCCCCGGCTTGCAGCTCGACGATGGCGCGCTCCATCGGGTCGAACGGCTGGCGTGGCGAGGCCGCCTGGGCGCAACGAATGAGATCACTTTCACTCACGCCCGGCGCCGGCTGCAGGGCCAGCACGCGCATGCGGTTGAGCGTGAGCGTGCCGGTCTTGTCCACGCACAGCAGGCTGGCCGCGCCCAGTGTTTCGAGGCTGGCCATGCGGCGCGTGAGCACGCGCTGGCGCGCCAGGCGCAGCGAGCCCAGCGCCAGGAACACGGCAATGACGACCGGCACTTCTTCGGGCAGCAAGCCCATGGCCAGGGCGATGCCGGCCAGCAACGCGGCCAGCCAGTCGCCGCGCGCCAGGCCCATCCACACCACCACCACGGTGCACACCGCCGCGGCCAGCAAGCCCATGCGCAACACCAGGCGCGTGCTTTCCTGCTGCAAGGGCGTGGGCGGCTGCGCCGTGGCGGCCAGGCTGGCGCCAATGCGGCCCAGCTCGCAGTGCGCGCCGGTGGCGGTGACTTGAGCCAGGCCGCGCCCGCGCGTGACCAGCGTGCCGGCAAAGACCTGGCCGGCCGTGCCCGTTGCACCCACTTGTTTGGCCACGGGCACCGATTCCCCGCTGAGCAGTGATTCGTCGGCCTGCACATCGGCGCCTTGCAGCAGTGTGGCG
>JANOXU010000091.1:0-34410 GCA_031418595.1 Burkholderiales bacterium
GCGCTCGGGCACGCATCGAGAACAAGTACGCCGCTCATTCTGGTAACCGAAATGGTCGCGTTTTTCTCGAACCTGTCTGGCGCCGACAAGACAAAGGCCAAGAATGCAGCGATCGACCAGTGGTATCGCCTGGTGCGAAAAGATCAGTTCGGAATAGTCCATGTGCGCACCGACGGGCAACGGTTACTCGTAGTGACCCGCGGTGCGAAGTCTGATGGCATCGAGGCTTACGCATACAAAATTGACGCCGCACATAACGTCAAGGTGGTGCTGGTCACGAGAGCCTGAGCGCTCAATCGATACGACTCCCACGGCGGGATCAAGAAGATGACTTTCGACGCGACATCAAACGACTCATGTCTGCACATGACGATGGCCTCGTTTGCCAGGCTAGGCGCACACCGCCGCCATAGCCTTTGCCATGGCGAGGATGTGCAACGACGTATGGCCGACGAAGACGCGTTTTCATGTTTCGAAATTTGTGGGTTGGAGTACCAGCAGCCATGAAGCGCCAGCGCGTCTTTGCAGTCTTCGCCATCGTCATCGCGCTCGTTCTGGTCGCTGCGCTGGCGATCCGCTCGCGCTTCGAACGCGACCTGTCCGTCGCCGCCGAGCGCGCCGTGTATGGCAGCGAGGTCATCACCACCCGCTGCGGCCCGATCGAGGTCCAGCAGGCGGGCACGGGCATCCCGCTGCTGATGATCCACGGCAGCGGTGGCGGTCACGACCAGGGCATGGCCTGGGCGCGGCCGCTGGCGCAGCAGGGTGTGCGCGTGATCGCGATGTCGCGCTTCGGCTACCTGCGCACGCCGCGGCCGGCCGCTGCTTCGCCCGAGGCGCAGGCCGATGCGCACGTCTGCTTACTTGATGCGTTAGGCGTACCCAAGGCCGCCGTGGTGGGTGTCTCCGCCGGTGGCCCGTCGGCGCTGCAGACGGCGATCCGGCATCCGGACCGCGTCAGCGCCTTGGTGCTCGTCGTCCCCATCGCCTACAAGCCCGGCACGGTGGCCGCTTCAGCGCCGCCGCTGTCGGATGACATGGACGCGCTGCTGCTGCGCCTGCTCGGCTCGGACTTCCTGTTCTGGGCCGCGCTGCACGGGGCGCGCGCCCCGCTCATCCGCCATGTGCTGGCGACACCGCCCGAGCAGGTGGCCACCGCCAGCGAACAGGAGCGAGCGCGCGTGAACGACTTGGCTGAGCGCATCCTGCCGGTGTCGCGCCGCGCCGCCGGGTTGCGCGACGACACGCGGCTGGGCAAGCGCCTGGGGCCCTACGCGCTGGAGTCCATCCGCGTGCCCACGCTCGTGGTGAGCGCGCGCGACGATGGCTTCGGCACCTACGCAGCCGCCGCGTACACCGCCAGCCGCATCGCCGGGGCGAAGTTTGTCGGCTTCGAGAGCGGCGGCCACCTGCTCGTCGGGCATGACGCGGCGGTGCAAGCCGAGATCGTCAAGTTGCTTGCCGCGCCGGCCGCACCACGAAGCTGATGCCTCGCATGCACCCCAAGCAGCGCCAGTTCAACCGCCGCACGATGTTCACGCGGGAAGGTGCGGTCACGCCGGTCATCGCGTCCACGGGCCGGACGTGCGGGGCACCATGATGCGAGCCCTGGGCGCCGGCACCGTCTACTTCGTTGCGGTTTTCGCCGCTGGCTTCTTGCTGGGCATGCTGCGCACGCTGGTGCTGCTGCCGCTCATCGGGCCGCTGCTCGCCGTGCTGGTGGAACTGCCCATCATCCTGGGCTTCGCGTGGTTGGTCAGCGCACGCATCCTGCGGCTTGTGCACTTGTCGGCGGGCGAAGCGGTCGGGATGGGGGCGGTGGCCTTTGCGCTGCTGATGCTGGGCGAGGCCGGTCTGTCGATGCTGCTCGCCGGTCGCAGCCTGGCGGAACATCTGGCCCTGTACGCGCAGTTGCCGCACCAGCTGGGGCTGGCGGGGCAGCTGGCCTTCGCCGCGTTGCCCTGGATCGAGGCCCACCGGTCGCACGCTCGACCGGCCTGAACGCAGCCGCGTGCCTTGCGCTGGAGTGCGGCGCCGGGGCAGGCGGAACCAGGCTGGCCACGTTCGATGGCTGCCCTTCAGAACCGGGGCGAAGCGGCCCGCAGTGCCTTGCGCATTGGCGCCCACATTGAGGTAACACAAGGCCAGCGCGGTTTGCGGATAGCTGTCGCGCCGTGTGGCGTCCATCATGGGCCGAACCGCCCCTCAAGTCTTGACTTCGTAGCGAGGCATCAGTGCTGTCTACCGCCTCGCGCCGGGGTCGATCGCGACCTGCGCCAGCGCCCGGGGCCGATCGAGCCGGCGCTGGCCACGATCGAGCCACTGCTGTGGCGGCGCCGTGACCATTGCATGGGCCTGAAGCAGGCTCGCGGCACGCCCGTGCGGACTGCCCCGCCGCGCCGAGATGGCCCGCGGGCTACCAGGATGCCGGGTCGAGGCGGTAGCAGCGCTTGAGCTGTTCGTACAGCGCGGGCCGCTCAGCGGCCAGCGCGCCCGGCTTCTCAAAGAACAGCTCGGTCGTGACGGCGAAGAATTCGGCCGGGCTGGTGGCAGCGTAGGGCTCGATGAGGCCTGGCTGCGCACGCGCCAGGCGGGCGTGCAGGGCATCGAACTCCTCGTTCATCACGCGCGCCCAGGCTTGCTGCGGCGCGCCCCGGCCCACATACGGCGCCCCATTGGCGGTGCCTGTGTCCTGATCGAGCTGGTGCGCGAATTCATGCATCACGACGTTGGCACCGTCGTGCGGATCGGCCGCGCCGCCCTGCACGGCGTCCCACGCCAGGATGACCTGGCCGCGCTGCCAGCTCTGGCCAGCCAGCACATCACGGCCTTCATGCACCACGCCGCCCGTGCCGGCGTCACTGCGCGGCACGACGAAGTGACCCGGATAGACCAGCACCTCGCGCAAGTTGCCGAATGAACCGCCGCGCCCCAGCAGCAGGAAGGCGGCCTGCGCGGCGATGCTGACGCGCATCTCTTCACTGACTTCGAGCCCCGCGCAGCCGATGAACGGCACCTCCGCCAACAGCACCTGGATGTGCTGCTTCAAGCGCAGGTGTTGCGCGGCCGGTAGTTCGCGCGCAAGCGGCACGCGACGGCGCACGATGTCGCGCCAAGAGGCGGGGAACGGCCGCCGGGCGATGCGCCGCCGGCGCCAGCCTTGCGTCAACGCGGGGCCGGTCAAAGCTGCGCCTGCAACCCCGGCGAGCACGATGACAAAACCGATGACGACCCAAACACTCACAGACCCCATGTGGGTGGGTCAAAGGCCCATTTCAAGCCGGTACGCGCGCCGCCGCACGCATGCAGCGATCAACCTACTTCGTCCTGCGATTCCTGTTCCTTGTGGTCGCTGGTGTCTCGGCCTGCCGCGGCGATGTCACCGCTTGCCCCAAAGCTTGAAGGGGACATGTGGTGCCGCATTTGCAAAGTCTTTGCCTGATGACAGCAGCGTCAGCTCGTATCGACCGCATAGCTGGATAAGTAACGCGTCGATGGTGCCGATTTGCACACCTTCTCTTCGGCAGGCGTTGCGGACTTCTGCGGCAGCAATGTGATCTTGTCGGTCGGGCTGAATCAGCGCCAAAGCGCCAAAGCGCTCAATGATTGCTTGCCTTGCCTTGGGGCCACTGAAGCCCTGCAAAAGCTCCTGGAGAACCAGCCCGGTCGTGACGACAGCATCCGCGCCGTCCAGCGCCTCCCGCAGCGCAATGACTTCCCTGGACTCAACCGATGCCTCTCGGCGCAACGCCAAGGACCAAACGCTGGTGTCAACAAGCAGCGTCACGATCTTGAACGCTGCGCCTTGTAGGCATAGCTGGCGTCCCACTCAAGCTTGCCGAACAACTCTGCGACACGCTTTTGCTCGCGCCTGGCGATGAACTCTTTCAGGGCAAGCGTCACCGCCGCCTTCTTGGACCGCCCTCTCGCGCTTCGGCACCCTACGCACCCCGCTTGCCCAGCCACTCCAGCACCAGCCGCGTCACCTGCGCCGGCTGCTCGCGCTGCAAAAAGTGCCCGGCGCCTGGCACCTCTTCATAGCGGTACTCGCCGGTGAAATACCGGCCCTGGTCGGTCATGAGTTCAGCGCGCAGGTCGTCGGCGCCGCACAGGGCCAAGGTGGGCACGGCAATGGGGCGCTCCATCAGCGGGCGCAGTTCGGCCAGCGCTGGGTCGCCTTTGGTGGCGTCGAGCATGGCGCGGTAGTAGCCCAGGGTGGCGGTCAACACGCCGGGCTGCGCCAGCATGGCCTTGATGCTGGCAATGTGGGCGGCGTCTTCATGGCCGGGGCTGGTCCAGTAGCTCCACAGGTAGTCGATGAATGCGGCGTCGTTGTCCAGCAGCGCACGCTCGGGCAGGCCTGCAAGCTGGAAGAACCACCAGTGAAAAGACCGGTGCACATGCTTGGGCACGAGCATGCTCTTGGCCACCTCGGCCGGGTGCGGCACCGCCATCACCACCGCGCGGCGCACCCGTTGTGGAAACGCTGCCAGCACCGCATAGGAAATGATGGCACCCCAATCTTGGCCCACCAGGTGCACCGGCTCGCCGCCGCCCAGCGCGCCGATCAGCGCGGCCACGTCGGTGGCCAGCGTGGCCTTGTCGTAGTAGCCGTTGGCGGGGATGGCCGTGGGGTGGTAGCCGCGCAAAAAGGGCGCCACCACGCGGTAGCCGGCAGCGGCCAGCACGGGCATCTGGTGGCTCCAGGTGTGGGCCGTGTCGGGCCAGCCGTGCAGCAGCAGCACCAGCGGGCCGTTGCCCTGCTCCAGGTACGCAAAGTCAAGGCCGTTGGCGTGGATGTGTGGCATGCGGCTTGCGGTGGCTGTTGAAGGGTGCGCGGTGATTCTTTCAGAACCGGGCCGCCCGCGAAGCTGCCAGGCACCGTGCCGATGGGCACCACGCCGGCCAGGATCACGGCCGCGGTCATCACGCGAGAAGACTTCACGCGCGGGGCATGCATCCGACAGCGCCAACTCCGAGCCCACGCCCGATGTGGCGTAGCCCAGGCTGGCCAGCGTGTACAAGCCGTCGCGCCGCTCGTCGAGCAGCCACAGGATCGCGTGGTCGATGCGCAGCATCTCGTGCAGGCCCGCCATGAACACGGGCACCAACTGCGGCAGCTCGCTCACGTTGGCCAGCCGCGCAGCGAGCGCGCGGGCGCCCCAGGCGCCACCAAGCGCGAAGCCGCTCCAACGCTCCAACAGCACCGGGCTGAGCATGGCGTAGCGATCCTTGCGGCCCTTGCCCTGCTGCACGCGCAGCGTCATGCGCTGGCTGTCGATGTCGATGACCTTGAGCGAGACGATCTCACTGACGCGCAAGCCCGCGCCGTAGGCGACTGACATCGCTGCTTGGTGCTTGAGGTTGGGTGCTGCGGCGATCAAGCGTGCGGCCTGCTCGCGGCTCAAAACCACTGGCAGGATGCGCGGCACACGCACGGGTTGCATCTTGGCCAACAGCTCGGGGTGGCCCAGGGTGATGTCGAAGAAGAAATTCAATCCAGTGATCGTGGCGTTGATCGTCACCGGCCCGGTACCGGCGTCCACCAGGTGAAGCTGGAAGCGCCGCAGCTCTTCAATGGTGGCCGTGTCAGGTGAGCGGCCGAGGAAGGCGGCCAGCTTGCGCACGGCGCGGGTGTAGCCGTCCTGAGTGTGCTCGGCCATCTTGCGCGTGCGCATGTCGTCGAGCACGCGTTGGCGCAGCGGCGAGACGGTGGGAGTCGAGATGTCCATGGTGCTGCTCCTGTCGATGAACGAGGCCGATTGCCTCGATCACCAACATCGCAGAACCAGCGCTACAACGAACCGCCACAACTCTAGCCGCAGCGCCTACCGCGCGAGCGGTTTAGTCCGCTGACTTCATCAGACTACAGGCGAACTCCAAGAAGAGCTTCGACTTCGCTGATGCTCTGGATCCGCTGTTCGGCCACACGGCATGAACGGGTTGCGTGCGCCCTTGCCAGTCAGCGAAAAGGATGGTGAGTAGCCTCGACGCTACAAGGTGTCGAACAGCGAACTCGCTAGATCTTCCGATCCCAGCGCCACCTATCATCGCGTCTACCAAGCCCAGGCCGTCGCGGGAGACCATTCGGACAGGCACCCTGACAACGATCTTCTCGTCTCCCCGGACGAACGACCAACACGCGTTTGAGGTCTCGTCGTGTCTGTTGTAGATGAGCGCGCGATGCTCGGTCAGGTCTAGAGGGTGACGGGGCTCGCCTCTGGTTGCAAGGTAGGTAGGGGCCGCACAGACGATGCCTCTCGAAATTGCGATGCGCTGCGCAACCAGTCCGGAATCAGGTAGGTCTCCCATGTGCAGCAGCAAATCGAGTCCCTCTTCGAGCACGGCCGACGGGGAGTTGGTCATCAAGGTCTCGATCCTCAAGTCCGGTTGTTCATCCATGAACGGGCCGAGAGATCGCAGCACCAAGCCCCGGAACGCAGGATGGAGACCAACGCGCAGAGTTCCGCGCGGCTTCAACTTCAAATTGCGAGCCTTGCCCTCGGTACGCTCCAGCTCCTCCAGCAGATCTCGGCACCGCTCGTAGTACAGAAGACCCTCTGCTGTAAGCGACATTCGCCGAGTCGAGCGGTTCATGAGCAGGAAGCCGAGTTCCCGCTCAAGGCTAGAGATCGTCTTGCTGAGTGCAGACGGCACAACGTCAAGCGAACGCGCTGCACTCGCGAAGCTGTGGGTTTCCACAACTCGGCAGAACGAGGAGATTCCGCGCAGCTTGTCCACCTTCCGAGTATTCGTTCCATAGCGGAACGAAGCAAGTGCCCCGATGAATATTTCCCATCAGGGCTGCTTCAGGTAGCGTGATGGCTTGGTGAACGGGAGATGGACGATGCGCAAGATCCGATCAGGCTGGATACTGCTCCTCGTAGTGGCGCTCGTCGCACCCCATGCGCACGCGAAGGACTGGCCAATGCGGCCGATAAAGATCATTGTGGGTGGTGCGCCCGCCAGCGGCCCTGATCTGGTGGCCCGAATGGTGGCCGAGAGGCTGGGACCCAGCCTTGGTCAAGCCGTCATCATCGAGAACCGCCCGGGCGCCGGCGGTCAGCTGGCGATGGCCGCTCTCGTCCACAGCCGCGCTGACGGACACACGCTCGCGCTGGCCACGATGTCGCAGGCCGTCTTCAACAGCTACATGTTTCCGGCGCTGGCGTACGACCCGTTGCGCGACCTGCAGCCGGTGACGACGTTGGTCAGCGGAGCCATGGCGATTGCTGTCCATCCTTCGTTCCCCGCCGAGACCTTTTTAGAGCTTGTCGGTCACGCCAAAGCCGAGCCCAACAAATTGGTCGTGGCGATGACAGGCAATGGATCGCCACCTCATTTGGTCTATCTCATGCTGGAGAAGAAGGGCCACTTCAAGATGCTCACCGTGCCGTACCGCAGCGGACCGGACGCGCTGAATGCGGTCTTGTCGGGTCAGGTTCAAATCCTGATGAGCGGACCGACGCTGATCGCACCCCAGGTCGCCGCGGGCAAGCTTCGTGCATTGCTCGTGACCGGGGTTGGGCGCGAGCCAACGTTGCCGGGAGTGCCTACCGCAGCGGAGATCGGAATGCCGGTGAGAGGCGAGGCGTGGATGGGTCTGGTCGCGCCCGCGGGAACCCCCAGCCAGGTAGTCAGCCGAGTCAGCCTAGAGACGGCGCGGATATTTAGTTCGCCGGAAGTCGAGACGCAAGCTGCAAAGCTTGGTTTGCGCGTCTATACGAGCTCCCCTGACGCTTTTGCGCAGCTGATCCGCGATGAACACACGCAGTGGGGAGCGCTGATTCGAGAGCTCGGGCTGAAGTTGGCGCCCGAGTAGGCATTGTCACGAGGTGACTACAACAAGAAGGCGCCCGGGGAGGCGCTTCCGTCCAGGACTGGAGGTGAGTAGATGCATTGCAACGCATCGCACGCGCGGACATTCCTCGGGTCCAACGCAGGAAGATCATTTCTCAAGGTGCCATTCGGCGTCGCCCATCGTCGGCAACGCCGCCCCGCAAACCGTATAGAGGCGAACATGAACTCACATCCGATATCCACCGCTACCTCCCTTGCGAAGACTTCGCGCTTCGTGCTCTTGTCCCTCGCTGCGGCTTTGAGCCTGGCCTCATATCAGCCTGTAGGAGCCCAAGAAAACGGGCAGGGAACGCGACGAAACTCGCTCACCGGCAACTGGTACGTCGCGACAGGCGTACCGGTCCAGCCGGGCCAGATTCCCCTCACCGCCTTGCAGACCTACTTCGATGACGGAAACTTGATGGAGGAAAGCAATAGCACGGCCATCAGAAGCTTGGGACATGGCTCCTGGAAACGAGTGGGCGATCGGCACTTCAGGCGCACGTTCCTCACCTTCAGGTTCGACGCTTCGCGCAACTTCACGGGCCGCTCGGAGCGCTTGGCCACGCTTGAGTTGAGCCACGATGGGCAGACGTTCACCAATCTCGGCGGATTTATCAATGTTTACGATCGTGCAGGCAACTTGTTGAGCAGCCAGGTAACCGGTCCTGGTGAGGTTGGCGCGCGGTTTCGCGACGAGTTGCCCCTCGCTCCCGGGCCATAGTTCGCAACTATCGCAGGCGGCAGGAAGTGAGGCTGCATAGGTGCTATCGAGTCATCGAGTTGCCCACGAACAGCACGGACGCGTGGCCTGGCGCGGCGCCGCTTAGCAGGGCCGCCCGCATGACCGAGCGAAGCCTGATCAAAGTTGCGGACGGCGTACCTTGAATGATGAGCACTTCACTTGGTAGTCGCCGCGAGGCGCAGCCGCCTGCGAGATCCAGAACGTCGGCTTCGTTCACCAGTACTGACCGCTTCGGGTAGGCCGTCATTCACCAAGACACATCAAGCGACTGAACCTCACCGCATAGGCGCGATCGCGCACGTCTTGCAACCGCGGCCACCCCACTCCCGCGCACCGCGCCCCATCCCATCACCCTACCCCTCATCGCCCCCGCCGCAGCAACGCATAAACCGCCGGAACAATAAACAGCGACAGCAGCGGCGCGGTGATCATGCCGCCGAGCATCGGCGCGGCGATGCGGCTCATCAGTTCCGAGCCGGTGCCGCTGCCCCAGACGATGGGCACCAGGCCGGCCAGGATCACGGCCACCGTCATCGCCTTGGGGCGCACGCGCAAGACCGCGCCTTCACGAATGGCGTCGTCCACCACATCGCGCGTGGCCGTTGCGCCCGTCGCCACGCGGTCTTGCAGGGCGTGCTTCAGGTACAGCAACATCACCACGCCGAACTCGGCCGCCACGCCGGCCAGGGCGATGAAGCCCACACCGGTGGCCACCGAGAGGTGGTAGCCCAACAGGTACAAAAACCACACGCCGCCGATCAGCGCAAAGGGCAGCGTGGCCATGATCAACAGCGCCTCGTCGATGCGGTGGAAGGTGAGCACCAGCAGCACGAAGATGATGAGCAGCGTGGCCGGCACCACCAGCTTCAGGCGCGCATTGGCGCGCTCCAGGAATTCGAACTGGCCCGAGTAAGCCACGCTCATGCCGGGTTCAAGTTTGACTTCGGCTGCCACCGCGCGTCGCAGGTCTTGCGCCACGGCGGCCAGGTCGCGCCCGTGCACATCCACATACACCCAACCCGCGGGCCGCGCGTTCTCGCTCTTGAGCATGGGCGGGCCATCGCTGATGCTCACCTGCGCCACGCTGGCCAGGGTGATCTGCTGCCCCATGGGCGTGAGGATCGGCAGCGCGGCCAGGCGCTGCGGCGTGTCGCGCCACTCGCGCGGGTAGCGCAGGTTCACAGGGAAGCGCGCCCGGCCTTCGATGGTTTCCATGATGTTTTCGCCGCCCACCGCGCCGGCAATCAACGCTTGCACGTCAGCGATGTTCAGGCCGTAGCGGCCGGCCGCGGCGCGGTCGATCTGCACATCGACATAGCGCCCGCCGGTCAGCCGCTCGGCCAGCGCTGACGACACGCCCGGCACGCCCTTGGCTAACTGTTCGATGCGTGCGGCAACGCGCTCGATGGCGGCCAGTTCGCCGCCCGTCACCTTCACGCCGATGGGGCTCTTGATGCCGGTGGCCAGCATGTCGATGCGGTTGCGGATCGGCGGCACCCAGATGTTGCTCAGCCCCGGCACCTTCACCGCGCGGTCGAGTTCTTCGATCAGTTTTTCAGGCGTCATGCCGGCACGCCACTGCTCGCGCGGCTTCAACTGGATGGTGGTTTCGAACATCTCCAGCGGCGCCGGGTCGGTGGCCGTTTCGGCGCGGCCAGCCTTGCCGAACACGCGCGCCACTTCGGGCACAGTCTTGATCATGCGGTTGGTGAGCTGCAGCAGCTCGCTGGCCTTTTGCGCTGACAGCCCGGGCAGCGCCGAAGGCATGTACAGCAGGTCGCCTTCATCGAGTGCAGGCAAAAATTCGCCGCCCAATTGCGACAACGGCCAGGCCGTGGTGGCCAGCAGCAACACGGCGATGCCCAGCGTGGCCTTGGGCCAGCGCAGCACCCATTCCAGCGCCGGGCGGTAGATGGCGATCAGCCCGCGCGTGAGCGGGTTGCGCTGCTCGTCGGGAATGCGGCCACGGATCCAGTAGCCCATCAACACCGGAATCAGCGTCACCGACAACGCCGCCGCCGCCGCCATGGCATAGGTCTTGGTGAAGGCCAGCGGGCCGAACAGGCGGCCCTCTTGCGCTTCGAGCGTGAACACCGGAATGAACGACAAGGTGATGATCAGCAGCGAGAAGAACAGCGCCGGGCCGACCTCGACCGCGGCGTCGCTCATCACCTGCCAGCGCGCATCGCCTTGCAGCTTTTCATCGGGGTGGGCGTGTTGCCAGGCTTCGATTTTCTTGTGCGCGTTCTCGATCATCACCACCGCGGCGTCGACCATGGCGCCGATCGCAATCGCTATGCCGCCCAGCGACATGATGTTGGCGTTGATACCCTGCGCGCGCATGGCCAGGAAGGCGATCAGCACGCCCAGCGGCAGCGCCATGATGGCCACCAGCGCCGAGCGCACATGCCACAGGAACAGTGCGCACACGATGGCGACGACGACGAACTCTTCCGCCAGCTTATACGAAAGGTTAGTAATGGCGCGCTCGATCAGCGCGCTGCGGTCGTAGGTGGTGATGACTTCCACGCCCTGCGGCAGGCTGCCTTGCAGCTCGGCGAGCTTCACCTTCACCGCCGCAATGGTGGCCTGCGCATCCTTGCCCGCACGCAGGATGACCACGCCGCCGGCGACCTCGCCTTCGCCGTCCAGCTCGGCGATGCCGCGGCGCATTTCGGGGCCTACCTGCACCGTGGCCACGTCACCCAGGCGCACCGGGATGCCGCCCTTGGCTGACAAGGGCACGGCGCGAAAGTCAGCCAGCGTTTTCAGGTAGCCACTGGCGCGCACCATGTACTCCACCTCGGCCAGTTCAAGCACCGAGCCGCCGGTTTCCTGGTTGGCGGCGAGCAGCGCATCGCGCACTTGCGCGTAGGTGATGCCGTAGGCCGCCAGCCTGGTGGGATCCACCACCACCTGGACCTGCCGCACCATGCCGCCCACGCTGGCCACCTCGGCCACATTGGGCAGGCTCTTCAGCTCGTACTTCAGGAACCAGTCTTGCAACGCGCGCAGTTGCGACAGGTCGTTGCGCCCGGTTCGGTCCACCAGCGCGTACTGGAAGATCCAGCCCACGCCGGTGGCATCCGGCCCGAGCGAGGTTTTCGCGCTTGCCGGCAACCTGCCTTGCACCTGGTTCAAATATTCCAGCACGCGCGAGCGCGCCCAGTACAGGTCGGTGCCGTCGTCAAACAGCACGTAGACGAAGCTGTCGCCGAAGAACGAAAAGCCGCGCACGGTTTTGGCACCGGGCACCGAAAGCATGGTGGTGGCCAGCGGGTAGGTGACCTGGTTCTCGACGATCTGCGGCGCCTGGCCCGGGTAGCTGGTGCGGATGATGACCTGCACGTCAGACAAATCTGGCAGCGCGTCAATCGGCATGCTGCGCAGGCTGACCCCGCCCCACACACCCAGCATCAGCGTGGCCAGCAGCACCAGCAGGCGGTTGGCCACCGACCAGCGGATCAGCCCGGCAATCATCGCTTGGCCCCGGAGGCAGCGGCGGGCACGGCGCCGTGCGCGCTGTGGTCCACCGCGCTGGCGGGGCTTGATACGGGCGCGGCGGTTGCGGCTGACTGGGGTGCGGCCGCTGGCGCAGATGCCGCCACCGGCGCGCGCGCCATCACCCCTTGCAAACTGGCTTCGGAGTCGATCAGGAACTGCGCTGACGCCACCACCTGCTGGCCCGCGCTCAAGCCACTGCGCACGACGATCAGCTCGTCCACCTGCTCACCAATCTCCACTTCAATCGGCCGATAGCGGCCGGGTGCGTCGGACACATACACCAGCGCGCGCTTACCGGTGCGGATGACGGCTTCGGCCGGCAGCACCAGGGCTTCACGCTGCGCACCGCTCAGGCTGACTTGCGCAAACATGCCGGCCTTCAGGCGCTGGCCCGGGTTGGGCAGCTCGATGCGCAGGCGCAGCGTGCGTGTGTCGCGGTTGGCCTCGGGCAGCACCGCGGCCACGCGGCCCTTCACCACTGCACTGGGCAGCGCCGGGAAGCGCGCTTCAACCAATTGCCCGGGTTGCACAGCCGCGCCTAACGCTTCAGGTAAGGCCACCTCCAGCCACACCGTGCCCAGGCCGTTGATGCGCGCCAGCGTCATGCCCGGGGCCAGCGTCATGCCGGCGCGCACCAGCAGCTCGGTGATCACGCCGCCCGCCGGGGCGGTGATGGTCTGCACCGCCACCGGCTGGCCACTTTGCTCCATGCGTTCGATCAACGTGGGCGGCATGCCCAGCAAGGCCAGGCGCTGGCGCGCGGCCTGCGCCAGTGCCGCCTCGCCCGTGGCCTTCACCGCCAGGTATTCGCGCTGCGCGCCCAGCCATTCGGGGTTCAGCACATCGACCAGCGGCGCCCCGGCGGCCACCACATCACCCGGCGCACGCGCATACACGCGCTCGACGAAACCGGCCGCGCGCGCCTGCACGATGCTCACATCGCGCTCGTTCAACTGCACGCTGCCCACGGCTTCGAGCGCGCTGCCGATGCGGCGCTTTTCAACCGTTGCCAGGCGCAGGCCCAGGGCCTGCTGCGCCCGCGTGGACACGCTCAGGGTGGACGCCCCGGCGCCTTCGGCCTCGCCGTCCTCGGCATAGCGCGGCACCAGTTGCATGTCCATGAACGGTGACTTGCCGGGCTGGCTGAACTTCTGTGTGGGCACCATCGGGTCGTACCAATACAGCACCCTGCGTGCACTGGGTGCCGACGCCGCGCCCGCAGCGCTTGTTGCTGCGGCGCCGGCTGCTTCAGTGGGCGGTGCGGCGCCGCGCCAGGTGGCCACGCCCCAGCCCAGGGCCACCCCCAACACCAGCAAGACCACAGGCCAGATGATTCGTTGCGCAGTCGTCGGCATACCTTCTGGCTGCGCCTTCCTGTCTTCGCCCATGAGGCGGCTTGGCGTGCTCATTTCATTCCTCCGCAAACAGGGTGGTGAGGCGCACGCGCAGCGCGGCGCGCTGCGCGTCAAGGTCAATCAAACGCAACCGCGTTTCCACCGCTTCGCGCCGCGCCGCCAGCACCGCAGCCAAGTCACCGCGGCCGGCCTCGTAACTGGCCAGGGCCAGCGCCACGCGCTCGGCCGCCAGCGGCTGGCCGCTGCGTTCAAGGCGCTCGTGCTGGCTGTTCAAGGCTTGTAGTTCGGCCAGTTGTTGCTCGACCTCTTCGCCATGCCGGCGGAGGGTCTCGGTGCGCTCGGCCTCGATGCGCTGCACCTCGTGCAGCCGGGCCGCAATCTGCGGCTGCTGGCGCTGGCCCTTTTGCCAGGGCAGGTCGAAGCTGAACTGGAACGACACCATGTCACCAAACTGCGCGCCGCGCCGGGCGTAAGCCACCTCCCAAGCCCAGTCGCCCCGCAGCTCGGCCCGGGCCTCGCCGACTTCGGCCTGCGCCAGCGCCTGCAGCGCGGCATACGGCGCCACTTCGGCATGGCGGTGCAGGCCGGCGCGCACGGCTTGCGGCTGAACGCTGGGTGCCGGCGGCTCGCCGTCCAGTGTTTCATCAGCCCGCACGCCGACCCAGCGGCGCAGCGCGGCGCGCGCCTTGGCCACGTCGCGCTGCGCATCGTCGCGCCGGTCCGCCAGCGCCAACGCTTCCTGGCGGGCCATGGTGTGCTCGGCGGGCAGCGCGCGGCCAGCGGCAATGCGCGCATCCAGCGTGTCTTGCACGATGCGGTTTTCGCGCTCCAGCTCGGCCAGTTGCTTCAGGCGGCGTTCGGCATAGAACACGCCCAGCCAGGCCAACGCGGCGTCGCGCTGCACCGCCAGTTGGGCCACAGCCAGCAAGGCTTTCTCACGCTCGATGCGGGCCTGCGCGCCGGCCGCTCGGGCCTCGCGCTTGGCCTGGTTGGGCACCTCTTGCATCAGGGCGATGCGCTGCATGGTCATGAAGTCGCGTTTCAGGCTGTAGCGCTCGGGCCCGCCGATGGGGAAGTTCTCGATGCCCACGTTCAGCCGCGGGTCGGGCAACGCCGCCGCGGCCGGCTGCGCCGCCTGCGCGCCGGCCAGTGCGCTGTGCTGCGCTTGCAGCGTGGGTGCTTGCTCGCGCGCCAGGCGCGTGGCCTCACTGAGGCTCAGTGCGGCGCTGGCCAGCGTGGGCAGGCACAGGGTGGCAAGCGCAATGCGATGAAGTGATCTGAATGGTGAACCCGGCATGTCATGTCCTTCCCAGCAATCCCAGCGAATGACCGCAACAAGCCGCGCCTGCACAACGGCAGGCCCGGCCGGCAATTCGAGCTAGTTGCGCAGGACAAGCAAGGCCAGGTATATGGGGGGCGAGCCGGGCGAAGGCGCGCCGGGTGGTGACGCGCCCCAACGCGCGGTGGGCGTGTTGCCCGCTGTTGCTTGCAACGTGCCGGGCAGCAGCGCCAGCGGCGACCAATCAAGCACCGCCAGCAGCACCGGGCTGGCCGGTGCATCGAGCGTGGCCGCGGGCTGCGCGGCTTGCGTGCCCTGCTGGCAATGCGCCAGGCACAACAAGGGCTGCGCCGGGTCCATGGCCAGCAGCGAGTTGCCGGCGCAATCGGGCATCGCGTTCGCGCCCGCCATGTTCGAGGCGTTATCGCTTGCCGTGCCCTGGGCCATCGGGCAGGCATAGGCCGATACCGCCAACTGCATGAACACGAGCGCCACGCCCAACCAACCGGTGAGCCAGCTTTTAAGCCAGGCTGCAAGCCGATATGTCGCACGCCGATGCAAGCGCAGGTTCGAACGCATGGCCAAAGTCTATGCCGCAACCGCGCTCGGTGCTTGATGCAAAGCAAGCTGCGCCGCGGCCACGGGCCGGCGCCCGGCGATCAACCCCAGCACCTCTTGCAGCAGCGCTCGGCCCAGCCCGGCGTCGGGGTCGATGGCCAGGCAGCGGCTGTAGGTGGCACTCAAATCCAGGCCCACGCCGATGGCGGCCAGCGCCATCACACCATCGCCTTCGATCCTCGCCGCCACTTGTTGCAGGTGCTGGTCGAGATACTGCGCGCCGTTGGCCAACTGCGTGGCGCCGTCCATCGGGCAGCCGTCTGACAGCACGATCAACAGGCGCCGCGCTTCGCTGCGCGCGCCCAGGCGCGCCGCGGCCCAGGTCAAGGCCTCGCCGTCAATGCCTTCGCGGTACAGCTCGGCCTTGAGCAGCGCAGCAATGCCGCGCCTTGCATGGCGCCAGGGCGTGTGAGCTTCCTTGAACACCAGGTGCAAGGCTTCGTTCAGCCGCCCCGGCTGCGGCGGGCGGCCGCTGCGCTGCCAGTCGCGCAGCGCACGCCCGCCATTCCACGCCGCCGTGGTGAAGCCCAACACCTCCACACTGGCACCGGCCGCGTCGAGCGCGCGCGCCAGCACATCCACCAGCGGCGCCACCACACCGAGGTGCTGGCGCATCGAGCCGGAGCAATCAAGCAGCAGCGTCACCGCGCTGTCGACCTGCGGCGCGCGCTGCTCCTGACGGAACAAGTGGCGCTCGGTGGGCGAGCTGATCAACTGCGCCAGGCGGCGGCCGTCGATCAGGCCTTCTTCCTGCGCGCTTTGCCAATCGTTTTGCGCCCCCGTGGCCAACAGCGCATGCAGCTCGCGCACCAGGCGGGCAACGTTCAGCCCGCTGTGATGCACTTGCTCATCCAGCTCGCGGCGGTAGGCGTCCAACTGCGCCGCGCGCACCAGGCCGGCGGCGGGCTCCACGCGGTCGTAGGCGCTGGTGTGGATGCGATAAGCGCCGCCCGCCACGACAGGCGCAAGGCTGCGGCCCGGCGCCACGTTGCCGCTGGCGTGTTCAGCGGCGGCTTCGTCGGGCTCGACGATCAAACCGAAGGCCAGGCGCTCGTCGGTCTCATGGCCGGCGCTGGCGGCCGTGGCGTCGTCAGGCAGGCCTGCTGCACCGGCTTGCTCCAACAAGTGCGCCACCGCCCGCGCCATGGCCAAGGCGTGTTCGGCATAGGCGGCCTGGTCGTGCCGGGTGCGGCGCAAGGCCGCCAGGGCATGGCCCAGCAGCGGCGCGATGCCGGCGCGGGTGGCTTCCATCGCGTCTTCAATCTGTTCCAGCGCCGGCTCGTTGGTGACGCGGGCGCGGCCGATCTGCGCCACCGTGAACAGCAAGATGCCGCGTGCGCTGTCAGCCAGGCCGGCGTCGTGAAAGCCGCGCGACCAGGCCTCGAAGCGGTGGCGCAGGTTGCGCCGCACGCCGGGCCATTCATCACCGGCCAGCGCCTCGGCGCGAAACTGTTCGAGCATGTCGAACACCAGGCGCGGTATGGCGTCAACCGGCGCCAGTTGCCGGTGCAGTTCGGCGTTAGAAACGCGCAGCCGCAGCGCCAGGCCATCGGCCGCGCCGCGAAACGACGCCAGGTCGTCGCGCTCCAGGCTGGGGTGCAAATGCGGCGCAAAGGCCGGCAGGCGGTGCGTGCCGCGGTGCAGCCGGCGGCCACGAAAGTGCAGGTCGCGCTCGCGCGCCAGGGCGTGGATGGCGGCCAGGCACAGCGCTTCAACGCGCTGCTGTTCGCGCGCCAGGCGCTGCACGTCGCTCATACGAGCACCTTCGTGCTGCGCACTCCGGTATCGCCTTTCGGGCGGCCGGGCAGGCTCATGTTTTGAACGCGCCAGGGCCGGCGCCCAGTTCAGCATCGAAACAGCGTTGAAAGTATTCCGCCACGATGGGCCACTCGGCTTCATCGCACTTGTTAACGAATGACAAGCGCAGCGCCTGCGCCACATCGGCAAAGATTTGCAGGTTCTCGGCCAAGGTGATCACGGTGCGCGGCGACATCAAGGTTGAGAGGTCGCCCGCGGCAAAGCCGGCGCGCGTTAAATCAGCCAACGCCACCATGCGCCGCACCAGCGTGCGGCCGGCTTCGGTGGCCAGTTCAGGCACGCGCGCCAGCACGATGGCCACCTCTTCTTCAGCCGGCAAATAGTTCAACGTGGCCACGATGTTCCAGCGGTCAATTTGCGCATGGTTCAGCCGCTGCGCGCCGTGGTACAGGCCGTTCAGGTTGCCCAGGCCCACGGTGTTGGCGGTGGCGAACAAACGAAACGCCGGGTGCGGCGTGAGCACCCGGTTCTGGTCCATCAGCGTGAAGCGGCCTTCGCGTTCGAGCACGCGCTGGATGACGAACATCACATCGGGCCGGCCGGCGTCGTACTCGTCGAACACCAACGCCACGGGCCGCTGCAAGGCCCAGGGCACGATGCCTTCCTTGAATTCGGTCACCTGCTGGCCTGCGCGCAGCACCACCGCGTCGCGGCCCACCAAATCAAGCCGGCTGACGTGGCCATCGAGATTGACGCGCACACAAGGCCAGTTCAAGCGTGCGGCCACTTGTTCGATGTGGGTGGATTTGCCCGTGCCGTGCAAGCCCTGCACCAGCACGCGGCGGTTGTGCATGAAGCCGGCCAGGATGGCCAGGGTGGTGTCGCGGTTGAAGCGGTAGGCGGCGTCGATTTCGGGCACATGCTCGTCGGTCTGCTCGAACACGGGAACCCGCAAATCGCTGTCGAAACCAAAAAGTTCGCGCACCGCCGCGCGGCCTGTGGGCAACATGGAAAGCTGTTCAGTCATGGGGCGGCAGTGTGGCATCAAGGCACTGGGTCAAGCCCCAGGGCTGCGGCACCGGGCAGATGGAATACTCTCAACACGTTGGCCGCCGCTGCGTTCGCGCGCTGCCAACCTGACGAACTCACCACCCGGAGACCTGCCTTGACAAACCCAGCCACCCACCCGCGCCGCGCCGCCGTGACCGGCATGCAGAAGATGACCCCTTCCGAAGCCTTCGTGGAAACCATGGTGGCACAGGGTGTTGACACCATGTTCGGCATCATGGGCTCGGCCTTCATGGATGCGATGGACATCTTTGCGCCGGCCGGCATCACGCTCATCCCCGTGGTGCACGAGCAAGGCGCGGCGCACATGGCCGATGGCTATGCGCGTGTGAGCGGCCGCCACGGCGTGGTGATCGGCCAGAACGGGCCGGGCATCAGCAACTGCGTGACGGCAATAGCCGCGGCGTACTGGGCGCACAGCCCGGTGGTGGTGATCACGCCCGAAACCGGCACCATGGGCATGGGCCTGGGCGGTTTTCAGGAAGCCAACCAGTTGCCCATGTTCCAGGAGTTCACCAAGTACCAGGGCCATGTGGTCAACCCCAAGCGCATGGCCGAATTCACGGCGCGCTGTTTTGACCGCGCCCTGTCTCAACTGGGGCCGACGCAACTGAACATTCCGCGTGATTACTTTTATGGCGAAGTGAACTGCGAAATTCCGCAGCCCTTGCGCGTGGAGCGCGGCGCCGGCGGTGAGGCCAGCCTGAACGCGGCGGCCGAGTTGCTGGCCCAGGCCAAGTTCCCGGTGATCCTGGCCGGCGGCGGCGTGGTGCTGGGCAATGCGGTGGCGGAATGCCAGGCCTTGGCTGAACGCTTGGGGGCGCCGGTGTGTACCGGTTATCTGCGCAACGATGCCTTCCCCTCAAAGCACCCGTTATGGGCTGGCCCGCTGGGCTACCAAGGTAGTAAGGCTGCCATGAAGCTCATCACCCAAGCCGACGTGGTGCTGGCCCTGGGCTCGCGCATGGGGCCCTTCGGCACCTTGCCGCAACACGGCCTGGACTATTGGCCCAAAGACGCGAAGATCATCCAGATCGAGACCGACCACACCAACCTGGGGCTGGTGAAGAAGATCAACGTCGGCATTCACGGCGATGCCAAGGCCACGGCGGCAGCGCTGCTGGCGCGGCTGGCCGGCAAAGCGCTGGCCTGCGACGCCAACAAAGTGCAGCGCGCCGCCAAGGTGGCCGAAGAGAAGGCGGCGTGGGAAAGTGAACTCGATGGTTGGACGCATGAGCGCGACGCCTACAGCCTGGACATGATCGAAGAAAACGGCAAGGAGAAACCCTTCTCCGGCGGGCAATACCTGCACCCGCGCCAGGTGCTGCGCGAACTGGAAAAGGCGATGCCGCCGCGGGTGATGGTCAGCACCGACATCGGCAACATCAACTCCGTGGCGAACAGCTATTTGCGCTTTGACGAGCCGCGCAGCTTCTTCGCGCCGATGAGTTTTGGAAACTGCGGCTACGCCCTGCCCACCATGATCGGCGCCAAGGTGGCCGCGCCCGAGCGCCCAGCCATTGCGTACGCCGGCGACGGCGCCTGGGGCATGAGCATGGTCGAAATCATGACCTGCGTGCGGCACGACATTCCCGTCACCGCCGTGGTCTTTCACAACCGGCAATGGGGCGCCGAGAAGAAGAACCAGGTTGACTTCTACAACCGCCGTTTTGTGGCCGGTGAGCTGGACAACCAGAGCTTCGCCGGCATCGCCAAAGCCATGGGCGCCGAGGGCATCGTGGTCGACAAGCTCGCAGACGTGGGCCCGGCGTTGAAGCGCGCCATTGACATGCAGATGAACCAGCGCAAGACCTGCGTCATCGAAATCATGTGCACGCGCGAGTTGGGCGACCCGTTCCGCCGCGACGCGCTGAGCAAGCCGGTGCGCTTCTTGGACAAGTACAAGGACTATGTGTGACCGCGGTGTGCACCGGTCAACATCAAACAGCGCGCTGAAGCGGACATGGCCAAGCCCCTGCACGACCCGCTGGCCAACCCGTTGCCGGGCGCGCGCATGCAGGTCAAGACCACCACCTGCTACATGTGCGCCTGCCGCTGCGGCATTCGCGTGCATTTGCGCGAAGGCGCTGATGGCGCATCACGCCCCGAGGTACGCTACATCGAAGGCAACCCCGAGCACCCGCTGAACAAGGGCATCCTGTGCGCCAAGGGGGCCTCGGGCATCATGAAACAGTACTCGCCGGCGCGGCTGACGCAGCCCTTGCGGCGTAAGCCAGGCAGCGAACGCGGCGCCGGTGAGTTCGAGCCGATCTCGTGGGATGAGACCTTTGCCATCCTTGAAAAGCGCCTGAGCCACCTGCGCGCGACGGACCCGAAAAAGTTCGCCTTCTTCAGCGGGCGCGACCAGATGCAGGCGCTCACCGGCCTGTTCGCGCGCCAGTTCGGCACGCCCAACTACGCCGCGCATGGCGGCCTGTGCAGCGTGAACATGGCCGCGGGCATGATCTACACCGTGGGCGGCTCGTTCTGGGAATTCGGCGGGCCGGATCTGGAACGCGCCAAGCTGTTCGTGATGATCGGCACCGCCGAAGACCACCACAGCAACCCGATGAAGGCGGCGCTGGCCAAGTTCAAGCGCAACGGCGGGCGCTTCGTGGCCATCAACCCCATTCGCAGCGGCTACGCGGCCATCGCCGATGAATGGGTGCCCATCAAGCCGGGCACCGATGGTGCGCTGTTGCTGGCCATCATCCACGAGCTGATCGCGCTGGGCCTGTACGACCGCGACTTCCTCGCCCGCTACACCAACGCCGGCCAGTTGGTGAACCAGGACGAAGCCAGTGACGAGTTCGGCTTGATGATGCGCGACGCCGAGGGCGACGTGATCAACCCGCTGCGCCCGCACAACTTCATGTGGTGGGACCGGCTGCACGGCGAGCCGGTGGCCGACCACACCGAAGGCGCCGACCCGGCGTTCTTCGGCAGCTACATCCTGCCTGGCGGCACGCGCGTGAAACCGGCTTTTCAGTTGCTGGAAGAGCGCGTGCGCGAATGCACGCCCGAGTGGGCGGCGGCCATCACCGGCATCGCCGCCAGCACCATCCGCCGCCTGGCGCATGAAATGGGCATGACGGCGCGCGACCAGACCATCGAGCTGCCCATCGCCTGGGTCGACTGGTGGGGCCGCCACCACAAGAGCGTCACCGGCAACCCGGTGGCGTTTCATGCCATGCGCGGCCTGGCGGCGCACAGCAACGGCTTCCAGACCGTGCGCGCGCTGGCCATCCTGATGAGCCTGCTGGGCACGATTGACCGCCCCGGCGGTTTTCGCCACAAGGCGCCCTACCCGCGCGCCGTGCCGCCCAATGCGCGCCCGCCCAAGGGGCCGGGTTCGATAAAGCCCAACACACCGCTCGATGCGCCGCCGCTGGGCTGGCTCGAAAGCCCGGCCGACCTGTGCGTGGATGACGATGGCGCGCCGGTGCGCATCGACAAAGCCTTTTCGTGGGAACACCCGTTGGCCGCGCACGGGCTGATGCAAAACGTCATCACCAACGCCTGGCGCGGCGACCCTTACCCGATTGACACCTTGCTGCTGTTCATGGCCAACATGGCCTGGAACAGCAGCATGAACACCGGCGAAGCGCGGCGCATGCTGGCCGACAAACGTGCCGATGGTGAGTACAAGATTCCGTTCATCGTGGTGTGCGACACGTTTCAATCGGAGATGACGGCGTTTGCCGATTTGATCTTGCCCGACACGACTTACCTCGAACGTTACGATGTGATGTCGATGCTCGACCGGCCGATCAGCGAGTTCGACGGCCCGTGTGATTCGGTGCGCGTCCCGGTGTTGCCGCCGCTGGGCCAATGCAAGCCGTTTCAAGAGGTGCTGGTGGAGCTGGCGTCGCGCCTGAAGCTGCCCGCCTTCACCACGCCCGAGGGCACGCGCAAGTACCGCGACTACCCCGACTTCATCGTGCGCTACGAAACCGTGCCGGGCTCGGGCATCGGCTTCCTGAGCGGCTGGCGCGGTGAAGACGGCAGCCAGAGCCTGCGCGGCGCGCCCAACCTCAAGCAGTGGGAGATGTACGCCGCCAACAACTGCGTGCACCAGCATGTGATGCCGCCCGAATACCGCTACATGCGCAACTGGAACCGCGGCTACATGCAGTGGGCGCAGCAGGTGGGGCTGCGGCGCGACAACGACCCCATCGTCATCCACCTCTATTCAGAATTCATCCAGCGCTTTCGCCTGGCCGCGCAGGGCAAGGGCGCAGGCCGCAAGCCGCCGCCTCACCTGCGCGCGCGGGTCGAACGCTACTTCGACCCGCTGCCTTTCTGGTACCCCGCGCTGGAAGTGCAGGCCAGTGACCTGGAACGTTACCCGCTGGCCGCCTTGACGCAGCGGCCGATGGCGATGTACCACTCCTGGGATTCGCAAAACGCCTGGCTGCGTCAGATTCACCCCAGCAACGCGCTGTTCGTGAACCCCGCTACGGCGCGTGCACAGGGCATTGCCGATGGTGCCTGGATGTGGGTCGAATCCCACTGGGGCAAGGTGCGCTGCATGTGCCAGTACAGCGAAGCGGTGGAACCCGGCACGGTGTGGACCTGGAACGCCATCGGCAAGGCCAAGGGCGCCTGGGCCTTGAGCGCCGATGCCAATGAAAGCGAACAGGGCTTTTTGCTCAACCATTTGATCAGCGAAGAGCTGCCGGCCGATGCGCAAGGCCAGCGCGCCGCCAACGCCGACCCGATCACCGGCCAGGCCGGTTGGTACGACGTGCGCGTGCGCATCTACCCGGCCGGCGCCGATGAGCCCGCGCAGACCTGGCCGCAGTTCAACACCGTGCCGGCGCTGCCCGGCACGGCGGCCAAGGTGCCGCGCTGGCGTGCCTGGTTTGCCGGGCGCGTGGAGCCGACATGACCCAACTGGCCCTGGTGATCGACCTGAACGTGTGCGTGGGCTGCCACGCCTGCGTGACGAGCTGCAAGCAATGGAACACCTCGGGCAGCGCTGGCCCGCTGGCTGATGAGAATGCCTACGGCGCCAACCCGGTGAGTGCCCTGTTCAACCGCGTGCTCAGCTTCGAAGTGGGCGCGTACCCGGCCACACAGACCGTGCATTTCCCCAAGAGTTGCCTGCACTGCGAAGACCCGCCCTGCGTGCCGGTGTGCCCCACCGGTGCCAGCTACAAGCGCAAGGAAGACGGCATCGTGCTGGTGGACTACGACAAGTGCATCGGGTGCAAGTACTGCGCCTGGGCTTGCCCCTACGGCGTGCGCGAACTCGACGAAAAGCGCCAGGTCATGACCAAGTGCACCCTGTGCGTCGACCGCATCCACGACCAGGCCTTGCCGGTGGCCGAACGCAAGCCGGCCTGCGTGCTGGCCTGCCCCACCAGCGCGCGCTTGTTCGGCGATGTGCACGACCCTGAATCAGAAGTGTCCACCGCCATCCGCGAGCGCGGTGGCTACGCGCTGATGCCCGAAGCCGGCACGCGCCCGGCCAACCACTATTTGCCACAGCGCAAGGCCGAAGCGCGCATCGACGCGCAGCAACTGGTGCGCCAACACAACCCCTTGCGCGTGGAAGGGCTGGAGCCGGCAGCGGGCGCGGCGCCGCTTTCAGCCGATTGGGAGCACTGAGGAAGCATTGCGTGAACCCGCCCTGGTCGATGATCTTCTTCACCACGCTGGCCGGCACCGGCCAGGGCCTGTTGCTGGCACTCGTGGGCGTGGACGCCGCCACGCGCCTGGGGCTGTTGCCGGCCCAAGATGCCTCGCTTTTCACTGCCGGTGCGGCCGGGGTGCTGCTGCTGTGCGGCGCGGGGCTGGTTGCCGCCAGCTTTCACCTCGGCCACCCGTTGCGCGCCTGGCGCGCGGCGGCCATGTGGCGCACATCGTGGCTGTCGCGCGAGGTGATCGTGCTGCCCATCTTCATGGCGGTGGTGCTGGCCTGGGGCCTGGCGCAGCGGCAGGCGCCGCCGCACTGGGCGCTGGGCGCAACAGGAGCCGCGCTGGCCCTGCTGCTGTACCTGTGCACCGGCATGATCTACGCCGCCGTGGCGGTGATGCGCCAATGGGCCACGCCTCTCACGCCGCTAACGTTTGGTTTGACTGGCATCGCCTCTGGCCTGTTGGCGGCCACCGCCTTGGCCGCCTGGCTTGCGCCCGCGCTGGCCATGACGCTGGCCTGGTCAGCCCTGCTGGCCACCGCTGGGGCCGCGCTGGCGCGCGCGGGCACGATGTGGCGCAACGCGCAGCTGACCGCCGGCGCCACGCTGCAAACGGCCATCGGCCTGCGCCACCCGCGCATCGTGCCCATGGCGCTGGGTGGGAACGGCGCGAGCGGCGTGAATGCCGCAGTCGGCGGCTCGTTCAACCTGCGCGAGTTCTTGCATGGGCGCAGCGCGAACACCCTGGCGCGCGTGCGGCTGGCGGCGCTGTTGCTGGGCGGCCTGTTGCCCGTGGTCGTGTTGGGGCTGCTGGCGCCGCACCCCCTGGCCGCGGCCACCACGGCCCTGCTTGTGGTGCAGTTCGCCGGCCTGCTGGCCGACCGCTGGCTGTTCTTTGCTGACGCACAGCACCCGCAGAATTTGTACTTTGGCGGCCGGGCTTAGCCGGTGTGGGCAGCCTCGCCCACATGATGGGTACACCGTTCGGGATGCCTTTGGCGACCCGGTGCGGCGCTCCAACTACACCCCGAAACCTAAGGAAGCGGAGCCGCACAAGGTGCTTCAGGGCCCCGCGTCAAGAGTCAGCGCGGCGCGCGACGTGCAGCAGCGCCTACGGCAAGCAGGCCCAACGCCATCAATGCCCAAGTTCCTGGCTCCGGAATGCCTGGCACCGGCGGCGGAGTGAAGTCGGCACGTGTACCCAAGATGCCATTGATCTCGTTATCGCCATCCGCGATCAAGGCGCCCGGGCCACCCCAAATGATTGAGGCATAGCGAAAGGTTTGCTCGGTGCCGGTGCCCACCGCATAAGCGAAACCGTCCCACTTGATGCCCAAGTTGGCCTCGAAGCCTTCAAGCCACACCCGTTCGACCACCGCTTGCACCCAGGTCAGTTTGTCGTTGGACAGGTAGACAGTCGACTCAATCGCTTCTTGCGGCAGCGGTCCGTGGTCAATGGAATTGAAGACCGCGGCCTTGCTTGCCTGAAAGCCCAGATCCCAAACCGTCTCGCCCACGACTCCGCTGGTCTGCAACCATTGGTTGTCAATGGCATTGGCTGCGGCAAAGCGTGACGCGGCGGCGCCGCAGCAGGCGTAGGCAAGACTGCCTGTGCCGGTGTTGTCTGATGAAATGCCGGCGCCTTGATTCGAATACTGGCCCACACTGGTGACCAGCGTGGAGGCTACATATCCCGCCGGGTTGAACACACTGTCATCAAGCAGTTTGTTATCGACCACCAACTGGCGGTTGGCCAGCGTGTTGCTGCCGTAGTAAAGCTGCGCAAACGTGCCAACAGTGGCGCCCTGCCAGTTACGTGGGTCATTCGGATTAATGACCAAGGCCGCCTGGCTGGCTTGCGCCAATAGCAACGCGCTGGCGCAAACAAGGTAGGTATTTTTCATCGTGTTCCTCCGGTGGGGTTGTGAGCGCTAGCCAATACGAGCGCTAACACAAGTTGGCGGCGCAAGGGCAGTAGAAGCTCACAAGTCGATGACGTCTATCCCGTGAATAGAGGGGCGCATCGGCTTCAGGCGGAAGCCATTCGGACGGCGCCCGCCGAAGGCAAACGCATCCTCCAAGTTCCCATGCACAAGCCACAGCCGCGGTACCGCCACGCATCAGCTGCGCATCAGGGCTTCCCACCTGCGCAAGACTGTGCACGCCGTGCAGCATGGCCACGGTGAACTTGACCCCTCCACAGTTCGTGCCAAACGCTGTACTGCGGCACCGCCCGCTGCCCGCACCCTGAAAGCCCCACCATGCCCCGCAAGCCCCGCATCGCATTGGTTCTCGGCGACCCTGCCGGCATTGGCCCGGAGCTGGTGGCCCGGCTGTTGGCTGACGCCGCCACCACAGAGGCGGCAGACGTGCTGCTGATCGCCGCACCCGATGAGGTGCAACGCGGTATGCAGATCGCGCAGCTTCAGTCGCCTTGGGTCACGGCCAACAACCTGGATGCCGTTCGCTTCGGTAGCGGCACCGTGCTGCTGCCTTGCCCTGGCGCTGGCCCCGGTGGATTTGAGCGCGGCGTGAGCACGGCCCAGGCCGGCCGCCATGTGCTGGAAACCTTGCAGCTGGCGCTGACGGCGCAGCAGCAGGGCGTGGTGGATGCCATCGTGTTTGCCCCCCTGAACAAACACGCGCTGCACCTGGCGGGCATGGGCACGGCGGATGAATTGCACTGGTTCGCGCAGCAGCTCGGCCACGCCGGGCCGGTGTGTGAACTGAATGTGCTCGATGGGTTGTGGACCTCGCGCGTGACCTCGCACATTGCGCTGGCCGACGTGCCGCGCCGGGTGACGCAAGAAGGTGTCATCCAGGCCATCGCACTCATTCACCGGGCCATTGCGGCCAGTGGTGTGGCGCAACCGCGCATCGCCGTGTGCGGCCTGAACCCGCACAACGGCGACAACGGCTCGTTTGGCCGCGAAGAGATCGACATCATCGCCCCGGCCGTGCAGGCCGCGGCGGCGCGCGGGCTGGTGGCGCAAGGGCCGTTTGCGGCCGACACCATTTTCCTGAGAGTACAGGGTGCGCAGCGCGCCTTCGATGGCGTGGTGACCATGTACCACGATCAAGGCCAAATCGCGATGAAGCTGATGGGCTTTTGGCGCGGCGTCACCGTGCAGGGCGGCCTGCCCGTGCCCATCACCACGCCGGCGCACGGCACGGCGTTTGACATTGCCGGCCAGGGCATCGCCAACCCCGGCGCCATGCAACAAGCCTTTGCGCTGGCGTGCCGCATGGCGCGTGCGCGCCTCTGAATCACCCCCACCACAAGCCGTGCCAGGAGCATGAAAAGATGAATCGCAAAACCTTTTTCACGGCGCTGGCTGCTGCGGCATTCGCCATGGTGTCCAGCGGCCTGGCCCAGGGCCAGGCGGCGTATCCGACCAAGCCGGTGCGCATTTTGGTGGGAGCCACGGCCGGTGGCGGCACCGACATCCTGGCGCGCATGCTGGCTGAAAAGTTTGGCGCGGCCATGAAGCAAACCTTCGTGGTTGAAAACAAGCCCGGCGCGGCCAACACGCTGGCCGCCGACGCCACCGCCAAGGCCGCGCCCGATGGCTACACCTTGCTGCTGGCCACCAACACCGGCCAGGCGATTGCGCCGCACATGCTCAAGCTGAGCTACGACCCGCTGAAGGATTTGCAGCCGCTTGGGATGGTGGTGGTGGTGCCGCATGTATTGCTGGTGGGCGCGAGTGAACCGGCACGCGATGTGAAAGAGCTGGTGGCCGCCATGAGGGCCAGGCCCGCGGCGTACAGCTACGCATCGTCAGGCGTGGGCAGCACACAGCACATTGCCGGCGAGGCGCTGAACCTGGCCGCGCTCACCAAGGCCACCCATATTCCCTACAAAGGCAGCAGCGCGGCGCACATCGACCTGATCGGCGGGCAGGTGCAGATCATGCTGGACACCACCTCGTCGGCCATGGCCCATGTGAAATCGGGCAAGCTGCGCGCGCTGGCCATCACCGCGGGCGCGCGCTCGGCCGAGCTGCCGAATGTGCCCACCATGGCCGAGGCCGGTTTTGGCGATGTGGAAATGACCACCTGGTATGCGCTGTATGCCACCGGCGGCACACCAGTCCCGGTGGTCGAGCAATTGCACGCCGAACTGCGCCGCGCCCTGCAACTGCCCGATGTGCAGGAGCGCCTGAAGAGCCTGGCCGGGCAGGCCGGTAACCTGACCTTGCAGCAGATGACCGAGTTCAACCGCAGTGAATTCGAGCGCTATGGCAGGCTGATCAAGGCGGCGGGGATCAGGGCGGAGTAGTGGCTGTGCGGCGGAGCCAAAAAAACGGGGCTGGTGCGGAATCCAAGCGGTGCAAGGCGCGGGACGCATCATCGACAACGATAGCCAGCAGATGTTTGCTCGCTGAGCAGGTCGGCCACCGTAGGCGAAAGCATTGGCACTCTGGTGGCCCCGCCATGCACTTCAATGAGACGCAGAAGCGGGTTTGGAGCGCTCCACCGGCCCAAGGGATAACGAGAAAAGGGCGCCTGCGAAGGCGCCTCTGAAAGTCTAGAAACAGGCTGCTTGGCGGTTAAGTCCCTGTCTTCTTGCGGTACGCGGTAGCCGAGGTCCGCGTACCAGGGACTTGTTCTATCAAGCCCCTTTCGACCATCGCGCCGAAAATGAACTTCACCTGATAGTCAAGAGCAACGTGAGTAATCTCTCTGGCCTGCTTGTTCTTGATTGTCGGGTGCGTTTCCAGATACTTCATGATTGCCTCTTCTGGAGAGGCAAGGGCCTCGTGCCTGATCGTGACAACTACATCGTTGTCACGTTCAGTCAACGTAGGCTCCTTCAATCCAAGTTGATGCATCTTTTCGAACGCAGTGTTCAGGCCTTCGCCAATATCTTTGTTTGGCGGGTCTGGAAACTTGTTAAGTAGGCGGACGATCGCGCCGTTTCTTGCGAACCTCTCCTTCAAGAAGTTCTTGACGGTGACGTGGGCTGGAAGTCGGCCCGGGCTCTGGATCTCAATCCGATTTTCGAAGATTCGAATATGAACGTCATCAGCAACGCTGTAGTCGCGGTGAATTACGGCGTTCGTAATGATCTCGTGCAGCGTCTCCTGCGGATAGGTGATCTTCTCAAGGCTAACCTCCCCCATGCGAGGAATGCTCTCGGTGATCTCTGCCGTCAACCTTACCGCCTCTTTGATTTGTTCGTATAGAGGGCCCTCAATTGTCTTAGGGTCGAACGCCAGTACGTCGCGGAAGCCTTCGGCCTGCCTTGTCTTGTAGCGGTAGATCTTGACGCCGCATCGCTTGGGCAGCGCAGCCTGCGGCTCCTCTGCAAACAGGAGGATTCCGGCGACGGTTGGGCGCTCCTCCCGAATCAGGTTCTGCTTGCGAAGCCACTCGTTGGCGTCGGCGCTCGGGACGACGTGCTTCAAGAATGCATCGGTGACACGGGACTTGATGACAATGTCCTTGGATGCGCTGACTGGCTCGCCTTCGAAAGACGCGACGCCCTTGGCGTACTCCAAGCGGCGCAGTGCTTCAGCTCCGATGACCGGCAGACTTTGCGCTCCGCGGCGAATGAAAGGTTTGCCGTCGTCGGCGGCGACGATCCCGCGCGTTCTACTGATTTGTGCGTGCAGCACCACGCCAGGTTCAACCGCGCACTTCAGAAATCCATACCTGAAGTCGGTGCCCAGAGGGAACAGGCGTTCAAACGACTGCAGGTGACCGTTTGCAGCCTCGACATCTTTGAACCCGACCCAAGCGCGGCGCTTTGCTCCGCCCCCCGTGGCGTGCTCAGTAATGCCGATGTACAGGTCGCCACCATCGCTGTTGGCGAAGGCACTGATCACGGCGCTGAGCTTGGCCGGGGCAATGTTGATGTCCTTGACATCAGCAAACTGCCCTTCGCCGGTATGGATGACGATCTGCGCCTGCTCGGCGCTGATTTCCTGCACTGCAATCGACATAGGAGTCCCTTCGATCCAGCGGAGCGTCAGACTTCGAAGACTGTACCATAATTCTTCGAATATTTTATGTGTTTATGTTCGAATGTGCGGGGTCCTGACATTTGAAACTTCTTCGTAAACCTCGCTTTGGGCGCTTAAGCGTCAAGCCGCAGATAGGTCAAGCGCTTGCCGACGATGTTCTGCAGCACGACGTTCGAGCGCCGGGGTCCGGTCTTGAGTCTTGCGCCGCCTGCGGGGCGGCGCAGCGCTTCAACACACGAAGGCCTCGATGCGGAGCCCTGGACGACGGCACAGTGCTTCGCGTTCGCCGTGATGAGTGTGGCCTGGTGCTTGATGGCGGTGGCGTCGATGAGGGCATCGGCTAGGCGCATGCCGTGCTAGAGCGCCAGGCTGTCGATGAGTTCGGCGGCACGCTGGCGCAATGCTCAGGCGCAATGTGGACAAGGGGCTACCCTGCGGCAACGAAAACTTTATTCAAGACCTGGATCGACAGGTCGGGCGATTGCTGACCTACCGTCCCCGAGGGCGGCCAAAAAAGCCTCTGGTGACCGAAGTACGGGTAGCGTCCCCATTTAACACAAGGGCTTCCCAACCTGCGCAAGAACCTGCGTGCCGTGCAGCATGGCCCCGGTGAACTTGACTGCGCCAGCATTCGTGCCCATCGCCAAACTGCGCTTCGGCATCGCCCGTGGGGAATGGGGTCAGGTCTTGTCTTTCTCATTCCGCTCAATAGCATCAATCAACCTGCTGACAACAAGGAATGGGGTCAAAGGAATGCAAAGGAATGGGGTCAGGTCTTGCCTTTCTCATTCCGCTCAACAGCATCAATCAACCTGCTGACGTGCGAGATAGACAGCCCGGTAAGCTGCGCTAGCCGTGTCATGGTGATGCCACTGTCGCGATAGGCCATGTGCAGTGCGTCGTTACGATCGCCTTTGCAGATCGCTACGCAATCAGCCCAAGAGCGGCGCTGCAGCCGTTGCTCCCTGGGCACCTCACTTGCAGCCCTGCGTGTCGGTTGCGCAAGCTGACGCATTCGTTCGGCGAACAATTTATCTCCAAGAAAGACCTGGCCTTGCAGTGCGTCTTGCCAAAACGAACCGTCGCTCGCAGGCGCATGCGCCACATGCTGTGCATATCGCTTGCAGGCCACACGCCGATCTTCCTTGGTCTCAGCGGCTCGGCCCAGAAGGTAGCCGTGCAAGCCATCGCTGTCCAACCATGCCGGCGTGGCGCACTGCCCGATGTGGGCGCGGTAGCTTGACCACGGCCATTCGGCAACGTCACTAACAAGCCCCGCAGCAACGGGGTTGCGCTCAACATATCGGCAAAGCGCCAGCAGGTAGGCGTCGCGGTCAACCAGAATCGCCTTGAACCGCCCCTGCAGCAGATGCCCCACCACGCTGTGGCGCCGGTTGTAGCGCTGCGTATAGACGCCATTCACGTGGCGCATCAAACGCGACAAATTGCCCTGCCTCGTGTGCAAGACCAGGTGGTAGTGGTTGCCCATCAGGCAGTAAGCCAACAACTGCGCATCAAACCGATCCAGCGCCTGGGCGATGACATCGAGTTGCGCTTGCTTGTCAACGTCATCCTGGTAAATCGCCTCGCACCTATCGCCACGCGAAGTGACGTGGTAAATCGCGCCAGGGAACTCGATGCGAAGCGGGCGGGCCATAGGTGCACGATAGCGTCGTGGAAGGAGAAAGACAAGACCTGACCCCAGTCGGTGGTCGGTGCTCTGCCGGCGCTGCCGGCGCCAGTCGGCGCTGAAAGCGGCCTGTGTGCCGCGCATCCTGGCCGGGCTCAGGCCCCGGGGCCGGCGCCGCTGCGGCGTACGGCTGGCAGCGTAGGCAGTTTCAGGCTGCCACTGCGGGGCCGGACTGCACGGTCCAGCTCACGGCGGCGAAGTCCACGCGCAACTCGATCCACGCCTCACCCTGTTCCCAGCGCAAGCCCAATTCATGCTCGGGCGTGTCGAGCAGCGCGAATCGCCCACCGAACGCCGGGTGCGAATTGCGCAGGCGGATCAGCTCGAGCAGCTCTCGCACCACGGGCTCGCCCAGTGCCTGCATGATCTCGGCGCCGCTGTAGTGGTGGCGGTTGATGTCGCGCCCGACGCCGCTGCGTTGCAACAGCGCCATGTCGTTGCCACCGGCCAGCAGGCCCACGTAATACACCTGCGGCACGCCGGGCAAGAAGAACTGCACCGCGCGCGCCGCCAGATAGGCGTTTTCGTCGCGGCCCAGGGCATCGAAGTAGGTGCAATTGACCTGGTACAGGTCAAGGTTGGACGCCGCCGCGCCGGTGGCCTGGCGGCTCTGGCCGCCGCTGTTGGCATGGATGCGTTCGACCATGGCGGCCAGTTCGTTCGGCGGCACCAGGCCGGGGTGCGCGGCGCGGTCTTGCGCATCGGCGCCGATGTCGATGATGCCGATGCCGTCATGCGTGTCCAACACATTGAGTGCATTGCGTGGCCGCAGCGCCGCCCAGTGCTTCAGCGGCGCAGCGGTGTTGAAGAACACGGCATGCAGCAGCAGCGGCGGCAAGGCGAAGTCATAGACCCAATCCACCTGCGCCGCGATCTCGATCTGGCGCCGGTAGTAGGCATGCACCTCCACCAGCACCTCGATGCCCAGGGCCTTGGCGCGCGCCGCAAACTCGGCGATGAAGGCGAAGGTGTCGGCCGTCATGAAGCCGCTGCTGCCGGCCTGCTTGATGGCATAGCCCACAGCGTCGAGCCGCACCATGTGGATGCCGTTGGCGGCGAAGATTTGCAAGATGCCTTCCAGATAGGCCCGCCCGCTGGGGTGGCGCACGTCGATGTCGGCCTGCTGCGCGGTGAAGGTGGTCCACAACAGCTTGCGCTGGCCGTTGGCCAGGGTGATGGCGGTGAACGGCAGCCCGGGGCGCGGGCGATACAGGGCCAGCAGATCGGCCTCGCTGGCACCGTGCGGAAACACCGTGTCGAAGGTGAGGAACAGGCCGGCCCAGGGCGAGGCCGCGCCGCGCGCAGACCAGTCCTGGAACTGCGGTGAGGCCACCGACATGTGGTTGACGATCACGTCGCCCATCACATCGACCTGCCGCGCCAGCGCCGCGACATCGGCCCAGGTGCCCAGCCGCGCATCCACCTGTGTGTGATCGATCGGGTCGAAGCCGGCATCGGCACCGTCGATGGTGTGGAAGAACGGCAGCAGGTGCATGCCGCCAAACAGCCCGTTCAAGGGCCCACACAGCAAGGCCTGCAACGCGGCCAGGCCGCCGCCGCCCAGGCGGTCGACGTAGGTGATGAGTTGAACCTGATTCTTCATGCCGCGGGCCGCGCCGCGCGCGTGTCAACAAACAGCACCGCCACCGCGGCACAGGCCAGCAAGGCGCCGGCCAGGCGGATGACGTTGTCGGGCTGGCCGCCGAGCAGGCTGTTGTAGTACAGCGGCAGGGTCAGCATCTGGATCAACATCGGGATCACGATGAACATGTTGAAGATGCCCATGTAGACCCCCGCGCGCTCGGGCGGAATGCTGCCGGCCAACAGCACATAGGGGTTGCCCATGATGCTGGCCCAGGCCAGGCCCACGCCGAGCATGGGCACGAACAACCAGGCCTGGCTGGTGATGCCGGGCAAGGCCCACATGCCGGCGGCGGCCAGGCTCAGGCACACGGCGTGCACCACCTTCGGCCCGAAGCGGCGCGTGAACGGCACCATCGCAAACGCGGCGATGAAGGCGATGAAGTTGTAGAAGCCGCCGATCTGCCCGTTCAAAAGGCCCGCATCACGAAAGCCCACGCTGGTGGCGTCTGCCGTTTGGAACATCGTCTTGGCCAGCGTGGGCACGATGTAGATCCAGTAGCACATCATGCCGTACCACTGGAACAGCTTCATCCACCAGAGTTGCCGCATGGTGGGCGGCATCTCCTTGATCGCCGCCCAGATCTCGGCCAGCGTGGCGCCCAGGCCGCGCGGCTTCGTATCAAGCACGGCCCTTTCCTCAGCGCTGAGCGGCAGCTCGGGCACTTGCTTGATGCTCCACCACACGGTGGTGAAGGAGAAGATGGCACCGACAACGAAGGCCGCCATGGTGACTTGCGGAATGTGGTTGTCGCCCACCGCGTCTTTGTTGAACCCCAGCCAGACGAAGATGCTGGGCATCAGGTAGGCCAGCGTTTGCGCCAGGCCGGTGAAGGCGCTTTGCGTGAGGAAGCCCAGCGAATGCTGGTTGGGGTTGAGGCGGTCGCTGACATAGGCCCGGTAAGGCTCCATGGTGACGTTGTTGGCCGCGTCAAGAATCCACAACAAGCCGGCAGCGAACCACAGCGTGGGGCTGAAGGGCATGAACAGTAACCCCAGGCTGCACAGGATGGCGCCGATCAGAAAGTACGGCGTGCGCCGCCCGAAGCGCGAGGTGGTGCGGTCGCTCATGGCACCGATGAGCGGCTGCACCAGCAGCCCGGTCATGGGCCCGGCCAGCCACAGCAGGGGCAGGCTGGCTTCGTCAGCGCCCAGGTACTGGTAGATCGGGCTCATGTTGCTTTGCTGCAGGCCAAAGCTGAACTGGATGCCGAAGAAGCCGACGTTCATGTTCACCACCTGCCAGAACGACAGGTGGGGCTTGACGGCATGCAGACCGGCGGCTGGCGCCTGGGCAGCAGG
>JANOXU010000092.1:0-5689 GCA_031418595.1 Burkholderiales bacterium
GGGCTTGCGTGCTTTGCCCTTGCCGATGCATTCAACCTCAGGCGCATGCAATGCATAGAGCTTGTTCTTGTCGTGGCGCTGTTGCGTGCGGATGCGCTCAGCGCGCTGCATCCAGCTCTTCAGCGTGGGCAGTTCAATGGCCGAAGTCGGCTGCGCTGGCGGCTTGCGACCCTCGGCCAGGCTCTGGGTCAGTGCGTCCAACTTGCGTTGCACTTCGCGCATCACCACGCCCAGGATCGTGCGCTGGCGCTTGACGGCCTTCTTCAAGCGCTTGAACTGTTTGGCGTGCGCGTAACCGCCGGCCTTGCGACGCAACTCCTTTGCTTCCTTGGCGAATGTTTGCTTCAACCTGATGCCGGCGCACTTGGCAGCGCCGACGACCTTGTGGCGCGCGATCTCCAGCAGCCGGCTGTCCACTGGGTGCGCGATGGCCTTCTCTTGCACGGTGGTGTCCACGATCACGCGCTCCAACTCGGTGGGCTTGATGGCCTTGATCTCTATGGCTGTCTCGATGGTGGCCTTGAGCAACTGCTCCAGGCCCTCTTCGCCCACGGCGCGGCGAAAGCGGCCAATCTGCGTGGCGTCGCAGGGCAGGCGAGGCTCGTAATACTCCATGCCACTGAAGAACTGCCACACCACGTTCTCGCTCCAGCGCTGCACCAGTTCTTCGTCGCTGAGGTTGAAGGCGTTCTTCAGGTACTGCAAGCTGGCCATCAGGCGAATCGACAGGCGCGGCCGGCCTGCGGGGCTGACGCCATTGCCGAACTCCACATCGTGCTCACCCAGCAAGTCACGAGACACCGTCTTCGACCCTGGGCGCGCCTTGCGTGCGAAGTGCGGCGCCAGCGCTTGTTCGATGGCCACCCAAGGCAGCCGACTACTCAGCACCACCAATGCGTGCTTTTGATCGATCATGCCGTCCAAACGGGCGCGGAAAAAGTCGGCAGTGTCGGACATCAGAATCCCCCAGAAACGACGCCCTCAGATAACGATTCTTCGCAGATTCCGTGGACCGCGTTTACCCCTGATCGCTAGCATTCATGCGGGTTGCAGGGGTTTTGCAGGCCCGACTACATCCGCTTGACCTGGCCAATCATGGCCATGGTGATCACTCCTTCTCCCCTGCTCAAAAAGGGGCAGGGTAGGTTGAACACCCGGGTCAAATTTGGATCAGCACTATCGCTGTAGGTGGGTCAGTTTTCGGTCGGCGTCAACACGCAGCCGAGCGCATCGAATCCCCGCCACCAGGAGCCTGTCAGGCTTCGGGTCGAGCCCGGGTCAGCCGGCTGCGCTGGTGCCGACGCTCACTCCATCTTGATGGTGGCAATCACCGGCCGGAACTGATCCATCTGCTTGCGCAGCACCGCGTCTTGCTCGGCCGCGCTGGAGCCCACGGGCTCGGCCGCCAAGTCCATCAACTTCTTGGCCACTTCGGGGTGGCGCACGGCGGCGGCCACTTCGCGTTGCAGCCGCTCGATGATGTCGCGCGGCGTTTTGCCCGGCACGAACAGGCCGTTCCAGCCCTCGGCTTCAAGCCCGGGGAAACCCATTTCACGCACCGTGGGCACGTCGGGCAGGGCGGCGATGCGCTTGGCGCCGAAGGTGGCCAGCGCCTTCAGCGTGCCGGCCTTGATCTCGGCCAGTGAGGACGACAGCTGATCCCCGCCGATCTGGATGCGCCCGGCCAACAGTTCTTGCTTCAGCGGCGCCGCGCCTTTGTACGGGATGTGCGTCATCGCCACTTTGGCGTCGCGGTTGAAGGCCTCGCCCAACACGTTCATGGCCGAGCCGGGGCCGGTCGAGCCGTAGTTGTATTGCAAGCTCTTCTCGCGCTGCAGCAGCTCGGCCAGCTCGCGCAGGTTCTTCACCGGCACGCTGGGGTGGGCCGTGAGCACGAAGGGCACGTTGACCGCCACCGACACGCCGGCAAAGTCGGTGTCGACGTTGAACGGCGAGCGGTTGGCCAGCGCGGCAGCCACTGAAGCCAGCGGGAAGGTGACGTTGTGCATCAGCAGCGTGTAGCCGTCGGGCGCGGCCTTGGCCACGGCGTCGGCGCCGATCATGCCGGCCGCGCCGCCGCGGTTTTCGACCACCACGCTCTGGCCCATGGTTTCGGTCAGCCGCTGCGCCAGGATGCGCGCCACGACATCGGTGGTGCCGCCAGGCGGAAAGGGCACCACGATGCGCAGCGGGCGCGACGGGAAGGCCTGCGCCAGCGCAGCGTGCCAGGCGTTGGGCGCCAGGCCGGCAACCAGGGCGGTCTTGAGCAGAGTTCTTCGGGCCGGTGTCATCGCGTCTCCTGGGGGTCTGGGCTGCTCTTGTACCACCGCCGCACTGCCGCGCCAGGGTGGTTTGTGGGGCCAGCCGAGCGTGATGGGTTGCGTAGCACCAGGGCAACGCAGTGTCAAGCCACAGGCCTCACGCCCGGTGCTCTGCGCCGCTTTACACGCCAAAAAGGCACCCCCCGATTTGAGTGCCCCCCTAACACTCAAGGCATGGATGCCCAACTAGAGGCTGCCCAGGCGGCATACGATGAATGCCACTTGCCGGTGATCTCAATCTGTAACAACAGGTGTTATGCATCTCGCATCGGCAGTGGGGGCGATCCCACGCGGGCCGAGTGGCGCATGCAGTGGGTTCGTCGGTTTATCAACGCTTGGGGGAGCACACGACCATGATTGACCTGACCGTCAAGACCGATTTGGAAGACTATGCGCCGGGCAGCACCGCCGTCATCACGGCCAGCGGTTTGCGCGCCGGCAGCACGATCAAGCTTGAAGTCGATCACACCCTGGGTGCCGGTGCCGACGGCATCTGGGGCACGCACGACGACGTCATCGCCACCAGCAGCGGGGCCGGCCATGAATCGTGGTTCCTCACCGACGGTGGTGTGGGCGACCTCGACGGCCTGGCCAACTTGGACACTGCCGACTCCCTGGGCGCCCGTTTCCTGCTCAGCGCGGCCACAGCAGCGGCTGATGGCCTGCTCGGCACCAGCGACGACGCCGTGGCGACCGCGGCGCTCACTGCCGCCGCTGCGCTCACCTTGACCGGTGCCAGTGTCACGCATGATGAATCGGCGGGCTTGCAGAACGGCATTCCGTCAACGGCCACTGAAGACAACAACGACAACGACATTGCCGTGGGCTCGCTGCCCAGCGGCTTTGCCACGCGGCTGGGGCCTGCCGGCCTGAACGCGGGCACGCCAACCGGCGCCGCCGTCAGCGGCTACACGGGTGGTGCGGGCAGCGGCAGCAACGCGTTCACCATCGACCCGGCGGCCGGCGCGGTCACCGACGTACGCTTCGTCGATGCTGCGGGTGCGCCGCTCAACGGCCTGGCCAGCGGCAAGTTCACGCTCAGCGGCACCGAGGTGCTGCTCTACACCGATACCGGCGACAACAACATCCTGCTCGGGCGTGCCGGCGCCGGCGGCCCGCTCGTCTTCGCCGCCTACATCGAACAAACCGGCTCGCCATCCATCACCGGCGGCAAGGTCTGGATCGCGCAGTACCAGGCGCTGAAGCACCCCGGCGCCGGCAACCCCGACGACGCGGTCGACCTGAGCGGTCTGGTGCACGTCGGTGTCAGCCAGGACAAGCCCTTCGATCTTTCCGGCGCACCTTCCGGCCAGAACCTGTTCCTGATGTTCACGACGGCGAGCCCGACCATCACCGACGTCGGCGGCGTGGATCGCATCAGTGAAGTCGCGATCGTCGCCACGGGCAAGGATCCAGCCACCGGTGACACCCTCAATACCAGCCAAGCGGGTGGCCCCACGACCTTCGGCACCAACAGCCAGATGATCACCGAGCAAGAAGGTGTTCGCTTCACCTTCGTCACCGGTGCCAGGCAAGGCGTCGTCATCCCGAACTTGACCTCGGGCGAAGCCGGCATTGAAGCCAACATCGACTTCACCGCGTTCTTCGGCGCACGCACCGCCACCTTCGATGTTGTGCAATTGCAAAGCGGCAAGAGCGCGCAAGTCAAGATCAGTGCCTTCAACTCCGTCTTTTTGAATGAAGTTGGCAACCCCAACTTGGACGAAGCCGGGGTGGGGTTCATCGACGGCTATAGCGACGATGCACTGGTCGTTATCCAGAGCGTCACCGTCACCAATGCGGGGGGCGCCGCAACGCCCATCGTCGTGATCAGCGGAGGCATCGCAACGATCACCGGCGTTGAGGCCGGCGACAAGATCAGCTACACCACCACAGCTGACCACAACCGCGTGCTCGTTGAGAACGGGGCGGACCTCAACGCAAAGGGCCAGACCCACGCCGACTTCGACATCGGCGGCTTCAAGCTGCTGCAAGTGTCGAACGCGATCACCGAGATCGGCTCGAAGATGATCTTCGAGGACGATGCCCCAGGCCTGACACTGGCCACCACACAGCCCGGGCCCGATGTTCTGGTGGTGGATGAGTCCAATCTGGCCCTGGACTTCACTGCCAACTACAGCGCCGGCTTCAGCCCCTCGCCCATCCCAGGCAGCGACGGCGTCGACACCGTCGCTTCGGTCTTCACCTTGACAGTTCTCAACCCGGGCGGTGTTGATTCCGGGCTGGTGGATGTAGCCACCAACAACCCTGTTTTCCTGTTCCTGTCGGCGGGCGGGGTCGTTGAAGGTCGCGAAGGCACGAGCGCGGCCGATGCTGCGGGCGGTGATCTGGTCTTCACAGTCACGGTGAACGCAGGCAACGCGGACCTGACGCTGGATCAGAAGCGTGCACTGAAGCATCCCGATGGCACCAATGCGAACGATGCGCAGACGCTGAGCAACGTCAATTTGATTCAGCTCACCCGCAAGGACACCATCACCGACAAGGACGGCGACAGCTACCAGACTTCGGCCAGTATCGACATTGCCAAGACCTTGACGTTCAAGGACGACGGCCCGACGCTGGCCGCCTCGACCAATCAGCCGGTGCTGGTGGTCGATGACTCGACGCTGGGGGCCAATGCGACCCTGAGCTTTGCCTCGGTGTTCACGCCCACCTATGGCGCGGACGGAGCGGGTGCGGTGGGCGGCTACACGCTGGGCGTGGTGCCAGGGGCCAGCGGCATCATTGATGTCGAAAGCAACCAGGCGGTGAACCTGTCGCTCAATGGCAGCGTGGTCGAAGGCAAGACCGCGGGGTCTGGTCTGCTTGTGTTCACGCTCAGCGTGGCGGCCAACGGCAATGTCACGCTCGACCAGATTCGTGCGGTGAAGCACGACGACCCGGCCGATCCCGACGAGCCGGGCGCGAGCGCGGCCACACTCACTGCCGACAACCTCGTCACCCTGACCGCGACCGTCACCGACAAGGACGGCGACACCAACACGGCGCTGGCCAACATCGGCCAGAACCTGCAGTTCAAGGACGACTTCCCGACGCTGGCCGCCTCGACCAATCAACCGGTGCTGGTGGTTGATGACTCGACGCTGGGGGCCAATGCGGCCCTGAGCTTTGCCTCGGTGTTCACGCCCACCTATGGCGCGGACGGAGCGGGCGCGGTGGACGGCTACACGCTGGGCGTGGTCGCAGGGGCCAGCGGCATCGTCGATGTCGAAAGCAACCAGGCGGTGAACCTGTCGCTCAATGGCACCGTGGTCGAAGGCAAGACCGCGGGGTCCGGTCTGCTGGTGTTCACGGTGAGCGTGGCGGCCAACGGCAATGTCACGCTCGACCAGATTCGTGCGGTG
>JANOXU010000093.1:0-2590 GCA_031418595.1 Burkholderiales bacterium
GCAATGCGATCGTGGTAGCCCTCACTCTTGTCGAGCGTGACGAACAGCAGCTCGGTCTTGCGGCTGGTCAGCGGCAGCACACCGGCCTGGAATGGCGCACGGCGTGCCGCCGTCAGCCAGCCTACCGCCGTGAGCACCTCGCGCGCGCCGTAGGCGGCGTGCAGGCACAGCGGCGTGTCTTCGAGGCCAGGCACGGCCTTGGCGCCCAACGAGCTGCGAGCCTGCAGCAGGCCCGACAACTCGACAAGCTCGGCGGCGATGGCAGGGTGTCGTTCGATGCGCTCCATGAAAGCGTCGGGGCCGGCGGCCTGTTCGTGCCGGCCATCGATTTGGTAAGCCAGCATTTGCACACCCAACGCATCCTTCGCATCGAGCGCCGGCGGATGGCCCGATCGCGCGCCAACAGCGGCCATCACGTCGAGCCGACGCGGATCGTCCACCTGCAGCAAGTCACCGAAGCGGCGGCTGAAGTAGTCCTCCTCAGGACCCGGCTCCGCGACGATCAGGCCGGCGTCGCGCTTCAGTGCCGTCCAGCCGCTGCGGCCCTGGCCCGTGCCCACCCGGTAGACGTCTTCGAGCTCCAGCGCCTGGTCGTTTAGGAAGTCGGCCAGCCGTACCGAGGCACGGCCGCGCAGGGCAGCGTAGGTCTGCAGCTCGGTCTTCAGGCGGCGCCAGTTCTGCGTCGTCAACGCGCGCAGGCCCTGCAGCACCTGTTCTCGTGTCTGGCGCTGCAGGTGAATGTGGCAGCCTGGCGGCAAGCTGCCGAAACCGTTCTCGACGCCGTCCACCAGCTCACGGCGCGACAGGCCGGTCAGACTCGACAACAGGCGGTCGAACCGGAACTCGGTGCGGTGCTGGCCGACGAAGTCGAGCACGAGGCAGCTCTCCTTGCCCGGCGCCAAGCGCAGACCGCGACCGATCTGCTGCTGGAAGAGCACAGGGCTCTGCGTGGGCCGCAGCAGCAACAGCGTGTCGACCATCGGCAGGTCGATGCCTTCGTTGTAGAGATCGACCGTCACCAACGCGCACAGCTCGCCGCTGAGCAGGCGTTGGGGTGCCCGCCGCCGCTCGTCGCTCGCCGTCGTACCGACCACGCAGGCGGCCGGCAGGTCGGCGCGATTGAGCCAGTCCGTCATGAACTCGGCGTGCGCAACCGACACGCAGAAGACGATGGCGCGCGACCGCACTGCGTCGGAGGCCAGCCGGCGCCATTCGTTGACCACGAGCCGGGCGCGCACATCATTGCCGGTGACCAGCTTGTCCACCGCCTCACGTTCACCCGGCTTGTCCCAGGGCACGGCAGAAAAGTCGGTGGCGTCGTCGCAGGCGTAGTACTCGAAGGGCGCCAGCAGTTGCAGGTCCAGTGCGTGCCACAGCCGCAGCTCCACGGCCGGGCTGCCATCGGGGCGCGCGTCGAAGTACTGCGCGATGGGTTGGCCGTCGCTGCGCTCGGGTGTCGCCGTCAGGCCGAGCAGAACGCTGGGGCGAACGGCCTTGACGAAGGCATCGAAACGATCGGCGGCCAGCCGGTGGCATTCATCCACCACGACGGTGTGCCAGTGATCGGCGCCCACGGTGGCCACCAGGTCGCGGCTGGTCACGCTGTCGATGGTGGCGAAGAGGTGGTCCCAACGCTCGGGCTGTTGGCTGCCGGTGAGCAGGTCGCCGAACTCGGGGTCGCGCAGCACCTCGCGATAGGTGCGCACGGCCTGGCGCAGGATCTCCTCGCGGTGGGCCACGAACAGAAGGCGTGGGCGACCGCCCTCGATTCGACAGGTATTCCGATAGTCGAACGCCGCCACCACCGTCTTGCCGGTGCCGGTGGCTGCCACCAGCAGGTTGCGGTTGCGGCCATGGGCACGCTCAGCAAGCAACTGCTCCAGCATCTCCTGCTGATAGGTCTTGGGCTGCAGGTCGAAGAAGCTGATCGTGCCGGTGGGCTCACCGCCAAAGGACTCGCGGCCGAGCGCGGCGGCGAGCGCCTGGCGATGCTCGATGTTGTCTGGGTCATAGCGCTGGAACTCGCTGTCGGCCCACAGCGTTTCGAAGTGAGCTACGGCCCGCGCGAACAGAACCTCTTGCGCTCGCTGGGTGAGCTTGACGGTCCAATCCAGCCCACCGGTCAGCGCGGCGCCCGACAGGTTGGCGCTGCCGACATAGGCCGAGCCGAAGCCGGACTTGCGCTGGAACAGCCAGGCCTTGGCATGCAGGCGCGTGCGTCGGCCATCGAGTGAAACGCGGACTTCGCACGCCGGCAGGCGCGCCAGCTCGTCCAGCGCGCGCGCCTCGGTCGCGCCGGTGTAGGTGGTGGTGAGGATGCGCAGGCGCGTGGCGCCCTGCCCGCGCGCGTCCGCTGCCGTGATCTGCTGCAGCACGTCCTGCAGCTTGCGCACGCCGGACACCGTGATGAAGCTGACCAGGATGTCCACCTGGTTGCTCGAGGCCAGCTCACGGCGGATCTCTTGCAAGAGCGAAGGTGAGCCCTTGCCGGCTGTAAACAGCCAGGGCACGGCCAGGCCGATTTCGGGTGAGGCCGGGAACTGCTGATCACGCTTGACGGCCCTGAGCACGCGCAGCGGCGATGCCACCA
>JANOXU010000094.1:0-2610 GCA_031418595.1 Burkholderiales bacterium
CCGATCTGGGCCGCCCCGCCGGACGTGAGGTACTCACTCAAATCGAGAGGCTGAAAATGCGCCTTGCCGCGCGGCGTACTGAGCGGTATTGACCGCTCAAAGCGCTCGGTCAGGTGATCGGGTTGCAGGCCGTAGTTGAACTCGGGCTTCTGAAAGGTGCCGGTCGTCTGCGACACCAAATGATGCAATTGGCCCGGCAGCACCCGCGCAATCTCCAGCTTTACACCTGGCAAGTCGCGCACCAGCAACGCGGTCTTCTTCTCGCCCGAAAGCGTGAGCAACGCGCCGTCGCCGAGAAACTTCAGTTGCGGCGGGAATGGCGGTACCTTGACCACAAAGTGCTGCCGGTCTCGCAGGATGAAGCCGCCGAATGAACGCAGTCCTTTATCTACGCGCACATACACCGAGCGTCCGACATCTGCTCGATATTTGAAGGCATGCGTCTCGGTCCATTCGCGTTCTGCCGCAAAGGCGTCAAGTTTGAGGCGCGCGTTGTCCTTGAGCAGGGCATCGCTTACTTCGCCCACGCTCCACTCATGCGGCGCGGTACGCTCGGCCGGTTTGGTAGCCGGATGATGTTCCGGTAGCACCCAGGCGCTGATGTGTTTGGCGGTGTCGCGCTCATGTACTGCATGCGAGGCCTGGAACATCAGCATCTGCTCGGGTTCGTTGGCGTCGTTGAACACCACCTGCTGTTCTACGCTGTTAACGTTCAGACTGTAGAGATTGGGAATGGCGACCGCTGCCGTCAGCGTCTGTTCAAACCCGCCACCACCGCGGGCTGCCTGCAAGCCCTTGGTTAACGCCAAGGTGACGCTCGAACCATCTTCCATCAGCGGCAGGGAATCCGAGTGCACCGACGCGCGCAGTTTCACTTTGTCGTAGATGACGCTGAATTTTGCCGTCTCACGCCCTACACCGAGCACGCCTTCCTTGTGGCCCTTTACCCTCAACTCGACCCGCTTCTCCAACTGCGCCGGGTCAACCGGATGGCTGAACACCAGATCAAATACGGCTTTCTTCACTACTGGATTGACCGGATCCTGATAGAACTGAGTCTTCTCCAATCTGGCAGTAAAGGGGGGGGTTTGCAGGGTCAGAGCATGTTTGGCGAGCCGGATATGCGCCGCGACCAGGCCTTTGTCCAGGCCAATCTTGTACGTCGCGCCAATCTTCCAATCGTCGCGCGGCTGAAACTTTAGCGCGCGATCGGTCGCCCACTCCCAGGAACCGTCTATCGCAGGCTCGATGCGCAAGCCAGATGACGCTGGTTTTCCGACTGCCGAGAGCGGCGCGACGGAAGCACTGAAATCTACCTGTATCGGATTCGGCGCGCCGTTGTTCTCGTAGTCGGTAATGCGCGGCGCTTGCACGGATACCTGAATTTCAACCGGCTTCGGCCGAGCATTCCACCATTGCATTCCGGAGCGAACACCGATGCCGGCAACCACAACCGCGCAGAGAACGGTTGCGGAAAATTTCTTGCGAGCCCATAGCCAGCGGCTTACCGTCATTACGCATTCGCTGAGCCAGCGCGCCCATTCCGGAGCAGACCATCGCAAGTCTCCAATGAGCCCACGCAAAACCCATCGCGTTCCTGCCCAGCTTGCGCTCGCCCATACGCCCAATTTCCGCCAAAGCATGCTGATCCCCCCGATGTTCGACCGATGTTAAAACATGACGCCCATAACCATGTTGACAGCGAATTCTGACCAAATCATGGCGGCAATTTCGCGAAAGAATGATGGTTCTGTGCCTGATCCTCTGCAGCGGAGGGGGAAATGATCGAATCAAATACCGTTAAACTCACACGGCACTTTCTTTTTCCGACTCAAACCAATCATCGATCAATTCACTCATCACAAATGTCTTCTCTGATACCCCGCACCGGCGGCGAAATCCTGGTCGACCAGCTCAAGATCCACGGCGTACAGCATGCCTTTTGCGTGCCCGGCGAGTCCTATCTTGCGGTACTCGATGCGCTCTACGGCGCGCGCGACACCATCGAGTTGATCGTCGCGCGTCAGGACGGCAGTGCCGGTTTCATGGCCGGCGCCTACGGCAAGATGACCGGCAAGCCCGGCATCTGCTTCGTGACGCGCGGCCCCGGCGCCACCAACGCGTCCATCGCCGTGCACACCGCGTTTCAGGATTCCGACCCGATGATTTTGTTTGTCGGGCAAGTGGCTTCCGATCAGGTGGAACGCGAAGCCTTCCAGGAAATGGACTACCGCCGCATGTTCGGGCAAATGACCAAGTGGGTGGCGCAGATCGACCGCGCCGACCGCATTCCCGAATACGTCAGCCACGCCTTTCACACCGCGGTGTCCGGCCGTCCCGGCCCGGTGGTGCTGGCGTTGCCGGAAGACATGCTCACCTCGATGGCGACGGTGCCGGACGCAGGCTGCTTCAAGACCGTGCAGGCCTCTCCCAATCCGGCCGACATGGCGCGCCTGAAAGCCTTGGTGGGAGCGGCTCACAGGCCGATGGTCATTTTGGGTGGAACCGGCTGGACGTCACAGGGCATCGGCGATTTGCGCGCCTTCATTGAAAATTTCGACTTGCCTGCGGGTTGCTCGTTCCGCTTTCAAGACTTGTATGACAACCGCC
>JANOXU010000095.1:0-17262 GCA_031418595.1 Burkholderiales bacterium
AGGGCCGAGAGGGTTTCGCGTTCGATCAGCGTCAGCGGGGCAAGCATCTCGGCCTCCAGCGCAACAAAGCGCGGCAACGCCTCGTCGAACACGGCGCGCCCCTGCGCGGTGAGCGTCAAGTTCTGCTGACGCCGGTCGGTCGCGCCTTCGCTGCGCCGAATCAGGCCCAGCTTGGCGATACGATTGACTGCGCGGCTCAGAGTGTTCTTGGGGAAGGCTGTTGAGGCGGCGATTTCGCTGGCCGTCACGCCATCCACCAGACCCAGGCTGTAAATCACCACGAACTCGGCCCGCGCCAGGCCGAAGCGGCTTTTCACCCAGCCATAGAGCGGCGTGTTGTAGCGCAGCCCCAGGTAGTTGAAGCGCGCGGCAAAGCCGCAGGGGTTGCGCCACAGCCGCGCGTGGGTGAAGGCATCGAGCCGATGACGCCCGAGCATCTTCGCGCCCACACCGGCACCAGCGGCGCCCGGCGGGCCACGCGTGATGTCCTGTGTTAGTTCCAAGTCGTACCGTTTCGGTTGCGTGTGCGCAGATGCTAGCAAACTCGAAGACGCCTGGAAACCCGCACTTCACATGGCCACTGCCTGCATGAATGTGAGCGCGCCGGCGCGCCAGCCCGGCCGCCGCCGGCTTCACGCCGATCTCGCTGTTTGGTTCCAAAAGGTATTGACTAGGGTCATCCGGTCGCATTAAATTCGCCCCAGCAAGGCCCGCGGCATGCGCCGCACCAGACTCAGGAGAATCGACATGCGTTCCTTCTTTACGGGTGTGTTGTGCATCACGGCGCTGTTCGGCTCTGCGCTCGCACAAACCCTGACCATCGGTGTGCGCGGCGGGCCCGACTCGATCGACCCGCACTTCACTGCAACGGGCACCCATGCCGAGGCGCTGAAGCATGTGTATGACACCCTGGTCTGGTCGGGTGACGGCCTGGAACTGGAGCCGCGGCTGGCCGAAAGCTGGCGCGCGATCAACGACACCACCTGGGAATTCAAGCTGCGCCGCGGCGTGAAGTTCCATGATGGCTCTGACTTCACGGCGCAAGATGTGAAGTTCTCCATTGAGCGCATTCCCACCGTGGCCGGCCCAAACCCGACCACCATCTACGTGCGCCGCGTCAAGGAAACGAAGGTCATCGACCCGCTGACGCTGCATGTCATCACCGATGGCGCGGCGCCCACGTTGCCGAATGACTTCATTCGTTTGTTCATCGTCTCGGCCAAGGCCGCGGCGGGCCTGACCAAGGAAACCGCCAACGAGGCCTTCAACTCGGGCAAGGCGGCCGTGGGCACAGGCCCCTACAAGTACGTGTCCTGGCAGCCCAAGGGCGATTTAGTGCTGGCCCGCAATGACGCTTACTGGGGTCCCAAGGAGCCCTGGGCGCGCCATGTGCGCAAGGAAATTGCCAACGATGCGGCGCGGGTGGCACAGCTCAAGGCCGGGCAACTCGATCTGATCACCCGCGTGCCGGCCACCGACGTGGCCGCGCTCAAGCGCGACGCCAAGATCAACGTGCAGACCATCGACACGGTCTATGTCTTCAACGTCGAGTTGGACATGCGCGAGAAGGCGCTGAACGTGAGCGCCAAAGACGGCTCGGCGCTGGCGCGCAACCCCTTCCTCGACCTGCGGGTGCGCGAGGCGATCGACCTGGCCATCGACCGCAAGGCGCTGGCCTCGGTGGCCATGGAAGAGCTGGGCCGGCCGGTCAACCAGATGGTCACGCCGTCGATCTTCGGCTTCAACAAGGCGCTGGCCGAACGCCGCTACGACCCTGCTGCGGCGCGCAAGCTGTTGGCCGATGCCGGCTACGCGAACGGCTTCAAGCTGCAGTTCTCGTTCACCCAAGATCGCCTGCCGGGCGACAAAGAGGTGGGCACCTCGATCGCGCAAATGCTGGCGGCCATAGGCATCGACGCGCAACCCAATGCGCAGCCGGCGGCGGTGTTCTTCCCGGCGCGCACACGCGGTGACTACTCGATGTCCATGTCCGGGTGGGGCACCCTGACCGGTGAGGCGCACTACACCTTGTCGTCACTGGCGCACTCCAACGACAAGGAGAAAAAGATGGGCGCCTTCAACGTGCTGAACTACAACAACCCCGCGATGGACAAACTGCTGCAAGACGCGGCGATTGAGATGGATCTTGCCAAGCGCCGCAAGTACCTGGAAGACGCTGCCGCGCTGCTGGAGAAGGATCGCCAGCGCCTGCCCATCGTGTCGGTCGGTTCGGCCTGGGCGATGCAGAAAGACAAGGTCACCATCAAGCCACGGGTCGACGAAGACACGCTGGCGATGAACATCAAACCCATCAAGTGAGTTGATGAGCGACATTGCGCTTGGCCTGCACGGCGGCTGCGGCACGCTGAGTGCCAACCTGCTGAGCCCGGCCGAATGGGCCGAGAGCCGCGACCACTTGGCCCAGGCCCTGCGCGCGGGGTGGCGCGTGCTGCGCGCCGGTGGCTCGGCGCTCGACGCCGTGCAGGCCACCGTGGTGGTGATGGAAGACAGCCCGCATTTCAATGCCGGCCACGGCGCCGCCTTGACCGAAACCGGCGCACATGAACTCGACGCCTCGATCATGGACGGCGCCACGCTGGCTGCGGGCGCCGTGTGCACGGTGTGCCGCACGCGCAACCCGGTTAAGGCGGCGCGTGCCGTGCTCGACGCCGGCCGCGTGGTGCTGCTGGCCGGCGCGGCGGCCGATGCCTTTGCGCAAGCCCAAGGTTTGACCATGGTTGAGCCGGCTTACTTCACCACGCCACGCCGGGTGGAGGCTTTGCGCTCGCTGCAGGCCAAGGCGGCGTCCGGCGAAATCCTGCTGGCCTCGGAGGCAGAAAAGCATGGCACGGTCGGCGCCGTGGCACGCGACTGCCACGGCCACCTGGCCGCCGCCACCTCGACCGGTGGTTTCAACAACAAGGCCCAAGGTCGGGTTGGCGACAGCCCGATCATCGGCGCGGGCACTTACGCGCGCGACGGCGTGTGCGCGGTCTCTTGCACCGGCCAGGGTGAAATCTTCATTCGCCGCGTGGCCGCCTACGACATTGCCGCGCGCATGAGCTACGCCGGGCAAACGCTGCAACAGGCGGCGCACACGGTGGTGTTCGAAACACTCAGCAGCCACGGCATCGGTGCGGGCATGGTGCTGCTGGGCGCCACGGGCAATCCGATTGCGCCGTACAACACCTTGGGCATGTACCGCGGCTGGGTCAGCACCGACGGCCAGGTGACGGTGGCCACGCACCAGGAATTGCACGCCATGGGCCAGGCATGATCGTGCAACGCCAACCGATTTTGATCTGGGGCGCCGGCGCCATTGGCGGTGTGCTCGGCGCCTACTGGGCGCGTGCCGGCCTGCCGGTGTTGATGGTCGACATCGTCCAGCCGCATGTGCAGGCCTGCCGCAGCAGCGGCCTGAAGATCAGCGGCCCGGTCGAGCAGTTCACCCAGGTGGTGCCCAGCGCCACGCCGAGTGAACTGAGCGGCGTTTTCCCGATCATCGTGCTGGCCGTCAAGGCGCAGGCGACCGACACCGCGCTGGCCATGCTCGCGCCCCACTTGGCACCTGACGGTTTTGTGCTCTCGGCACAGAACGGCTTGAACGAACTGGCCATTGCCCGCGCGCTGGGCGCTGAGCGCACGATGGGTTGCTTCGTCAATTACGGTGCCGACTGGCTGGGTCCCGGCGAAATACTGTTCGGCAACCGCGCCGCCGTGGTGGTGGGCGAGATCGACGGCGCGACGCGCGAGCGCACCCGGCAAATGCAGCGCGACCTGGCGCTGTTCGAGCCCAACGCCGTCTTGACCGACAACATCTGGGGCTACCTGTGGGGCAAGCTGGCCTATGGCGCCATGTTGTTCGCCACGGCCCTCACCCGCGACTCAATGAGCGACAACTTCGCCGACCCGCGGCGCTTCATCGTCTTCGACCGGTTGGCGCGCGAGGTGATGGCGGTGGCTGCCCGCCGCGGCGTCGTGCCGGTGGGCTTCAACGGTTTCGATCCGGCCTGCTTTGCGCCGGGGGCTTCGAACGAAGGTGCCCGCGCGTCGATCGCCGCCTTGGCCGAATTCAACCGGCACACCGCCAAGACCCACTCGGGCATTTACCGCGATCTGGCCGTGCGCAAGCGCAGCACCGAGATCGATCCGCAAATCGGCGTCATCGCCGAACTCGGCCATGCCTCGGGCGTGGACACACCGGCCATTCGACGCCTGGTCGAGCTCATCCACGACATCGAGCAGGGCCGGCGCGACATGAGCTTCGAAACCTTCGCGGTCATGATCGAGACCTGCGCTGCGGCGCCCCGGGCCGCCATTGAATGAGCAAGACCCCTGAGCTGAGCGGCAAGACCGCCATCGTGACCGGCGCGGCCCATGGCTTCGGGCGCGCCATCGGCATCGAGCTGGCCCAGCAGGGCGCGCAGGTCTGGGCGCTGGACATCGTCGGCGACGAACTCGAGGACACGGCGCGCCTGTGCCAACAAGCCGGTCAGCCAGCCGGCGGGCGCTGCCAGGCACGAACGATTGACATCACTGACAGCGCCGCGGTGCAGGCGGTGGTGGGTGAAGTCTGCCAAGCGCAAGGCCAAGTTGACATCCTGGTCAACAATGCCGGCGGCGTGCTCGGCCAGGTCGGCCAGCCGCTGGAGGCGGTCACGCCGGCACAGTGGCAGGCGATCCTGGCCGTCAACCTGAGCGCCGCGTTCCACCTGTGCCAGGCGGTGGCCCCGGGCATGAAGGCGGTGCGTGCGGGGCGCATCGTCAACATCTCCAGCGGGGCCGGCTTGAGCATCAGCCAGACCGGCATCCAGGCCTATGCCGCGGCCAAGGCGGCCTTGATCAGCCTGACGCGCCAACTCGGCCACGAGCTGGGCGAATGGAACATCACGGTGAACTGCATCGCGCCGGGCTTCGTGCGCTCCAACCCCAACACCGAACGTCAGTGGCACGCACTGGGTGCAGCAGGCCAACAGACCTTGCTGAACAACATTGCGCTCAAACGCCTGGGCACGGCGCAAGACATCGCCCACGGCGTTTTGTTCTTCGCCAGTGAGCGTGCGGGCTGGATCAGCGGCCAGACGATGGCCATCGACGGCGGCAAGTAGGTTCGCGGCGCCAGCGCACGGCTCAAGCACCGCGCTGCCGCCCGCTACAACCCCATGTAGGCCCGCTGCATATCGGGGTCCGCCAGCAGCGCCGCGCCGCTGCCGGTTTTAACGATGCGCCCGCCTTCAATCACATAGGCGCGCTGCGCCATTTCCAGCGCGTCTTCCACGTGTTGTTCCACCAGTAGCACCACGCTGGGGTCCATGGCCATGGCGCGCGCCACTTCCAGCTTGCGCCTTTCGGCTAACGTTAGCTCGCCCGCGCGCACGGCGGCGCGTGCGGCCAGGCCCACTTCGGCCAACACCTGCAAGGCCTGCGCTTCGGCCGCCCGCAGGGCAGGGCGGTGCAGGAAGGCGCCGACCATGGCGTTTTCAAGCGCGCTCAAACCCAGCAGCGGCTTGGCCACCTGGAAGGTGCGGCCCAGGCCGAGCCGCGCGCGTTCATCAGGCGCCAAGGTGTTGATGAGTTGGTCTTGGAAGCGCACTTCGCCACTGCTGGGTGCCAACTGCCCGGTGAGCAGGTTGAACAGCGTGGTCTTGCCCGCGCCGTTGGGGCCGATGATGCTCACCACCTCGCCGCGCGCCACATCAAAGCTCACATCGTTCACGGCTTGCAGGCCACCGAAACGTTTGCCGACGTTGCGCAATGACAGGAACGCGCCGCTCACTTCAGGCTCCAGCGCCGGTGCAGCCAGCGCTGCCACAGCCCTGCCAGCGCAAACTGCAAACCCCGGCGCATGAACAGTGCGGCCAGCAGCATCAGCACGCCCAAGATCACCAGGTGCAGCCCGGGCAGGCCACCGCCCAAGGTGGCGCGCAGCCAGGTTTCAGTGGGGATGATGAGAAAGGCGCCGATCACCGGCCCGGCAATGGTGCCCATGCCGCCGATGAGCGTGAGCAGGGCGAACTTGAAGCCGATTTCGGGCAGGGCAAACAGGCTGGGCGGGTCAATCGTGCGCACCACCATCACGAACAACGCCCCGCCCAGCGCGGTGAGCGCCGCACTGATGGCCGTGCCGCGCAACTTCACCCGGCCACGCTGATGCCCGACGCGCGCGCGGCGTCTTCGTCTTCACGCACGGCCAGCAGGTAGTAGCCCAGGCGGCTGCGCCGCAGCGCCACGGCCACGGCCACACACAGCGCCATGAAGGCGAACATCAGCAGCGCGGTGTGCACCGGGTTGGCGAAGATCATGTTGGCCAGACCTGGCTGGTAGGGAATCTGCAAGCCCCGCGGCCCACCGGTTAACGTTTCAAAATAGTTGGCACACACAAAGCCCACTTCGTTGAAGGCCAGCGTGGCAATGGCGAAGAACGCGCCCTTCAACCTGAAGGTGGGCCAGAAGAGCAGCGGCCCAAGCACCGCGCACAAGGCCATGCCGGGCAGCAGGCCCAGCCAGGGCGAAATGCCCCACAACAGGTACAACCGCGCGGTGGTGTAGGCGCCGATGGCGAAGAACACGCCGTGGCCGAGTGAGAACTACCCGGCGAAGCCGGCCATGATGTTCCAGGCCATGGCCAGGCCGGCGAACAGGTAGGTGTAGATCAGCACGTTCACCCAGAAGGGCTGGCCTTGCAACAGCAGCAAGGGGGCGATGGCGGCGAGCGCGCCGGCCGCGGCCAAGGCCAGGGTGCGGCGCGTGCTGGCCAGCAGCGACGCACTTGACGTGGGGGCTGTGGGCGCCATGGCTTCAGCATCGTGCGCAGGCGCATTCATGTCTGCTCCCGCATGCCCATTTCTTCAGCGCCGGCCTGGCCGAACAGGCTGCTGGGTTTGAGCACCCGCACGGCCAGGAAGATCAAGAACCACACGGCCTGTTTGAGTTCGGGGTCGATGCAGTAGCCGGCAAGGCTTTCCACCACGCCCACGATCAAGCCGCCCACATAGGCGCTGGCCACGCTGCCCAGGCCGGCCAGCGCGGCGCCGATGCCGAAAGTGATGGCAAACGTTCGTTCCACGTTGATGCCCATCAGCCGCGCCGCGTTGCGGTCCTGCGTGACGGCGCGAATGGCCTTGCCCGGCAGCGTGTGCGCCAGGAACAGGTGCAGCGCCAGCGCGATGGCGGACACCGACCCCAGGATCACCAGGCGCGTGGCGGTGAGCCGCATGTCACCGAATTCAAGCGCCAGGCCCGACAGCGCCGTGTTCACGCTGTGGCCTTCACCGCGGGTGAGCAGCAGCACGGTGTTCTGCGCAATCGTCAGCAGCGCGAAGGTGGCAAACATCTGCATCATGTGTTCGCTTTGCAGCGGCTGGATGACGAAGCGCTGGATCAACATGCCCAGCGCGAACAACAGCGGCAACACGATCAGCAACGTGACGTAAGGGTCCACCTTCAGCAGCGTGCTGACGATCCAGGCGCCGTACATGCCCAGCATCACCAATTCGCCATGCGCGAAGTTCACCGCGCGAATCACGCCGAAGATGAGGTTCAGCCCCACCGCCACCATGGCGTAAATGCCGCCCAGCAGCAGGCCGATGGCCAACAGGTTCAACAGCTCCATGGCATGCGCTGACAGCGGTGTGACAAGGCGGTCTGCGCGGCCGGTGTTCAACGGCAACTGAAGTTGCTGGCCAAGTCGATGCTGCCGCTGCCGTTGTAGTGCGCGTATTGCGGGTAGGGGCACAGCGGCCGGGTGCGGCTGGCCACGCCAAAGTAGCCGGGGTTGCTGGCTTGCGCCGGCACGCGGGCCGGCGCAATGCCGCGTTCCACCCAGTCTTCCAGCGGCGTGAGCATGTCAAAGCGGTCTGTGGCCACGCCGCCGGCGCAATGGTTCATGCCGGGCACCATGAACAGGCGCAAGAAGTTCGCGGCCTGGCCACCTTCATGCGCGTCAACGCCCTTGTACCAGTTGATGGTGTCGCGCGGGCTCACCGCCGGGTCGGCGTTGCCTGTCCACGCGATCATCTTGCCGCCACGCCGTTTGAAGGCCGACAAGTCAGGTGAATTCATCAAGCCCCAATCGACCACGGCCTGCGGGTAGACCGCGGTCTTGTGCGTGATGCTGGCCTGCGTGTCGTCGATGTGGTTGACCATGCCGTCTTGCAGCCCGTCCAACTTGTCGCAGGCTTGCAGCACGGCTTGGGAGACGAGTTGCAGAGCAACGTTTGAGTACACCTTGTTGATCAGCGGGCGGCCGTTCGCATCCACCTGCCCCGCCGCCTTGGCGATTGGCCCCAGCGTTTGCAGAATCAGAGGCACATTGGCCGTCATGTGCGGAATGTCCACCGCCGGGGCGGTGGCCAAGATGCCGTCGAAGTTCTGCGGGTAGTGCAGCGCTTGGCCCACGGCTTGGCGGCCACCATCAGAACAGGCACTGAAGTAGGCGCGCTGTGAGGGCTTGGCGTAGTAGGCCAGCGAAAGCGCCTTGCCCACTTGTGCCACCAGGTTGTATGAGGCATGGCCAAAGTCAACGCGGGCTTGTGGGTCGCGCGCGAAGGCTGAGGCACCACCGGCGTTGGGGTCGGTGTTGATGCTGCTGTCGTGGCCCGAGTCGCCCATGATCACGGTGAAGCCGCGGGCGAAGGCAGATGTGGTCATGCCCGAGGTGAGGCCGATCGTCTGTGTCAGCACCCCCACCGAGCCGCCCACGCTTTCTTGAAAGAACTTGCCGTTCCAGTCAGCCGCCTTAGGCAGCCGCATGCGGAACTTGATGGCATAGGCCGTGCCATCTACCGCGCTCACCCGTTCGTTCAGCGCGCCTTCGATCAGGCAATGCGCTTTGAACGTGGGCGTGGCGGCTTGCTCGGCGGCCAGGGTGATGCGCAGGCGCGCACCCGGCACGGCGTTCTGTGCCACCACCGAAGCCGCGGCTTGCGCGCAGCTTTGCGGCGTGAGCGCAGCGCTGCTGCCCAAGTTGGCGCAGGCCGCCAGAGTGAGCGCGGTGCCTGCGCCGCCGCCCAGCCAGGCCAGCGCGCCGATGCGGTGGCTGTTCTTGTGCAGCTCGCGGTTATTTGCGCGGCGTGTTCGTCAGCGCAATGCCCGCGGCGCGCGCTTCGGCCGGGAACACGGTGACTTGCTTGCCCGCCTGCCATTGAATGACAGTGGGGAAGGTGCGCGTGTTCTGGAACTTGTCGTCGAACTTGGCGCCATTGCCGTTCGGGTAGGCGTTCAGTGGCTTGTCGAGCTTGGCGGCGGCGGCGCGCACCTTGGCCACATCGGTGGAGCCGGCGGCGTTGCTGATGCCCGAGGTGTAGGTGCCCACGAAGACATCAGCCTTGTCGCGCGAGACGAGATGATCGCCATACAACGCCAGCGGGCCGCTGTAGGGGTGGATGGCGGCGATGCGCGGCGGCTCGGTCTGCGCCCAGGCGCTGGTCAGGCAGAAGAGGGCAGCGGCGGCCAGGGCAGGAGTTGCGTGAGGGTCATGGCGTGTCCTGTTGACTTACGTGTTTGTGCTGGCGGCGGTGTCATCCAGCCCCAGGCGATAGACGCGGTTGGCGGTGTCCTGGAACAGCGCCGCTTTGTCAGTGGCCGAAGCGCCGGCGGCCACGCGCTTGTAGGCGTTCCAGAGCACGGCGTAGCTGCACATCGCCTTGTCGACCGGGAAGTTGCTTTCAAACATGCAGCGCTGCGGGCCGAACAGTTCAATGGCGCTGTGCAGGTACGGCGCCCAGGCGTTGGCCAGTTGCTCCGAACCCGGCGGCGTGGTGAGCTTGTGAAATTCAAAGCCGCCAATGGCCATGGCCAGGCCACCGAGCTTGACGCTCACGTTCGGGCAGTTGGCCAGCACCGCCATGGCCGCGCGCCAAGCCATCAACACCTCATTGCGCTTGCCGCGGTACGGCCCCACGCCCAACGGCCCGCCCAGGTGGTTGAGCACGATGGGCAAGCCCGGCAGCGAACGCGCCATATCGGCCAATTCGCCAATTTGCGTGTGATACAGCCAGGCGTCGAAGCTCAGGCCCAGCGCCTGCAACTGCGCCAGGCCGCGCCTGAACCCGGCGTGCTGCAGCAGCCCGGCCGGCGGGCGGCCAAGCAAGCTGGCGTTGAAGGCTTCGTGGCGGGCATTGATGTGGCGCACGCCGCGAAAGCGCCCCTGTGCGGCGGCAATGTGGGCTTGCAGCACGTCTTGCACCGCGTCGCCCAGGGTCAGGTCGGCATGGCCCACGATGCCGGCGCAAACTTGTTGCGGCACGTCGCGCGCCACGGCTTCGTTGGCGATGGCGGTGATGCGTTCGGTTTCGCCCACCGGGCGCAGCGCCTCGGGGCCTTCGGTGCGATAGGCATAGCCGCATTGCGCAAACACCGTGGCTTGTACTTGGTGGCCGCTGTTCAGATCAGTTAACAGTTCATCGAGCAGGTAGCCGCCTTCGCGTTCCCACAGATGGTGGTGCGGGTCAATGATGGGCAGCGCGGGCTCGAGCGCGGCTTCAACACGCTGCGCCAGCCACACCGGGCGCAGGCCCAGGTGTTCGATCTTGGGCAGGCCCTCGGCGTCGCGTTCCAGGCCGTCGCGCCAGTCAGCGGGCGTGGCCATCACTGCACCGCCGCCGCCACCACGGGCTGCGTGCCGACCAGGGTGGTGCGGTGCATCACGCGCCGCTCGGTGGGGTCGAACGCGGTCACCTGGTGCAGGGTGCAGCGGTTGTCCCACATCACCACATCGTCGGTCTCCCAGCGGTGCGAATAGACAAATTCGGGGCGGCCGGCGAACTCGGCTAACTCTTGAATCAAGGCACGCGCTTCGGCGCTGGGCAAGCCTTCAACCTCGTCGTTGTAAATGGGGCTGATGTACAGCGAAGTGCGGCCGGTGACCGGGTGCACGCGCACCAGCGGGTGCCATACCGGCGGCACGGCGGCGCGTTCCGCTTCAGTCATCGGTTTGAGCGGCTGCAAGGTGTGCATGTGCTCGAAGTTGTGCCGCGCCTTGCGCCCCACCACACGTTGCTTCAGCGCCGTGGGCAACGCCTCGTACACCTTGTACAGGTTGGTGAACTGCGTTTCACCGCCGCTGCGGCTCACCTCCACACCGTGCAGCAAGGCGCCCACGCAGGGCAGGGCGCGGTAGCTGCTGTCGGTGTGCCACCACTGGGCCAGCGAAAGCTGAAGCACCGTGGGGTCGGTGGGCGGCATCAGCACGCCTTCATCGTTAACGTTCGAGACGCGGAAGATCTCGCGCACGCTCTTCGATTTGATGATGGCCTGGTGAAAGATTTCAGGCTCGCCCAGGAAGCGGGTGAAGGCCACATGCTCTTCATCGGTGATGCGCTGGCCGGGGAAAACCAGCACCAGGTGCTGCATCCAGGCGGCCAGCAGTTCGGCGCGGGTGGTGTCGTCAAGCGGGGCGCGCATGTCGATGCCGCGCACTTCGGCGCCCAGGGCAGTGCCCAGGGGGCGCACGGCCAGGCGCTGGGGGGTGAGGGTGGTCACGCTGCGTTCTCCTGGGGCGCGGGCTGGGGCTCGTCGGCAAATGAAAAGCCCAAGGCGCGGGTGTAGTAGTACAGGCCGCCGTCTTGCACGATGAGGAACATGGCGCGCTTCGGCCCTGCGTTGTGGTGCGAATGAACGGCGGTGGCCGGGGTGATGGTGGTGGCCCAGGGCGCCCAGTCTTTGCGCACGCCGTTCACCACTGAATGGCAACCCTCGCCTTCGATCACCAGGCTCACCGCCACCGAGTTGTGGCTGTGCGGGCGTTGTGCCACACCCGGCGGCAGCGTGTTCATGGCCACCGTGAGCGTGGGCAAGACATTGCGAATGGCTTCTTGCTTGGTGGAGGCCAGGATGAGCGCCGAGCCGGCAATGTCGTCACCGCGGCCGATGCTGTAGATCAGCTCGATCTGGCGTTCCATTTCTGCCGCCGTGAAGTGCACCACTTCGGTGGGTGCGTGGCCGCTGGCCGGGCCGCGCAGGTGCTCGAACGCCAGTTGCGGCTCATTGCTCACCAGCCACAGCACCGCCGCCACGTCGAACGCATGGTGCGAATGCGCGCAGCCGCCGGGCAGCACGAAGACATCGCCCGCGCGCCAGCCCACCGTCTCGCCGCCACAGGTGGTGCTGCCGGCGCCGGTGATGACATAGACCATCACGCCACTGGCCTGCCATTCGGTGCGCAGCGCCTCGCCGGGGCGGATGCGCGCATAGCGCGCCAGCAGCAGCGGCGTGGTGGCGGGGTAGGGTGTGCCCAGTTCGGCAGCGCGGTCGCAGGCGATCAGGCTGGTGGGCGTGCGGGCATCGAGCGCGCGCGCGGGCTCGGCGGTGAAGCTGGCGTCGGGCACGGGCGGCAGCTTCACATCAAAAGCGTTGCCGGTGTTGTAGTACAGCGCGCGCGCCTGTGCCGGCGTGCGCGGTGCGGCGGCGCGCTGCACGGGCAGGTCGGCAATGGAGCGGGGCGCGGCGGCGGGGCTGGGCAGGGGAGCGTTCATCGCGGGTGGCGAGCCGGTGAGGTGGCCGGGCAACGGGCCAGGCCAATCTCAACAGTATTCCAGTCTACCCAACAGTAGTCAAGTGTTCAACAAGGTAGCTGCGGGACACAAGCTGTCTTCGACAGCGCTTGCCCGCCAGCACGAAACGGACCAGGGCATCTGAGGCTATTGTGCGGGAAGGTACTTGCCAGTATATTCAAGTACCGTTCAGCAACCACCAGGCCCGCCATGCGACTCGGACTGTTCATGATGCCCATGCACGAGCTGGGGCGCGAGCCCTTGCGCACCTTGCAGGAAGACCGCGAGACCGTGATCCTGGCCGATCAACTCGGTTTCCACGATGTCTTCATCGGCGAGCACCTCACCGACAGCACCGAGAACATCACCCACTCGATGACGTTCCTGGCCACGCTGATCCACGCCACCAAGAACATCATGTTGGGCACGGGCACCTGCAACCTGTCGCAGATGCACCCCACGCTCATCGCCGCGCAGGCTGCGATGTTCGACCATCTGGCGCAAGGCCGGTTCATCTTCGGCGTCAGCCCGGGCGCGCTGCCGTCTGACTTCGAAGCACTGGGCATGCTCGATGTTGACCGCAACAAGCTGTTCGGTGAATGCATCGACGTGATCCTCGAACTCTGGCAGCGCGAGCCGCCGTATGACATCGACCTGCCCGGCAACCGCTTCAAGGTGAGCACGCGCAACACGTATGACCCGGTGATCGGCGTGGGCGTCGTGGCCAAGCCTTACCAGCGCCCGCGCCCGGAGATCGTGGGCACCGTGGTGGCGCCGTTTTCCAAGGGCGTGATCGCCATGGGCGAGCGCGACTTCCACCCACTCTCGGCCAACTTCTTGCTGCCCAAATGGGCCAAGACGCATTGGGCCAACTACGAGCAGGGCAAGCGCAACGTGGGCCAGGTGGCCGATGTGGCCGACTGGCGCGTGGCCCGCACCATCTTCGTGGCGGATGACGAAAAGACGGCGCGTGCCTATGCCATCGACCACGCGCGCAGCCCCTACCGCTACTACTACCAGCAGCTCTATGCCAAGGTGGCCAAGCGCGGTGGCCAGGTCGTGTTCAAGGAAAGCCAGGACCAGGCCGACAGCACGGTGACCATCGACTACATCCTCGACCGGCTGTGCATCCACGGCAGCGTGAACAACGTGGTCGACCAGATCCTGGGCTTACGCGAACAGATCGGCGACTTCGGCGAGCTGGTCTATGCCGGCATGGACTGGGTGGATGAAGGCCTGACCAAACGTTCGATGCAACTCATGGCCGAGCAAGTGATGCCGCGCGTGAACGCGGCCATTGCCCGCGAACCGCACTTGCCAGCGGTTTGAGCGCGGCGCGCGCCATGGCCGCAGACAACCGCATGCTCGACGTGGCCGTGGTGGGCGCCGGCTTTGCCGGCCTGCACCTGCTGCACACGCTGCGCAGCCAGGGCTGGCGCGTGCGGGTGTTTGAAGCCGCGGCCGACGTGGGCGGCGTGTGGTACTGGAACCGCTACCCCGGCGCGCGCTGCGATGTGGAAAGCCTTCAGTACTCCTACTCCTTTTCGCAAGAGCTGGAACAGGATTGGGCCTGGAGCGAGCGCTACGCCGCGCAGCCGGAAATCCTGCGCTACATCCAGCATGTGGCGCTGCGTTTTGACCTGCGCCGAGACATTCAATTCAACACCGCCATCAGCGCGGCGCACTTCGATGACGGCATTGACAGGTGGCGGCTGCGCAGCGCGCAAGGCGAGGTGTTCAGCGCACGCTTTTGCGTCATGGCCAGCGGCGCCTTGTCAGCCGCCCGCATGCCCGAGCTGCCCGGTCTGGCCGAATTTCAAGGCACTCAGCACCACACCGGCGCCTGGCCGCATGAGGGAGTTGATTTCACCGGCAAGAAAGTGGCCGTGATCGGCACCGGCTCGTCGGGCATCCAGGCCATTCCGGTGATTGCGCAGCAAGCCGCCAAGCTGGTGGTGTTCCAGCGCACGCCCAACTTCAGCATCCCGGCCTGGAACCGGCCGCTGACTGATGCGGCGCAGCGTGAGTGGAAAGCAAATTACGGCGAACACCGAGCGCGCGCCCGCGAAGTGGGCACCTTGTACGACTTCACCGAACGCTCTGCGGCCGACACCCCGGCCGCAGAGCGCGAACACGAATACGCCAAGCGCTGGGCCCAGGGCGGCGTGAACTTCGTGCATTCGTTCAACGACCTGATGGTGAACAAGGCGTCGAACGACACCATTGCCGATTTCGTTCGCGCCAAGATCCGCGCCACCGTGAAAGACCCGCGCGTGGCGGCGATGCTGCTGCCCACCAACCACCCGCTGGGCACCAAGCGCATCTGCGTTGACACCGGGTACTACGAGACCTTCAATCGGCCCAATGTGGAACTGGTGGATGTGCGCGCCACGCCGATCGAATGCGTTACCGCCAACGGCATCCGCACCACGACGGGGGAACACGAGCTCGACGCCATCGTGCTGGCCACCGGTTATGACGCGCTCACCGGCGCGCTGGCGCGCATCGACATCCGCGGCCTGGGCGGGCGCGCGCTGCAAGACAAATGGGCCGCCGGCCCGCGCACCTACCTGGGGCTGATGACGGCCGGATTCCCCAACCTGTTCATCATCACCGGCCCGGGCAGCCCTTCCGTGCTGGTGAACATGGTGGTGGGCATCGAGCAGCATGTGGAGTGGATTGCGCGCTGCCTGGCGCATATGCGCGCTTCTGGGCATACCCGCATCGATGCTGAAGTGCAAGCTGAGGATCGCTGGGTGGTGCAGGTCAACGACGCGGCGCACCGCACCTTGTTTCCACTGGCGGACTCCTGGTTCCTGGGTGCCAACGTTCCAGGTAAGCCGCGGGTCTTCATGCCCTATGTGGCGAAGATCGGCGTGTACCGGCGCGAGTGCGATGAGGTGGCGCGGGCGGGGTATGTGGGGTTTGCTTTGACTGGTTCGCAGCGCAGCACTTCAGCGTAGGGAGCGGGATCAGGCCGGCGGGGCGTGCTGCTTCGCTCGTGCCCGGGGGCGGCGCCCCGGGCGTGAGCGTAGCCGGCCACCCGACGCCCTCGGCTTGCGTAGACAGTCACGCGTCGCGTAGCAGGTCACGCGCTGCGGGAGCGACTCACACCACCTGTGCCGCCGCGTCGCAGCCCGGAGTGTTTTCCCTGCTTCGTTCCTGCGCGTCACGGTTCTAGTATGACCATCCGTTTGCTCAACGACGCGCGCTCATGCCGGCATTTGCCCACTACCCCAGTCTCGAAGACCGCAGCGTGCTCGTCACCGGTGGCGCCAGTGGCATTGGTGCGGCGCTGGTCGAGCATTTCGTTCGCCAAGGCGCGAAGGTGGGCTTCATCGATATCGACACCGCCGCCGGCCAGGCCCTGGCCACCGAACTGGCCGGTGCCCGCCATGCGCCACTGTTCGTGGCGGCCGACCTGACCAACATCACAGCGCTGGAGCAGGCGATCGACACCGTGCGCCACCACACCGGGCCGCTGGCTGTGCTGCTCAACAACGCCGCCAATGACCAGCGCCACAGCATCGATGCCACAACGCCCGAAAGTTGGGACGCCGCCGTCGCGGTGAACCTCAAGCACCAGTTCTTCGCCGCGCGCCATGTGGCCACCGACATGAAGGCTGCCGGAGCGGGGTCGATCATCAACTTCGGCTCGATCAGCTGGATGCTCAAGCAAGGCGGCATGCCGGTGTACGCGACCTGCAAGGCCGCGGTGCAGGGGCTCACGCGCAGCTTGGCGCGCGATCTCGGGGCCTTCAACATCCGGGTCAACACCATCGTGCCGGGTTGGGTGATGACCGACAAGCAACAGCGCTTGTGGGTCGACGACCAAGCCCGCGCCGACATCGCCCGCGGCCAATGCATCAACCGCGCGCTGATGCCCGACGACATCGCACGCATGGCGCTGTTCTTGGCCGCTGACGACAGCGCGTTGTGCACCGCGCAAGACTTCATCGTTGACGCTGGCTGGACTTGAACGTTAACCGCCGCGCCACTTTTTTGCCATCCCCCCACCCCACCGAGAGGCTGCCATGCGATCTCTGAAGAACTTGTTCCTGGGCCTCATGAGCCTGTCAGGCCTGCTGCTGGGCAGCGCGCAGGCGCAGGAGTTGATCTCCAACGTGCCGCGCCACCAGACGCTGGTGGTCGAGAACCCCGAGGGCACGATCAAGAACGCGGGCTGGTTCAACATCTGGGCCATCAATGCCGGCGGCCAGAGCACCGGTCTGCATCAGTTGGCCATGGACACGTTCTGGTACATCGACCCCAACCGCGGCATCAACGGCGTGTGGGACAACTCGCTGGCGTCTGACAAACCGATCTACAACGCCAACTTCACCGAGATGACGGTGAAGCTGCGCAAGGGCATTCATTGGAGCGACGGTGTGGAGTTCACCGCGGCCGACGTGGTGTACACCATCGACACGCACCTCAACACCAAGGGCCTGCGTTGGAGCGCGCCGATCCAGATCAACGTGGCCAGCATCGCCGCGCCCGACCCGTACACCGTGGTGTTCAAGCTGAAGAAACCCAACTCGCGCTTCCATGCCCTGTTCACGGTGCGCTGGAACGCGATGTGGATGATGCCCAAGCATGTGTTTGAGAAGGCCGGCGACCCGCTGAAGTTCGCCTTCAACCCGCCGCTGTCACTGAGCGCCTACACGCTGAACAGCTTTGATCCGAACGGCAAGTGGTTCGTCTGGCAAAAGCGCGAAGACTGGAAGAAAACAACGCTGGCGCGCTTTGGCGAACCCGGCCCGAAGTACGT
>JANOXU010000096.1:0-21271 GCA_031418595.1 Burkholderiales bacterium
CCTGTGGGGCCGGGTCGGCCCGGCGTGGGGCCTGCTGCTGGCGCTGCTGATCTTCTTCGCCGTGCAGGTGCCGTGGAGCCTGTGGTGGTTGCGCCGGCATGAACGCGGGCCGCTTGAAATGCTGTGGAGCCGCGCGACCTACGGCCGCTGGCCGGCCGCGGCGGGTGTGGGCAAACTGGCCTGACGCGGTGGTTGTTGGGTGAGCGGCTTTCGACTCAAGAAATGGTTCAACACATGGGGTTTGCCATGAAGACAGATGCGAACGTGGTTCGCCACGCCGGCGTGTTCGTGGCTTGGCTGATCGCCATGGCCGCCGCCGGCGCCATCTCCACCACAGCGTTCGCGGCGCCGCCAGCGCAGGCACCGGCCTATCCCGGCACAGTCACGCTGCGGGTTGATGCCACCAATATCGGCCAGTGGATCTTTCAGGTTCAGCAGCGCATTCCGGCAGCTCCCGGGCGGCTGGTGCTGCACTACCCGCGCTGGCTGCCGGGCTGGCACGGGCCCCACGGCAACGCGCGGCAAATCGCCGGGCTGGTGATCCAGGCCCAAGGCCAGCGCTTGGCGTGGCGGCGTTCAACTGAAGATCTTCATGCGTTCGAGGTGCAGGTGCCCGCAGGGGCGCGGGGCGTTGACGTGAGCTTCCAGTGGCTGGGCACACCCAAAAATCCGACCAACCCGAACCCCTTGCACCAGGACATGTTCGGCCTGCAGTGGCCCACCATGGTGCTGTACCCAGCCGGTCATGCAGCGGCGGCGGTCGAGGTGCAGGCCGCTGTGAAATTGCCGCCCGGGTGGCGTTGGGGTTCTGCGCTGCGCGCGCGCAGCGAGCGCGACGGCTGGGTTGAGTTCGAGCCGGTGAGCCTGGAGACGCTGGTTGATTCACCGCTTTACGCCGGCGTGTCGTACCGGCGCATTGAGTTGGATGCACCCGGCACGGCACACCCGGCCGTGATGCACTTGTTCAGCGATCGCAGCGCTGAGAAAGTGCCGAGTGACGAACAGATCGAAGCCCATCGGCGGCTGTTTGTGCAAGCCGGGCACCTGTTCGGCTCGCGCCCGTGGCGTCACTACGACTTGCTGTTGGCCAACCTGAAGGGCTTGCAGCACACGGCACTCGAACACCACGAATCGAGCGAGAACTCGTACGACGGGCGTTACTTCGATGATTGGGCGGCGGCGGCAAGGCGGCGCGATGATGTTGCGCACGAACTGGTTCACGCCTGGAACGGCAAGTTCCGCCGGCCCACCGAACAATGGGCGCCTGACTTCAACACCGCAACCAGCAACGCGCTGCTTTGGGTCTACGAAGGGCTCACGCAGTACTGGGGCGTGGTGGTGGCCGCGCGCAGCGGGCTCATCACCCCCGAGCAGGCGCGGCGCTCGTTCGGCAACGCGGCGGCCTGGTACGGCGCGCTGCCTGGGCGGCAATGGCGCAACCTGCAAGACACCACCAACGACCCGGGCTATGGTGGCAGGGCTGAGGCGCCCTGGCCGGCGTGGACGCGGGGTTGGGATTACTACGGCGAGTCAGCGCTGTTGATCTGGCTCGACGCGGACACGCTGATCCGCGAACGCACAAACGAGCAGAAGTCGTTGGACGATTTTGCGCGCCGGTTCTTCACCGGGCCGCCCGGCCACAAGGGCCCGGACCTGTACACGTTTGATGATGTCGTGGCCGCCATGAACGCGGTGTTTGCGCATGACTGGCGTGGCTTCTTTCGTGAACGGCTCGATCGCAACGGCGGCGCCATCGAGCCGCATGGGCTCGCCCGCGCCGGCTGGAAACTGGGCTTCAACGATGCGCGCAGCGCGCTCGACCTGGCCTCGCTCGACCCCGACAAGCCGACGCTGTGGCTGGGGCACTCACTGGGCATCGGCGTGGGCGGTGACGGCGAGATCAAGGAAGTGACTTGGGAGGCGCCCGCCTTTCGTGAAGGGCTGCGGGCCGGCGACAAAATCGTTGCCGTGAACTTGCAGGCCTACACCGCTGATCGGCTGCAGGCGGCCCTGGTGGCCAACAAAGGTGGGCAGGTGCCGGTGGACTTGCTGCTCAGACGCGACGACGACTTCCGCGCAGTGAAGTTCGATGTGCGGGGCGGGCCACGTCACTCCGCATTGGTGCGCATCGACAGCACGCCTGACCGGCTGGCCGACATCTTCAAGCCGCGCTGAAAGGGGCGGTGGCCAACGCGCCGTGAGCCAATGACGCGTGCCTTGACGAATGCTGCTCAAGGCTGAATGGCCGCCCCTTGCTGCACCAGCAACTCGCGCAGCAGCGAGCGGTGGCAGCGTGACTCATCGGCGCAATAGCAGCCCAAGGAAAAATTCGCGCCGTGCGACAAGGTGGCCAGCAGGGCAATGCTGTGGGCGGCGTCGGGGTGAGCCATTTCGCTGCGGTAGCGCCGCGCAAAAATGGCCCATGATTTCTCGTCTTCGGCTTCCAGGGCCAGCTTCATCGTCTCCAGGCTGGGCGCCAGGTTGGGGTACCACACGTCGTACCAATCCTTCTTGGCAAAGTCACCCTTGGGCACGCCACGCGGCGGGCGCCGCACCGTGCCCAGGCGCGGGCCTTCGGTGAGGCTGCGTGGGCTGCCCAAACGAACAATGCGTACAGCCATGGTGTGCACTCCTGCGGCCTGCACAACGGTGGCGGGCGGGTGGCGATTGTGGCCAGCGCGGCGCGGGGCCAACCCTGGGCAGAACCCGGGCAGACGGCGGCTGCGCGCTTGATAGATTGCGCGCTTCATGCGCAGCCCACCCCGCGCTTTGCCACAAGCCTTCTCGGAACGCACCATGACCCGCCCCAACATCATCTTCATCGTCGCCGACGATCTCGGCTTTGCCGATCTGGGCTGCTACGGCGGCCGCGCGGCGCCATTCGGCGCCGTCTCGCCCGTGCTCGACGAGCTGGCCGCGCGCGGCCTGCGCTTCACCCAGGGTTACGCCAATTCCCCCGTGTGCTCGCCCACACGCTTTGCGCTGATGACCGCGCGCTACCAGTACCGGCTGCGCGGCGCGGCCGAAGAACCCATTGGCAGCCGCACGCGCGGCAACCCGGTGCTCGGCCTGCCGCCCGAGCACCCCACCTTGCCTTCGCTGCTGCGTGATGCCGGCTACCGCACCGCGCTCATCGGCAAGTGGCACCTGGGCTTTGCGCCGCACTTCGGGCCACTGAAGAGCGGCTACGAAGAATTCTTCGGCCCGCTGGCCGGCGGTGTGGACTACTTCACCCACTGCGCCAGCAACGGCACGCATGACTTGTTTGACGGTGACGTGGAAACGCCCACCGAAGGCTACCTCACCGACCTGATCACTAACCGTTCAGTTGACTTCATTCGCCGCGTGGCAGGAACAACCCAGCCCTTCTTCCTGAGCATGCACTACACCGCTCCGCATTGGCCCTGGGAAACGCGCGAAGACCGTGCCGTGGCGCAAGCCACCCAGGCCAACATCTTTCATCTGGATGGCGGCAACGTTCACACCTACCAGCGCATGATCCATCACATGGACGAAGGCATCGGCCAGGTCATGCAGGCATTGCACAAGGCAGGTGTGGCCGACAACACCCTGGTGGTGTTCACCAGCGACAACGGCGGCGAACGCTTCAGCGACAACTGGCCGCTGGTGGGCGGCAAGATGGACCTCACCGAAGGCGGCATCCGCGTGCCCTGGATCGCGCACTGGCCGGCGCGCATTGCCCCGGGCGGCGTGAGCACGCAGCAGTGCCTGACGATGGACTGGAGCGCCACCATGCTGGCCGCGGCCGGCGTGGCCGCGGCGCCGGGTCACGCGCTGGATGGCGTCTCGTTACTTAACGTTCTGGATCAGCCACACCAAACCTTCAGCCGCCCCCTGCACTGGCGCATGAAGCACCGCGGCCAGCGCGCGCTGCGCGTGGGCGACTGGAAGTACTTGATGGTTGACGGCAACGAGTACCTGTTCAACATCCCGGCCGACGAGCGCGAGCGTGCCAACCTGGCCCACCGCCAACCCGAACGGCTGGCCGCCATGCGGGCCAATTGGCTGGCCTGGAACGACACCATGCCGCCGGTGCCGGAAGATGCCGCCGTGAGCCTGGGGTTTTCAATCCAAGACATGCCGCAACGTTAGTGAGCCGCCAACCGCCAACCGCCAGCCGCCAACGGCGAATCACAGCCGCTGAATGTCCGGCGCGCGGCCACCAAACCAGGTGCGAGCCAAAGCGGCGCGCGCCGCCTTTTCATCGCTCACCTTGCCCGCCTTGCGGTAGGTCTCGGCCAAGCCCGCCAAGGCCCAGCCGTTCTGGCGCACGCGAGCCAATGAATCGCGGAACGCCGTCTGCGCCTCATCCAACTTCCCTTGGCGCAAGCGCACCGCGGCCAAAGACTGGCGCACCGGGTAGTACCAATATGGCGGCTCGGTGTAGGCCAGCGAATCCTCGATGAAGATCGCTTCTTCGTAGGCCTTGGCCGCGGCGTCGAGGTCGCCGGCGGCATCGGCGATGCGGCCCAGCGCCACCCAGCGCGCGGTCTGCACCACTTCCTTGGCCGGCACGCCCCAGTCGGCATAGGGTTTGAAATCGGTTTGCTTTTCGATGCGTTCCAGCGCTTGCACTTCGAGCCGCGCCGCGGCGCCGTCGCGCTTGGCCGCAAAGCCGACGGCGCGCGCGTAGTGGTACATGGCCGTCACCAGCGCCAGCTCTTTGGGCGGCGCGGGCAGGGCGAGCAGGGTGTCGGCAGGGCTGAACAGCGCATGCGCGTAATACGGTGCGCCCTTCACCGGTTCGAGCACGGCAAAGCTCTTCACCACGTCGGCAGGCAAGGCCGCGTCCAGCCGCGCGGCGGCGTCGAGCGTGGTCTGCGCATCACCACCCATCATGGCCGAGACGAGCACGAAGTGGATGTTGTGCGGGTAGTAGGCAAACTTGTAGATGGGGTCGGAGGCCGACGACTTGAAGTAGCGCTCGTCAACCTGCAGCGCACGGCGGTTGGCCTGCAGCGAATCGCGGTACAGCCCGACGCGGTAGTAGATGTGCGCCGGCATGTGCACGATGTGGCCGGCGCCGGGCATCAGCGCGGCCAGCCGCTGCGCATGCGGCAACGCGCGCTCGGGCCGGGTCGAGGCTTCAACGGCGTGGATGTAGAGGTGGATCGCCCCGGCATGCTTCGGGTTGCGCGCCAGCACGGTCTCCAGCGCCGTGACGATTTCCTGCGCGCGGCCCTTGGGTTTGGCGCCGGCAGCTTCCCAGTAATCCCACGGCTGCGTGTCCATCACCGCTTCGACATAGATCGCCAGGATCTGGTCGTCGCGCGGGTACTTCGCCGCCAACGCCTTCATGGCGTCGGCGAATGCGCCGTCGAGCGCGGCGCGATCGGCCTTGGGGTCGGGCGAGTAGCGGCGCGCCAAGGCTTCGATCAGGTCGCGTTCGCGTTCGGGCGCCTTGCCGGCCAGTGCGGTTGCCTGCGTCATCGCGGCCACCGCCGGCGCGTTGGCTTCCGGCGCCATCGGCACGTTGATGTTCGGCCCCAGCACCCAGGCCTCGCCCCAGTAGCACATCGCGCAGTCGGGGTCCAGCCGTTGCGCGGCCTGGAACGCGCGCTGCGCTTCAGCATGGTTGAAGCCGGCGGCCAGACGCAGCCCCTGGTCGAAGTAGGCCTGCGCCTTCGGCTGCCGGGTGCCCACCTTGAAGGTCAACGCACCCAGGTCCGGGTAAAGCGGAACGTTAGCAATGGCCGGCGGCGGGTTGCTCGACGCCTTGGCGGTGGTGGCCGTGAAGGGCGCGGTTTCGGCCTTGGGCGGCTGGGTCTGGGCCTGCGCCAGCAGCAGCTGTTTGAGCAACTGGGGCTGCCCGCCCGCCACCGGGCCGCAGACGCTGCCGGGCGCGGCGAGCAAGGGGTCGAAACTCGTCTTCGCTTCACCGCCTGCCGCGGGCCCGCCCGTGACGAGGGCGCTCGACGTGGCGAGCGCGGCGGTGGCCGTGATCAAACCATAGGTCAGTGTGTGCGTCAGTGCGTGCATGTGCGCTCCTTGTGCCGGCGCGCAAACAACGGGCCGTTGCCGCGAGCCGTCGGCCGCACTTATACGACTCGCGCTGCCAGGTCGCAATGCCCTGTTCACCATGTTCACTGCCACCCGCCCGCCCTGCTGGCCAGGCCGCGGATGGCGCGCACTGGCTGGCTGTCTTTCGCTCGCGCGCCCGCTCAGCCGCCCGGCACCAGGTGATCGGCCAGCACACGCGCCACATGCCAGGCCTGGCGTTGCGCACCGTCAGCAATCTGGTGTCGGCAACTGGTGCCATCGGCCACCAGCAGCGCATCGGGCGCGGCGCGCACGGCGGGCAACAGGCTCAACTCGGCCATCTGCATGCTCACGTCAAGGTGCGCCGCTTCATAGCCGAAGCTGCCGGCCATGCCGCAGCAAGAACTCTCGATCACGCTGGGCATGGCACCGGGTATCAAACGCAACACCTTCAGCACCGGCGGCATCGCGCCAAAAGCTTTTTGGTGGCAATGGCCGTGCACCAGCATGGCTTGCTTGGCCGGGCTTAACTTCAAGTTCAAGAGGCCAGCACTGGCCTCGCGGGCCAGGAACTCTTCGAACAACAAGGCCTGGCCGGCCACCACGTGGGCTGCATCGCCCAGGCCCATCACCAACATCTCGTCGCGCAGCGTGTACAGGCATGAAGGCTCCAGCCCGACGATGGCGATGCCGCGCTGCGCCAGCGGCGCCAACACGGCCAGCAAGTGCTGCGCGTGGGCCTTGGCCTCAGCGGCCATGCCCGCGGCCAGGTAGGTGCGGCCGCAACACAGCCGCTTGCCCGCCAGCCCCAAGGCCACATGCACGGCGTAGCCGCCGGCCTGCAACACCTGCACCGCGGCCAGCGCGTTTTCGCTCTCGAAGTGGCCGTTGAAGGTGTCGACGAACAACACCACCGGCTTGGCCGCGGCCAAAAGCTCCTCGCGGCTGGCCAGCGGCTGGTGTTGCAGCGCGCGCCAAAACGTGTCGCGCCGAAACGCCGGCAGGCTGCGTTGCGCCGCCAGGCCCAGCCAGCGCTGGCCCAAACAGCGCAACAACGCCGAGCGGTTGCGCAGGTTGAACAGGCCCGGCCAGCGGCTGGCCAAACCGGCATAGGCCGGCAGGTGGGCGATGAGCCGGTCTTTCAGCGCCAGGCCGTGGCGCACGCGGCGCTGGGCGTTAACTTCGAGCTTCATGCGCGCCATGTCCACGCCGGTGGGGCAGTCGCGCTTGCAGCCTTTGCAGCCCACACACAGGTCGAGCGCTTCTTGCACCAATGGGCCGGTGAGCGCCTCGGCGCCGAGCTGGCCGCTCAGGGCCAGGCGCAGCGTGTTGGCGCGCCCGCGCGTGGTGTGCTGCTCGCCGCGCGTGACGCGGAAGCTCGGGCACATGGTGCCGGCGTCGAACTTGCGGCAGTGGCCGTTGTTGTTGCACATCTCCACCGCTTTGGCCAGGCCTTGGGTGTTGTCGCCACCGCTGCCGGGTGCGGTGGTGGTTTCAGTGAGCGGGTCGTTCTGCACGTTCCAGGCCGACCAGTCAAACACCGGCCGCAAGGGGATGGTCTTGTAGCCGGTTGGGAAGCGAAACAGCGCCGCATCGTCCATCTTTGGCGGATTGATCATGCGGCCCGGATTGAACAAGTTGGCCGGGTCCAAGTGCTGCTTGATGGCGCTGAAGGCTTGGGTGATGCGCGGGCCGAACTGCCACTCGATCCATTCGCCGCGGCACAGGCCGTCGCCGTGCTCGCCGCTGTACGCGCCCTTGTACTGGCGCACCAGTGCGGCGGCTTCTTCGGCAATGGTGCGCATCTTGGCCGCGCCGTCGCGGCGCATGTCGAGAATGGGCCGCACATGCAGCGTGCCCACCGAGGCGTGGGCATACCAGGTGCCGCGCGTGCCGTGCCGGCTGAAGACATCGGTTAACGCCGCGGTGTACTCGGCCAGGTGCTCCAGCGGCACGGCGCAGTCTTCAATGAAGCTCACCGGCTTGCCGTCGCCCTTCAGGCTCATCATGATGTTCAGCCCGGCCTTGCGCACGTCCCACAGCGCTTTTTGCGGGCCTTCTTCGGGCATCTCCACCACGCTGCCGGGCTCGCCCAGGTCGGCCATCAATTCGCCCAGGGCGCGCAACTGGCGCAGCAGCGCGCCGCGCTCGTCGCCGCTGAATTCGACCAGCAGAATGGCTTCAGGCGCACCGATGAGCGCGGCTTCGATCACCGGCCGGAACGCCGGGTTGGCGCGGGCCAGCTCGAACATCGTGCGGTCCACCAGCTCCACCGCGCTGGGCCCGAGCTTCACGATGTGCTGCGCCGCCGCCATGGCCGCGGCAAAGCGCTTGAAGTTCACCACCCCCAACACCTTGGCGCGCGGCAGCGCGCTGAGCTTCAACTTCAGGCTGCGGGTGAAGGCCAGCGTGCCTTCGCTGCCCACCAGCAGGTGCGCCAGGTTCACCGAACCGTCAGCGGTGTAGGGGCGCTCGCTTTGCGGGTGAAAGATGTCGAGGTTGTAGCCGCCCACGCGGCGCAGAACTTTGGGCCAACGCGCTTCGATCTCTTCACGCTGCTGCGCGGCCAGGCCGTGCACGAAGGCGGCAATCTGCGCTTCGGCTGCACCCAGCGTGGCCTGCGGGCCGAAATTCAGCAAGCGGCCATCGGACAACCAGGCCTGCGCGCCCAGCACGTTGTGCACCATGTTGCCGTAGGCGATGCTGCGGCTGCCGCAACTGTTGTTGCCGGCCATGCCGCCCAGCGTCGCCTGCGCGCTGGTTGAAACATCCACCGGGAACCACAGGCCGTGTGGCTTGAGCCAAACGTTAAGCGCGTCGAGCACCAGGCCGGGCTGCACGTCCACCGTGGCGGCGTGCTGGTCAAATGCCAGCACCTCGCGCAAATGCTGGCTCACATCCACCACCAGGCCCGAGCCGGTGGTCTGGCCACATTGCGAGGTGCCGCCGCCGCGCGCCACCACCGGCGTGTTCAACTCACGCGCAAGCCCCAAGGCGGTGGCCACGTCGGCATCGCTGCGCGGCACGAACACGCCCAGCGGCATGACTTGGTAGATGGAAGCATCGGTGGCATAGCGGCCGCGCGAGGCGGCGTCAAACAGCACCTCGCCCTGGGTGTGTTGGCGCAGGCGGCGCTCGAGTTCTTGCGCTTCGGCGCTGGCCGGGCGGGGGGTTGAAAGCGTGGCGGGCATGGCTCATTCTGTATGCAAAACTAGCGGCCTTCCCAGGAGCCCAGATGAAGCTGAACCACCACGCCAGCGGCCGCCACTTCTTGCAGATCCCCGGCCCCAGCCCGGTGCCCGACCGCATCTTGCGCGCCATCAGCTTGCCCACCATCGACCACCGTGGCCCCGAATTCGCCGGCCTGGGCCGCAGCGTGCTTGAAGGCCTGCAGCGCATCTTCCAGACGCGCCACCCGGTGGTGATCTACCCGGCTTCGGGCACGGGCGCGTGGGAGGCAGCACTGGTCAACACCTTGTCGCCGGGTGATGGCGTGCTGATGTATGAGACCGGCCAGTTCGCCGCGCTTTGGCACAAGATCGCGCTGCGCCTGGGCTTGAGGCCTGAATTCCTGGCGCTGCCGGGCGTGGATGAGGTCGGCCTGCCCAACAGTTGGCGCCGCGGTGTGCAGGCCGACCTGATCGAACAGCGCTTGCGCGCCGATGGTGTGCATGCCATCAAGGCGGTGTGCGTGGTGCACAACGAAACCTCCACCGGTGTCACCTCAGACATCGCCGCCGTGCGCCGCGCGATGGACGCCACCGGCCACCCGGCGCTGCTGCTGGTGGACAGCGTGTCGGGCCTGGGCAGTGCCGACTATCGGCACGATGAATGGGGCGTGGATGTCACCGTCAGCGGCTCGCAAAAAGGGCTGATGCTGCCGCCGGGCATCAGCTTCAACGCCTTGTCGCCCAAGGCCATCGCGGCCAGCCAGACAGCGCGCCTGCCCAAGGCCTTCTGGGCCTGGGACGAGATGCTCGACATGAACAAGGGCGGCTACTTCCCCTACACGCCCAACACCAATTTGCTCTATGGCTTGTATGAAGCGTTAGAAATGCTGCAAGACGAAGGCCTGGCGAATGTGTTTGCGCGCCACCAGCGCTGGGCCACCGGCGTGCGCGCGGCCGTGGCGGCCTGGGGCCTGCAAACGCAGTGCCAGGATGCCGCGCTGCATTCGCCCATCCTCACCGGCGTGGTGCTGCCGCAAGGCATTGACGCCGACCGCGTGCGCGCGCTCATCCACCAGCGTTTCGATCTTTCCCTGGGCACCGGCCTGGGCAAGCTCAAGGGCCGCATGTTCCGCATCGGCCACCTGGGCGACAGCAACGACCTGACCTTGCTCGCCGCCGTGGCCGGCTGCGAAATGGGCTTGAAGCTTTCCGGCGTGCCCCTGGCCGGCAGCGGCGTGCAGGCGGCGATGGATTTCTATGCGTCGCACCCGCAGACCAGTGCGTTGTCAGTGGCGGCTTGAACCAAGCGTTAACCGAAAGTCATCATGCAAAAACGAACCTTCATCCAAGCCGCTGCCGGCGCCGCCGCCGGCCTGGCGCTGCCGGCGCTGCGCGCGCAGGAATGGCCCAGCGGCCCGGTGCGCATCGTGGTCGGCTTCCCCCCGGGCGGCGGCACCGATGCGCTGGCCCGGGTGGTGGCGCAAAAGCTCACCGGCATGTGGGGCCAGCAGGTGATCGTTGAAACCAAGGCCGGCGTGGCCGGTGTGCTGGCGGCTGAGTACATGGCCACCCAGCCGGCTGACGGCAGCAGCCTGCTCATGGCGCACATCAACAGCCACGCCCTGGCGGCCAGCCTGCAACCCAAGCTGCGCTACAACATCGAGCGCGATTTCACGCCCATCGTGCTGGTGGGTGTCACGCCCAACCTGCTGATCGCCAATCCGGCGCAAGGCGTGAAGAACGTGGCCGACATCGTGGCCCTGTGCAAGGCCAAGCCCGGCGCAGTGAGCTTCGGCTCGGCGGGCGCCGGCTCGGCGCAGCACCTGGCGCTGGAAATGTTCAAGCTACGCGCCAAGGTCGATGCACTGCACATTCCGTACAAGGGCAGCGGCCCCTTGCTGACTGATTTGATCGGTGGCCAGATTCAGTTCAGCTTCGAAACCATGACCGCGGCCACGCCGCATGTGAAGAACGGCCGCGTGCTGGCCATTGCGCAAACACGCACCAAGCGCGCCAAGGGCCACCCCGGCGTGCCCACCATGCAGGAAGAAGGCTTTGATGGCTTCGAAGCCACCACCTGGTACGGCCTGGTCGGGCCGGGCAAGTTGCCGGCACACATTGTTGAAAAAGTGAACCGTGATGTTAATGCCATCCTGACCATGCCCGATGTGCAGGAAAAGTTGGACACCTTCGGCGCTGAAGACGGTGGCGGCAGCGCACAGAAGTTCACCCAGTTCATTCGCACTGAGACCGAGAAGTGGGCCAAGGTGGTGAAAGACGGCAATGTGAAGGTGGATTCCTGAAGCGCCGCATGGCGCCACCCCTGCATGAGCAAAGCGCCGTGCAGTTGGCGCGCGCCCTGGCGCAGCGCGAGCTGAGCGCGGCGCGCCTGGCCGAGGCCTTGATCCAACGCAGCCTGAGCGTGCCGCCATTGCAGGCTTGGTTGCAGTTCGATGCGCCGGCCATGCGCGAGCGCGCCCGCGCCGCCGATGCCGGCCCGAGCAACGGCAGCATGTTCGGCCTGCCGCTGGGCGTGAAGGACAACATCGACACCGCCGGCGTGTGCACCGAGTACGGCTCGCCCATCTACGCCGGCCATGTGCCGCAGGCCGATGCCGCCTGTGTGGCCTTGGCGCGCGCTGACGGCGCCTGGGTGCTGGGCAAGACCGCGGCCACCGAGTTTGCCAACTTCGTGCCCTGCGCCACGCGCAACCCGCACCGCCTGGGGCACACGCCGGGCGGCTCGTCCAGCGGCTCGGCCGCGGCGGTGGCGGCAGGGTTGGTGCCGTTGGCGCTGGGCACGCAAACGGCGGGCTCGGTGATCCGTCCGGCGGCCTACTGCGGCGTGGTGGGCTTCAAGCCTTCAGTGCGGCGCGTGCCACGTGCCGGGGTCAAGCTCAACTCCGACACGCTGGATGAAGTGGGCGTGTTCGCCCGCAGCGTGGACGACGCCGCGCTGCTGGCCCACGCGCTGCAAGGCCGCGCGGGTGAGGCGTTGCCCAGCGCGCAGGCCTTTGCGGCCAAGCTGGGCCTGGTCTTGGCTGACCACGCTGCGGCCACGCCCGCCATGTGCGCGATGTTGCAGGCCGTTGCTGCGCGCTTGTCGCGCGCTGGTGCGGGGCTGTTGGATGTGCGGTGGCCAGTGCAATTCGACGCCTTGTTTGAAGCCCAACGCCTGATTCAAGCCTTCGAGACGGCGCGCGCGCTGGCGCCGGAATGGCAGTACCGGCGCGCCGAGCTGTCCGCTGCATTGCGCGGTTTTCTGGCCGAGGCGGCGCGCGTCCCCGCGGCCGATTACGCCGCGGCGCTGGCCCAGGGCGTGCAGGCGCGCGGCCAAATTGAAGCCTTGTTCAATGGCGCCGATGTGCTGCTGGCCCCGGCTGCCACCGGCGCGGCACCTTTGGGCCTGGCCAGCACCGGCGACCCTTTGTTCAGCCGGCCCTGGCAACTACTGGGTTGCCCGTGCCTCACGCTGCCTGGTGGTTTGGACGACGCCGGCCTGCCGCTGGGCCTGCAACTGGTGGGCCGCCCGGATGAGGACGAGCGCCTGTTCGCCGCTGCCGCGTGGGTGCAAGCGCAGATCGACCCGGCGCCCCGGCCCGCCTTCAGGTCTTGACCTCCAGCGTCCCGCGCCGCACCTGGTCGCGTTCTAACGATTCAAACAAGGCTTTGAAGTTGCCTTCGCCAAAACCTTCATCGCCCCGGCGCTGAATGAACTCGAAGAACACCGGCCCGAGCACGGTTTGCGAAAAGATTTGCAGCAGCAAGCGCGGCTGGCCACCAGCGGTGGAACCGTCGAGCAGGATGCCGCGGGTTTGCAGCGCCGCCACGTCTTGGCCATGGCCGGGCAGGCGTTCATTCAGCATCGTGTAGTAGATATCGTTCGGCGCGGTCATCAGCGGCACGCCGGCCAGGGCCAGGCGGTCCACCGTGGCCGGCAGGTCATCGCAGATCAGCGCCACGTGTTGAATGCCTTCGCCGTTGAACTTCATCAAGAACTCTTCGATCTGGCCGCCGCCTTGCTTGCTTTCTTCGTTCAGCGGAATGCGGATCAAACCGTCGGGTGCGGTCATGGCCTTCGACGCCAGGCCGGTGTACTCACCCTGAATGTCGAAGTAGCGCAGCTCGCGGAAGTTGAACAACCGCGTGTAGAAGTCGGCCCAGAAGCCCATGCGGCCGCGGTAGACGTTGTGCGTGAGGTGGTCGATGGTCTTCAGGCCATGGCCGAAGGGGCGGCGGCTCACGCCGGGCAGGAAAGCGAAGTCGATGTCGTAGATGGAGGCACCGTCTTCGAAGCGGTCGATCAAATACAGCGGCGCGCCGCCGATGCCTTTGATGGCGGGCAGGCGCAACTCCATCGGGCCGGTCTGCATGTCCAGCGGCTGCGCGCCCAGGTCGAGCGCGCGCGCATAAGCGGCGTGTGAATCGGCGACGCGAAACGCCAGACCGCAGGCGCAGGGGCCGTGCTCGGCGGCGAAGTAACCGGCCGGGCTCTTGGGCTCGCGGTTGACGATGAAGTTGATGCCGCCCTGGCGGTACAACACCACGTCTTTCGAGCGGTGTTTGGCCACCAGGCTGAAGCCCAGGGTTTCGAACAAGGGTTCCAGCACGTTCGGCGTGGGCGATGCGAACTCAACGAATTCGAAGCCCATCAGACCCATCGGGTTGGCGGCGGCATTGTTCATGGCGTATTCCTCGAAGATGTGCAGGGTCAGGGCTGGCGGCGCGCCTCGGCCAGCAACCATTCGGCAAATTCAGTCACCTCGGGCTTGCGCTGTGACGCCAGTGATTGAACCAGGTAGTAGCTGCGCGGCGAGACCAGCGTCTTCTTGAACGGCGCCACCAGCTTGCGCTGCTTGATGAGATTGTTCAACAGCGGCAAGCGCCCCAGCGCCACGCCCTGGCCGTTCATGGCGGCCTGGATCATCTGGTCATACAGCGAAAAATGCAGTGTGCTGGCAGGCTTCAGGTGCTCGATGTTCAACGCGCGCAGCAGGGGCGGCCACTCCAGCAGTTGCAGCGCACCATCGGTCTCCAGCTGCAGCAGGCAATGGTGGCGCAGGTCGGCAGGTGTCTTCAGCGGCCGCTGCTTGTCGCGCAGCAGGGCCGGGCTGCACACCGGCAGCACCTCGTCGCCGAACAGCAGCACAGCCTTTGCCCCGGCGCCTTCGGCGGTGTGATAACGCACGGCGAGATCCATGCCGTCGCGTTCAAGGTTGGCCACGGCATTGCTGGCCGAGATGCGCACGTCCACATCAGGCCGTGTGGCGGTGAAGCCGGCCAGGCGCGGGATCAGCCACAAGCCCGCAAAGCCGGGCGTGGTGGTCACGACCACGGTCTTTTGCCGTGCCACGCCGCGCAACTCGGCGCTGACCTGGTGCAACTGCTGCAACACCGCGACCACGCTGCGTTGCAGCTGCAGGCCCTCGCTGCTCAGGCGCAGCGCCCGGTGCAGGCGCTGGAACAGGGGCACGCCGAAGAAGGCTTCGAGCGCGGCGATCTGCCGGCTCACGGCCGATTGCGTGAGCGCCAGTTCATCGGCCGCGCGAGTGAAGCTCAGGTGCCGCGCCGCGGCCTCAAAGGCTTCGAGCTGGTCGAGCGGGGGCAGGGCGTATTGGCGGTGGCGCATGCTTGGATTCGGGAGGCCAGTCGCATTCCGAAAACGCATTCTAAGTATTCAAAGAGATCGTTTGAACAGCGCGCGGGCGAAGCACACACTGCGGCGCAGGCAACTGACGAACCAGGTGACCCGCTGGTGACCGGCCAGTCAAGTGCCAAAACGGAATGTGAAAGGATGCGCCATGAAGACCGAACTGACCCTGCCCAGCGTGAACCTGCTGAAGGACGAGCTGCACCTCATTCGTGATGGGCGCGGCCGCCATGTGCAAACCTTAAGCGGGCGGCTGTGGATCACGCAAGAGGGCGACCCGCGCGACATCGTGCTCGATGCCGGAGAGGGTTTTACCGTCGAGCAGCCTGGCTTGACGGTGGTGTGCGCACTGCGCCCGTCCAGCCTGCTGGTGCTCGATCATGTGAGCGCCGCACCGCATGACCCGAGCCAGGTCAAACGGCCGTTTTGGGGCGGGTTAGAGCACGTGGCTGATGTAATGCGTTAGTCAGGCGTGTTCAGCCGCGCACCTCGAACACGCCCAGCTTGGTGTGCAGCGGGGTTTCGTCGGCGATGAAGATAAAAGCCGGCTGCGTGGCCGAAGGGTTGGCCAGCGCCACCGGCGTGTAGCCCGGCGCGCAGCAGGTGTCGGCCTCAAGCAGCGTGAAGCGCTGTGCATCGACCTGCACCGTGGCGCCGCCTTCAATGATGTGAAACACCATGGCCGGGCTGCGCACGGGCAGTTTCAGCGTTTGCCCAGGCCGCAACATTAGCGCATAAAAGCCGAGGATGTTCTCGGCATGGCCGCCGGTTTCGGGGTTGGCGTAGGTGAGCTGCACGGCTTCAAGTTCGGGCTGGTCAGCGGCCAGCGACTCCAGCGCCGCGCGCGCATCGGCCCAGGGGTAGCGCAGCAAGGGGTAGGCGCGCGCACTGCGCTGGAACACCGGCGTGGGCACCAAACCGCCGCGTGCATAGGCGCGCTCACCATGCTGCGGCTTCACCTTCTGGCGGCCGCCGTCAACGTGGTAGCTGGTTTCCATGTAATACACCAGCGGCAAATCCAGCACATCGAGCCAGACCACGGGTTCATGGCCATCGTGGCCATGCTCGTGCCACAGCCCGGTGGGCGTGAGGATCAAATCGCCGCGCAGCATCTCGCACTTCTCACCATCCACCGTGCTCCAGGCGCCCGTGCCTTCAACCACCATGCGCACGGCGTTGGGCGTGTGGCGGTGCGAAGGCGCCCACTCGCCGGGCAGCAGCAATTGCATGCCCAGGTACATGGCGGCGCTGGCCTGCATCTTGTCCAGGCCATGGCCCGGGTTGGCCAGCACCAGCACACGGCGTTCGGCCTTTTCAATCGGCGTCAACTCGCCGGCTTGCAGCAGCAGCGGGCGAACGGCTGCGTAAGGCCAGTGCGTGGCGCGCGTGTTCAGCGTGGGCTTGTGCGGCGGCAGCACGCCGCGCAGGCTGGGCCAAAGGGGCACCAGGTTGTGGCGGCGCAGCTCGGCCACGTAGTCGGGCGGCAGGTCTTCAATGCGGCCAAGGTCAGTCATCTCAAACTCCAGTTTTAGGCTGCGGCAGGTACACCACCATGTCGATTTCCACCTTCGCGTCCACCATCAGCCGCGCCTCGGTGGTGCTGCGCGCCGGGCGGCCGTTGGTGAAGTAGCTCATGTAGACGCGGTTGAAGGCGCCGAAGTCGCGCGCATCGGCCAGCCAGCAGGTGCACTTGCACACGTCATCGAACGTGGCGCCGGCCAGCGCCAGCACGCGGCCGAGGTTGTCCATCACTTGCCGGGTTTGCGCCTCGATGCCGCCGGCCACGATCTCGCCTTCGGCGTTGGCCGGCACCTGGCCGGAAAGGAAGATGAAGTCACCCGCGCGCACGGCGGGTGAGAACGGGCGCGCCTGGCGGTCTGAGGCCAGGGGCGGGGTGCCGAGGTATTCGAGGGGCATGCTGCGGGCTCGCGGGTTGTGATGGTGGGGCTGAAAAATATCGTCGAACCGGCATTCTCAAGCCATGGGCTTACCCCGGTACGGGGGCGCGTGCGGTTCGAGGATAGTTCGCGTTCATCGGTCAAGCTCGGCAGCCTGGCCAAGTGGCTCATCGGCCGACCTGCACAGGAAACTCAACCATGACGATGCATGCACCGCGCCGCGCCGCGCTCACGGCGCTGGCCCTGACCGCTGGCTTGATGGCGTGGCCTGGCCACGCCCAGGCCCAGACCCCGCGCAAACACGCCACCCTGGCCATGGTGGCCGAGCCACAGACGCTCGACCCGATGATCAGCACCGCCGACCTGGTGGGCACCATCATGCAGCACGTGTATGAAACGCTGTACACGTTCGACGCCAAATGGAACGTGGTGCCGATGCTGGCCGATGGCCTGCCCAAGGTGAGTGCCGACGGCAAGCGCTACAGCATCACGCTGCGCCGCGGCGTGCAGTTGCACAACGGCCGCGAGCTGAACGCCGAAGACGTGGTGGCCAGCCTGCAACGCTGGATGGAGCAAGCCCCGCGCGGCAAGGCTCTGGCCAAGGAAACCGAAAGCCTGAAGGCGCAGGGCACGCATGGCATCGAGTGGCTGCTCAAGCAGCCCTATGCACCGCTGGTGGCGCAGTTGGCCCTGCCCAGCGGCATGGCCGCCATCATGGCCAAAGACAGCATCGCCCAGCCCTTGAAAGACTACGTGGGCACCGGCCCCTACAAGTTCAAGGAGCGCCGGCCGGACCAATACGTGCTGCTCACGCGCTTTGATCAATACAGCGCGCGAAGTGAGCCGCCCAGCGGCTACGGCGGCAAGCGCCAGGCCTTGATCGAAGAGCTGCGCTTCGTGCCCGTGCCCAACGCCAACACGCGCGTGGAAGGCTCGCTGGCGGGCCAGTACGACTACGCCGATTTGCTGCCCACCGAAGCCCTGGGCCGGTTGGAAAAGGCCACGACCAAGACCGTGCCCATCCTCACGCCTTCATTCGGTTTCCCCTACCTGGTGCTCAACACCAAGGAAGGCGTGGCCGCCAACCAGGCCTTGCGCCAAGCCTTGCGCACCGCCATCGGCCAGGGTGAGATGCTGGCCGCGGGCTTTGGCGACATTCGCTTCTTCACCGCCGAGGGCAACCACTTCCCCAAGGGCTCGCCTTACTACAGCGCCGCGGGCACCGAGCACTACAACGTTCGAAATGCGGCACAAGCCAAGACCCTGGCCGAAGCCGCCGGCTACAAGGGTGAGGCGGTGCGCATCCTCACCAGCCGGCAATACGACTTTCACCACAACATGGCGCTGATCATGGCCGAGCAACTGAAGCGCGCCGGCTTCAAACCCGAGCTGAATGTGGTCGATTGGGCCACGCTGGTGCAGCGCAGGAATGACCCCAAGCTGTGGGACCTTTACATCACGCACTCAGGGCAATTCCCCGAGCCCATGCTGTCGCCGCCACAATTGGGCGAAGGCGCGCCCGGTTGGTGGGGCACGCCGGCAAAACAGGCTGCACTGTCTGCCTTCAACGCCGAAGCCAACCCGGCCAAGCGCGGCGCGCTGTGGGGCAAGGTGCAGCAGGTGGTGTATGACGAGGTGCCCTACATCAACGTGGGCAAGTTCAATGGGCTCTCGGCGCGCAGCCCGGCGCTGGAAGGCTACATGCCGGCCACCTGGCCGTTCTTCTGGAATGCACGCATCAAATGAAGTGGCTGTGCACGCGGCGACAATCCCAATCTGGCTGACATCGACAGTTAGCAAGCCTGCGCCAGCACGAACGCTACACTGGCCGAGCCTTCCAAGAATCGGAGCGCACGCATGAACTCGAAGCTGGTGACCATTGACCCCGACATTCACAGTGGAACGCCCGTTTTTGTCGGAACGAGGGTGCCGATCAAGACCCTGTTCGATCACCTTGAAGCGGGTGACTCCATCGAAGTCTTTTTGGACGACTTCCCATCCGTGAGCCGCGACTTGGCGGTGGCGGTGCTTGAACAGGCCAGAGCGGCCTTGGTGCTGGATGCGCATCCTGCTTGACGAAGATTTGCCGCGCCGGCTGGGTACGCACTTGCTTGGCCACGAGGTGGCTACGGTGCAGCGTAGTGGGTGGTCGGGCATCAAGAACGGCAAGCTTCTGGCCTTGGCCGCAGCGAAGTTTGACGTGTTCCTCACCATGGACGGGAATCTTGAGCACCAACAGAACCTGAACACGCTGCCGATTGCAGTTCTCGTGATTGAAGCGGTCAGCAATCGAATGGAGCACTTGGAACTGCTTTTTCCAAACATCCGGCATGCCATACAACAGGTGGCGCCCAAGACGTTGATCAGAGTTGACGCAGCGTGATGGGCACGGCCAATGGCGCTTGCCAACCCTGAAGAGTGAAAGATGGAACTCCGCGCTCTTTCAGCTGGCCTGGCGATGAAGAACATTGCTCCATGTGTCGCCACACGGCACTGACAAGTGATGAATAAGGCCAGCCGGTAGGCTCACCGACGCCGATGCTGCGCTACCTCGCCCACCGCCTGGCCGGCCTGCTCGCCGTGCTGGCCATCGTGGCAGTGCTGGTCTTCGTGCTCACCCGCGCGGCGTCGGGCGACCCCATTTCCGTGCTGCTGGGTGACCAGGCCACGGCCGACGACATTGCGCGGGTGAAGCGGGACTATGGGCTGGACCGCAGCGTGCCGGTGCAGTTTGGCTATTGGTTGCGCGAGGTGGTGCAGGGCAATCTGGGGCAGTCGATCTTCCTGCAGCGGCCGGTCACGCAAGCGCTGTGGGAACGTGCCGAGCCCACCACGATATTGGCCTTGCTGGCGCTGGGCATCGCCGCGCTCATTGGCCTGCCCTGCGGCCTGTTGAGCGCAGCGTATCGCGGCGGCCTGCTCGACCAAACCATCAGCTTCCTGGCCATGCTGGGGGCCAGCATTCCGAGCTTCTGGTTCGGCCTGGTGCTGATGCAGATTTTCGCCGTCGGCCTGGGCTGGTTTCCGGTTTCAGGCTATGGCGAGCCCGGCGCGCCGCTGTGGCAGCGCGTGCACGCCCTGGTGTTGCCGGCCACGGTGCTGGGCGTGTTGAACTCGGCGCTCATCACCCGTTTCACCCGCGCGTCGATGTTGGACGTGCTGGGCGAAGACTATGTTCGCACCGCGCGCAGCAAGGGCCTCCCCGAGCGCGTGGTGGTCTTGAAGCATGCGCTGCGCAATGCGCTGGTTCCCATCGTCACCGTGCTGGGCTTGACGCTGGCCTTGATGATCGGCGGCGCCGTCGTCACCGAAACCGTGTTCGGCCTGCCCGGTGTGGGCAACCTGGTGGTGAGTGCCGTGTTGCGGCGCGACTACCCGGTGATCCAAGGCGCGCTGCTGGTGGTGGCGGCCATTTACGTGCTGATCAACTTTGCGGTCGACTTGCTCTACGTGGCCATCGACCCGCGCTTGCGGCAAGCCACATGACCATGGCACTGACCCTGCGCAAGCTCATGCGCCGTCGCATCGTGCTGTGGGCCAGCGCGACGCTGTTCTTGATCGTGCTGCTGGCCGCCACGGCCCCCTATCTGGCCGGCGCCGACCCTAACGAAACACAAGTGTCACAACGCCTGCATGCCCCCGGAGCGGTGCATTGGCTGGGCACCGATGAGCTGGGCCGCGACCTTTACGCGCGCATCGTGCACGGCGCGCGCTACTCGCTGGCCATTGCCGCGCTCACGGCCGGTTTCGCCATCCTGGTGGGCGCCGCGTTGGGCCTGGCAGCCGGTTACTTCAAACGTTTTGACGCCCCCATCATGCGCTTGGTGGACGCCATGATGGCCTTCCCTGACATCTTGCTCGCCATCGCCCTGGTGGCCATTCTGGGCAGTTCGCTGGGTAATGTGGTGTTGGCCCTGGCCCTGGTTTACGCACCTCGGGTGGCGCGCGTGGTGCGGGCTTCCACACTCGTGTTGCGCGAGCTGCTGTTCGTGGAAGCCGCGCGCGCGCTGGGCATGCACCCCTGGCGTGTCTTGTGGCGCCATGTGCTGCCAAATTTGATGTCGCCGATATTGGTGCAAGGCTCGTTCATCTTTGCCTACGCCATCTTGGCCGAGGCCGGCCTGTCGTTCCTGGGCGTGGGCGTGCCGCCCGAGGTGCCCACCTGGGGCGCCATGGTGGCGGGCAGCCAGCAGCATGCGCACCAGGCCTTCTGGGTGGTGGCGTTTCCGGGCCTGGCCATCATCATCACCGCGCTTTCGTTGCAGTTGGTGGGCGATGGCGTGCGTGACCTGTTGGATCCGCGGTTGAGAAAGGCGCTGTGATGACGAACGATGTGCTGCAAGCCGGCATGAAGGGCTACCCGCATGGCCAGGCCGCCATGCGCTGCACTGACGTGGCGCAGATGAGCTGGAATGTGCTGGCCGGCGACTTGCCGTTGCCGGTGGCGGTGTTGAAGCGCGAGGCGCTGGAACAAAACCTGGCCTGGATGCAGCGGCAAGCGCAAAGCTGGGGCCTGAGCCTGGCGCCGCATGGCAAAACCACCATGTCGCCGC
>JANOXU010000097.1:0-15550 GCA_031418595.1 Burkholderiales bacterium
AACCTAGAAACGGCAGTTGGACGCGCCCGAGTGGGCTGCGATGCGGCGCGCTGGCAAGGCGCGACGACGACGCAGGCTCATGCCTGCTAGACCGAGCCCGGACACAAACAGTCCTGTGGACTGTTTGTGCCTGGCGAGGGCCAGGGCCTCTGCGCCCTGGCGGAGTAACGCCGCCAGCGCGCCGCAGCGCGGCTCAATCGGGTGCGTAGCGCGGTCACCCAAGAGGTGAGCTTGATCGTGGCTGAAAAACTGAATGTGCATGCGATGTTGCCTGCGGAGGTAAGCGGTCAACTGCCGTTTTTAGGTTCAACACCGCGCCAATTCAGGAGCCAAGCATGCAGTCCGTGAAGATCTTCCTGGCGTCTTCGTCAGAATTGCATGAAGACCGCCGCGAGTTCTAATTGCTGTTGGGCGCAAGAACAAGGAATGGGTGCCGCGCGGGGTGTTTCTGGAACTGGTGATCTGGGAAGACTTTCTGGATGCGCTTTCCGCCACCCGGCTGCAAGACGAATACAACCGGGTGATCCGCGAATGCGACCTGTTCGTGATGCTGTTTCACACCAAGGTCGGCAAGTACACCGAAGAAGAATTCGAGGCCGCGGTGGGCCAGTTCCAAACCACCCGCAAGCCATTCATCTTCACCTACTACAAGGCGGCCGCAGCGCCGGCAGGCCGCACGGTGAACGCGGCTGACACGGCCAGCCTGGTGGCCTTTCAGGCCAAGCTCAAGGCCATGGGGCACTACCAAACTGTCTACAACAGCGTGGCTGAATTGAACCTGCACTGTTGTCTAACGACACGGCGCAAACTTTGCAGCGCCTGGCACGCAAGCAAGGTGCCTTCTTCTTGCTCGATGGCCTGGACGAGTGCGGTGACGACGCGCGCCGCAAGCGCGTACGCGCCGCTGTAGATGGCTTGGTGCGCAGCGCCGGCGATCAATGCCGCTTCTTGCTGACGGCGCGGCCCTACGCCTGGCCAAAAGGCACTGATCCGGCTGAAGGCGTGTATGCCCTGGCCGAGGTGGAAGACGAGCAGATCGAACAGTTCATCGAGCGCTGGTACGCCGCGCTGGAACAGCGCAAATGGCGCAGCCCCGCTGATGCGGCCAAGAAGCGCGATGACCTGCTTGGCGCTTACCAACGTGCCGACCTGCTGCCCCTGGCACGCAACCCGTTGCTGCTGACGCTGATGACCACGCTGCACAGCAACCGCGGCCACCTGCCCGAAGACCGCGCCGATTTGTACAACGCTTCAGTTGACTTGCTGCTGCTGCGCTGGACGCGCACCTCGGGCAGCGAGCGGGCTTTGCTCGATGCGCTGAACCTGAAAGACCTGAAACTTTCAAATCTACGTAGCGTGTTGGAGCGCGTGGCGTTCGAGGCCCATGAAAGCAACCTGGGTGAAGGCACCGCCAACATCGGCGAAGACACTTTGGTGCGCGCCTTCACGCCGCTACTGGGTGGCAGCAAAGACAAGGCCACCGTGGTGGTGGACTACATCGAAAAGCGCGCCGGCCTGTTGCTGGGCCTGGGCCAGCGCCAGTGCGGCGGACCATTTGGTGGGTGGCCAAAGCGTTGAAGAGTTCAAGCGCCAGGCTGAACCAGGCCCGGCCGAATGGCTGATTGCGCTGCTGGCTGGCATGCAATTGGCTGAGCTGGGCAGCGGTGCGCTGCAAGCGGAAAAGCGCACCACCAACATCGCCGCGCGCGTGGCAGCGTGGTTGGTAGCCGCTCTACCGCTGCACCCCCGCCAAGGTGGACTCAGGGCGGTGCAGCGCGCCATGGCGGGCGATGTGCTGGCGGCGTTGGGGGACCCGCGGTTTGATGCGAATCACGCGCACCTGCCCGCCGAACCGGGCCATGGTTTTGTGCGCATTGAAGCTGATGCGGAGTTTCGCATCGGCACCGCGAGCACGCAGCGCGAACGCATCAGACAGATCATCGAAGCGCGTGTGCGTGACGTCGAAATCAACGATGCCACCACGCCTACCCAAGCCTTCTACGTGGCGCGCTACCCGGTAACGGTGGCGCAGTTCGGGGCTTGCTTGCAGGCCACGCAAACCGAGCCGGGTGCTGCCGATACGCTGCGCGACCCACCTAACCGCCCTGTGCGCTACGTGAGCTGGCGCGAGTCGGTGGCTTATTGCGAGTGGCTCCAGGCCCAGTTTCAGCATGCAACCGAATTCGATGCCTCAGACTTGGCGGCGCTGGTGCGAAGTGGGTCATGGCAAGTGGCCTTGCCCACCGAGCGCGAATCGGAAAAGGCGGCCCGTGGCGGTTTGGTGGGGCAGGTGTTTTCATGGGGTGATGAACCTGACGCCGAGCGCGCAAACGTCGGTGATTCAGGCGTGAATGACAGCTCTGCGGCAGGTTGTTTCGAGCCGAATGCTTACGGCCTTCACGACATGTTGGGCAACCTTTGCGAGTGGACGAGCAGCCGCAGGGTGATTCGTGTCGCGGATGGTCGCGGTGCCGCTGTCAGCTTGCCTCAACTAGCACAGTATGACAAGTTGGTCGTGCGCGGCGGCTCGTGGTTCGGGTCCGCACGCGGCGCGCGCTGTGCATGGCGCGCCAACCTCCACTTCGGCGTCCGCGAGAGCGATCTGGGCTTGCGTGTCGTGTTGCGTTCTTCCTCTGTTACGAAACACTGAGCCCGCACGCTCTGTCCTCTGAAGTTCGGGTGCCCTGCCGCCGAAAGCCGAGCCAAAGCAGTTTCATAGGATGGCATCCTCATGGCCTCGAAGGCGCTGAGGAAACATCATGTCCATGCAAAGTCACGAACTCCAAGCGCAGGTTCTGGAACTGCCTCCAGAGGATCGAGCACGGCTTCTCGAACTGTTGATCGCGAGCTTTGAGCCCAAGTCAACGGCCCAGGAGGCGTGGATGCTGCTGGCCAAGCAGCGGCGCGAAGTCGTCAGGTCTGGTTGCGTGACCATGGTTGCCGGCAGCGAAGTATTGGCCCGAGTGCGGGCCAGGGTAGGGTGAGGTACTGGATACACCCCGCCTCAGATGATCTCAAAGTACCTTCTCAACTCCCAATCCGTCACCGCGTCCTGCCACTGACGCACTTCCCAATCTCGCGTGGCGGCGAAGTGGTCGACGAAGGTGTCGCCGAACCAGTCACGCGCAATCGCTGACTCTTTGAACGTATGGTTAGCCCGCAGCAGCGAACGCGGCGCGCGCGGTGTGTTTTCAGAACCCTGATTGGTGCCCGTGACAGGCGGCGTGGTCAGCTTCAAGCCCTGCTCCACGCCATGCAAACCCGCGGCAATCACTGCGGCCATGGCCAGGTAGGGGTTCACATCGGCCCCAGGGCAACGGGTCTCCAAGCGCGTGGCTTTGGAGCTGCCCGCAATCACACGAAAACTTGCTGTGCGGTTGTCCAGGCCCCAGGTGGGCTTTACCGGCGCCCAGAAGCCATCGACCAGCCGCTTGTAGCTGTTGATGGTGGGCCAGAACATGGGCGCGAATTCCATCAAACATTTAACTTGACCGGCCAGGTAGCTTTCAAACAGCGGGCTCATCTTGCGCGGGCTCTTCGCATCGAAAAACAAGTTGGTCTTTCCATCCGAAAGGCTTTGGTGGATGTGGCCCGAGCAGCCCGGCAAGTGCTGGTTCCACTTGGCCATGAAGCTGGGCATGATGCCGAAGCGCTTGCCGATTTCGCGCGCGCCGGTCTTGAACAGAATGGCGCGGTCGGCTTGCTCCAGCGCTTCGCCAAAGGCGAGGGCCACTTCCAGCACGCCGGGGCCGGTTTCGGTGTGCAGGCCTTCGATGGGCACCTTGAAGGCGGCCATCTCGTCCATCAGCGCATGGAAGAAATCGCGGTTGTCGGCCATGCGCAGCAGGGAGTAGCCGAACATGCCGGGGGTGATGGTCTGCGGGCCCACGCCCTTCTTGGCGGCCCAGCTTTCAGGCGTTTCGCGGAAGTTGAACCACTCGAATTCCATGCCGGCCATCACCGTGAAGCCGAGCTTTTCAGCGCGCTTGAGCACGCGCTTCAAGGTTTGCCGCGGGCACACGGCGTAGGGTGTGCTGTCGGCGTTGACGAATTCGCCCAGGAAGAAGGGCACGTTGTGGTCCCAGGGCACGTTGCGCGCGGTGTTCAGGTCGAGCCGGGCTAACGCATCAGGGAATCCATGCTGCCAGCCGGTGACTTGGGCGTTGTCGTAGGTCTGGTCGCCGCTGTCCCAGCCGAACACCACATCGCAGAAACCGAAGCCGCCCTTGGGGTGAGGCTCAATGGCGCCGAGGAATTTGTCGATGTGCAGGTACTTGCCGCGCAAGATGCCGTCGATGTCGCTGCAAGCCACTTTCACCTTGCCGCTGCCGCTTTGGCGCACGGCGGCGATGGCGGGGTGCTCTTTCGTTGCAGGCTTGGTGCTCATGATGTGATCCCCATTTCTTGCAAAGCTTGGTCGATGGCATGCACCGCTTGCTGCATTTCATTGCGGCCAATGGCGCCGATGCAGCCCACACGAAACGTTTCCACCTCGGTGAGTTTTCCCGGGTAGAGGATGAAACCGCGCCGCTTCACCGCTTCATAGAACGCCTTGAACTGATACGCCGGGTGCGCCGGGGCGTGGAAGGTGACGATGATCGGTGCCTGCAACTCAGCCGGCAAGAACGGTTTCAGGCCCAGCGCGCGCAGGCCGCTGATCAGCGCCTCGCAGTTGCCTTGATAACGTTTCAAACGAGCCGGTTGCCCGCCTTCCTCGATGAACTGGCTCAGCGCTTCGTCCAGCGCCACCATCACGTGCGTGGGTGGGGTGAAGCGCCACTGGGTGGTTCTCTCCATGTACTGGTGTTGATCAAACAAATCCATCGCCAGGCTCTGGCTGTGGCCTTCACACTGCGCCAATACAGCGTGGCGGATGAACACGAAGCCCATGCCGGGCACGCCTTCCAGGCACTTGCCGCTGGCGGCAATTAGCGCGTCAAACCGCATGCTGCGGGCGTCAATCGGCAGCGCGGCGAAGCTGCTCATGGCATCCACGATCAAGCCCTTGCCGTGGCGTTCGCACACCGCGGCCACGTCGGCCAGGGGGTTGAGCACGCCGGTGCCGGTTTCGCAGTGAATCAGCACCACGTGGGTGATGCTGGCGTCCAGCTTGAGCTTGTCTTCCAGCACGGCGGGTGACACAGCCGCGTCTTCGGCAAACGGCACGGTGCTGGCGCGCCGGCCCATCAGCGTGGTGAGCTTGGCCGCGCGCTTGCAGTAGGCGCCGTTGTCCAGCACCAGCACATGGCCATCGCGCGGCACCAGCGTGGCCACGGCGGCTTCCACGCTGAAGGTGCCGCTGCCTTGCAAGGGCACCACCACGTGGCTGTCGTGGCCGTGGATGATGTCTAACAAGCGGCTGCGCAGGCGCGCAGTGACGGCGTTGAAGCTCGCGTCCCAACTGCCCCAGTCGCGCAGCATGGCGAGCTTGGTGCGCAGGGTGGTAGTGAGCGGGCCGGGGGTGAGGAGGATGGGGTCGCGGTCCATGTTCTTTAGCTACCTTTCCAGGCCTGGGTGCGCCGGTCGATCAGTGCCGACAAGCCCAGGAACAACAGCGTGGCCACGGTGGAGGCCGCAGCGATCAACACCGCCATGGCCGCGGCGGCACCGGTCTCGCCGGCTTCGTCAAGGTTCAAGATGGCGATGGCGGCCAGCTTGGTGTCGGGCGAGTAGAGGAACACCACGGCCGAAATGGTGGTCATGGCGTTGACGAAGAAGTAGCGCGCAATGTCCAGCAACGCTGGTGTGCAGATGGGCAGGGTAACGCGCCAGAAGGTTTTATAGAACGGCACCTTCAGGCTGGCCGACACGGCCTCGAATTCGGCGTCCAGGCTTTTCAGCGCCGTCACCGCGGTGAGATGGCCGGTGGTGTAGAAGTGAACCACCGTGCACAGCGTGAGCAGCGGCAAGGTCTGGTACAGCGCGTTCAGCGGGTTATCTGGAGCGTTAAAGAAGAAGATGGTGCCCAGGCCCAGCACCAAGCCCGGCACGGCCATGGGCAACATGGCCAGCAGGCGCAACAGGCTGCGCAGCGGCGCGGCACCTTGGGTTTTCTCAAGCAGGTAAGCGCCGGCAAAGACCAGCAAGGTGCCCGCCACCGCGGCCAGGGCGGCCATCTTCAGGCTGTTGAAGAAGCTGTCGCCCACCTCGGCGTCGAACAGGCCCATTTCGTAGTGGCGCCAACTGAAGCTCAGGTCATAGGGCCAGAACTTCACGAACGAGGCGTAGACGGCCATGCCCAGCACCGCCAAGAGCAGCAACACGATGAGCACGCAAAACAGCGTCATCAATGCGTCAAACCACGGCGCGCGTTTGGGCCGCAGGGGCACGGCGCGCGCACTGAGCATGGCCGTTTGCTTGCGCTGCACGATGTGGTCGACCGCAAACGTCAACACAGCCGGCGCCAGAAGCAGCAAAGCCACCACGGCGCCGCGCTGAAAGTCTTGCTGGCCAATCACCAGTTTGAAGACATCGGTGGCCAGCACATTGAAGTTGCCGCCAATCACCTTGGGTATGCCGAAGTCGGTGATCACCAGGGTGAAGGTGACGAGCGCGGCCGAGATCAAGCCGTACTTCGCGCCGGGCAGGGTGATGGTGAAGAACTTGCGCGCCGCGCTGGTGCCCATGGCGTCGGCCGCCTCATACAGCCGCGCATCGGCCGCGGTGAGCGCCGTGACCAGGATCATCAGCGCATGCGGGAACAGTGAAAACGTCTCGGCCAGCACGATGCCCGGCGCGCCGTAGATCTGATCAAAGCCTGCGGCTTGCAGCCAGCTCTTCAGCACGCCCTGGTTGCCGAACCAGTAGATCAGCGAAATAGCCGACAGCAGCGAAGGCGCCAGCAGCGGTATGAGCGTGATGGTGCGAAACAAGCGCTTGAACGGCATGCGGCTGCGCGTGAGCGCGTAGGCAAACACAAAGGCCGGTGGCACGGTGAGCGCGGTGACCAGGCTTGAGACCCACAGGCTGTTCCACAGCGACTGCAGCAGCGCCGGTGTTTGCGCATAGGCCACGAAGTTGGCCATGCCCACGAAGCGGCCCGAGGCGTCTTCCACCGCCTTCAGTGCAACGGCCAGCAAGGGTGCGCCCAAGAAGATCAGCAGCACCGCCACCACGGCGGCCAGCAACCCATGCGCCAGGCGCACATCGGCCGCGGTTTGCAGGCGCAGCGGTTTGTTTCCCAACATGGCGGCCATGGTGATCAGAACGAACTCTTAGAACAGACGCATGCGCTCGGCCAGCAGTTTGAGCGGCAGGCGGCTGCCCACTTGCAGCCCTTGCTCGGCCAGGAAGTTCAATGACAAATACACCGTGAGTTTTTGTTCACCCAGATCGCTCGAGTGCACGCGCACCAGGCAATACGAGCCCAGGAATTCGATTTTGTCGATCTCGGCGTTGAACACGTTTGCGTCACCGGGTTCGATCGGCCGGGCCAGCACGTCTTCGGGGCGCAGATAGATCTTCACCGGTGCCGCGGCGGTGCGCGCCTGGCAATCGAACTCGCGCGTGCAGCCGTCCAGCCGCACCTTGCCAGGCGCGGTGCAGGTGGCCGCCAGCACGTTGATGCGGCCCACAAAGTCGGCCACGAACGGCGTGGCCGGCTCGCGGTACACCTGCAGCGGCGTACCCACCTGTTCGATCACACCCTGGTTCATGACCACGATGCGGTCAGCCACCGCCAGCGCCTCTTCCTGGTCGTGTGTGACCATGATGGTGGTCACGCCCAGCTTGCGCTGCAGGCTGCGGATTTCTTGCCGCAGGTGCACGCGAACGATGGCATCGAGCGCGCTCAAGGGTTCATCCAGCAGCAACAAGCCGGGCGAGGATGCCAAGGCCCGCGCCAGCGCGATGCGCTGCTGCTGCCCGCCCGAAAGCTGCGCCGGGAAGCGTGCCTCGCTGCCGGGCAGGCCCACCAGTTTGAGCAGCTCTGTCACCCTTGCCGTGCGTTGCGCGCGCGGCACGCGGCGGTTCACCAGCCCATATGAAACGTTGGCCGCGACATCGAGGTTGGGGAACAGGGCGTAGCTCTGGAAGACGATGCCGTAATCGCGCCGCGCGGGTGGCAGGGTGGAAATGTCGCGCCCGGCTTGCGTGATGCGCCCAGCGCTTTGTGCTTCAAGCCCCGCGATGATGCGCAACAGCGTGGTCTTGCCGCAACCCGAAGGGCCCAGGAAGCAGACGAACTCACCCTTGGGAATGGACAGCTCGACGCCCTGCAACGCGGTGAAGGTACCGAACTGCTTGGAGACGCCGTTCAGGCTGAGGAAGGGCGGCGCGGCCGCTGTGGCTGTAGCGCCGCCGGCGGATGCATCCGCCACGCTCAGCGTTTCTCAGACTTGCTGTTGTAGCGCTTGTTCCATTCGTTCAAGATGCGCTCGCGGTTGTCGGCCGCCCAGGTGAAGTCCATTTTCACCAGCCGCGCTTCATAGTCTTTTGGAACGTTAGCAAGTGGCAAGGCCACGCCGGGTTGCGCGGTGATGGCGAAGTTCTTGCCGTAAAGCAGCATGGCGTCTTTGCTGGCTGCCCAGTTGGCCAGCTTCTGCGCGGCTTCGAGCTTCTTGGTGCCCTTGTGAATGGCAAAGGCTTCCAGGTCCCAGCCCAGGCCTTCTTTGGGGAAGATCAGGTCGATCGGTGCGCCCTTGGCCTTGTTGGTGTTGCCGCGGTACTCAAACGAAATGCCAACCACGAATTCACCGGCCGATGCCATGTTGCACGGCTTGCTGCCCGAATGCGTGTACATGGCGATGTTTTCGTGCAGCGCGTCCATGTACTTCCAGCCGTCGCCCTGGCCTTCTTTGTCGCCCCACAGGGTGAGCCAGGCAGTCACGTCAAAAAAACCGGTGCCTGAAGACGCCGGGTTGGGCATCACGACCTGGCCTTTGTAGATGGCTTTGGTGAGGTCTTTCCAGGTTTCGGGTGCGGGGATGTTTTTCTTCTTGGCTTCAATGACGTTGAAGCAAACCGTGGCGCCCCACACATCCATGCCAAACCAGGCCGGCGGGTTTTTCTTGTCGCGGTAGGCGGCCATGATGGCGTCAAGGTTCAACGGCCGGTAAGGCACCAGCATGCCGTTTTTATCGAGCAAGGCCAGGCTCGACGCCGCCACGCCCATCACCACGTCGGCCTGCGGGTTGGCCTTCTCGGCCAGCAGCTTGGCGGTGATGACGCCGGTGCTGTCGCGCACCCACTTCAGTTCAATGTCGGGCTCGACCTTGTTGAAGCCTTCTTGGTAGGCCTTGAGCTGGTCGGTTTCGAGCGCGGTGTAGACCAGCAACTGCGTCTTCTGCGCCAGGGCGGCGCTGCTGCAAACGGCCACCACGGCGGCGGCCAGGCAACGGGCCAGATGGGTCATGTTCATTCATGGGCTCCTGAGGGGGGTGGTCAAGCCAGGGCTTGCGCGGTGAAGGCCATCTTTGCGCCCGCTGTTGCCGGTGTCAACGGTGGTTTTGCCGGGCATCAGTGACACGCAAGCAGCGTGCAAGGCGTGGGCTAGTATGGCCGTCACCTCATGTCAAACCCATGACTCATCTGCTGAATCTGTTGGCTGCGATCGCCCTGCTGGTGTGGGGCACCCACATCGTGCGCAAGGGCGTGTTGCAGCTCTTTGGCGAGAACTTGCGCCAGGTCTTGCAGCGCAGTTTCAGCAACCGCGTGCGTGCGCTGTTGGCCGGCATCGGCGTCACCGGCCTGGTGCAAAGCAGCACCGCCACTTGCCTGATCGTGGCCAGCTTCGTGGGCAGCGGCCTGGTGGCCACGGCGCCGGCGCTGGCCGTGATGCTGGGTGCGGATGTGGGCACCAGCCTGATGACGGTGGTGTTCTCGTTCGATTTGAGCTGGCTGTCGCCCCTGCTCATCTTCGTTGGCGTGGTGCTGTACGTGCCGCGCCAGGACACGCAGGCCGGCCGCCTGGGCCGCGTGCTGCTTGGCCTGGGGCTCATCACGCTGGCCTTGCAACTCATTCATGCCGCCACCGAGCCGCTGGTGCAGGCACCCGTGGTGCGCGTGCTGCTGGCGGCCTTGCCCAACGAGGTGCTGCTTGAAGTGGTGGTGGGCGCGGTGCTCACCGTGGCCGCCTATTCCAGCCTGGCCATGGTGTTGCTCATCGCCACCCTGGCCACGTCGGGCATGGTGCCGGTGCAGGTGGCCTTTGGCCTGGTGTTGGGCGCCAACCTGGGCAGCGGCATCCTGGCCGTGCTGGCCACTTCGCGCTCTGCAGCGCCGGTGCGCCGCCTGCCGCTGGGCAACCTGTTGTTCAAGACCGCCGGCGCCTTGGTGGCCATGCCTTTGCTGCCGCATGCACAGGCGTGGTTGCAGACGCAGGTGAGCAGTGCCCACTTGCAGGTGGTGTTGTTCCACCTGCTGTTCAACCTGGCCCTGGCCGTGCTGTTCATCGGCTTCACCGGCGTGGTGGCGCGTTGGGTTGAGCGCTGGCTGCCCACGCCCGCGGCCAACAACGCCGGCAACCGGCCGCGCCACCTCGACCCCGTGGCGCTGGCCACACCGTCGCTGGCCATCAGTTGTGCGGCGCGCGAAGCGCTGCACCAGGCCGATGTGGTGGAGACGATGTTGCGCGGCATGCTGCACGTGATCCGCCACAACGACCTGGCCGAGGCCGAAAGGCTGCGCGGGCTGGACGACACGGTGGACGATCTGTACACGGCCATCAAGTTCTACCTCACGCAAATCTCGCGCGAGGCGCTGAACGAGCGTGAAGGCCGGCGCTGGGCGGATGTGATGAGCTTCACCATCAACATGGAGCATGTGGGCGACATCATCGAGCGTGTGCTGCAAGACGTTGAGGACAAGAAGATCCGCAAGGGCCGCAGCTTCAGCGAAGCCGGCATGGGCGAAATCTGCCACCTGCATGAACGCCTGCTTGCCAACCTGCGGCTGGGCATGAGTGTCTTTCTTGAAGGCAATGTGCGCGACGCGCAAAGGCTGCTTGAAGAGAAGGCACGCTTTCGCGCCCTGGAACTCGAGTACGCCGCCAGCCACCTGACGCGGCTGCAGGAGAACACGGCGCAAAGCATTGAAACCAGTGCGCTGCACATCGACTTGCTCAGCGACCTGAAGCGCATCAACTCGCACTTGTGCTCCATCGCCTACCCCATTCTCGAATCGGCCGGGGCCTTGAGCGACACGCGGCTGCGGCACTCGCAGATCGACCCCGAAACGCTCTGAAGCCCGATGTTCCCGGCATGGCGCTGACCTGGCCCATCGTCTGCGCCGTGCTGTTTGGCGCCGTGCTGCACGCCGGCTGGAACGCGCTGGTCAAGTCCAGCGGCGACAAATCCCTCGACACGGCCTTGGTGCACCTGCTCGGCGCCGTGGTGGCGCTGCCGCTGTTGCTGTGGGTGGGCCTGCCCAACGCCGCGGCCTGGCCCTACATCGCCACCTCGTTGGTCATCCATGTGGGCTACTACATCGCTCTGGCCGGCGCTTATCAGCATGGTGAGCTGGGGTTAACGTATCCGATCATGCGCGGCTTCGCACCGCTGCTGGTGGCCTTGGGCAGCAGCACATTCATCGGCGAAGCGCCCAGCGGCCTGGCCTGGCTGGGCATCGTGGCCATCACCACGGGCGTGGCCTTGGTGGGCCTGGCCCACCCGGGTGAAGCCCTGCACCACCGCAAGGCCCTGGCCTATGCGTTTGCCAACGCCGCCATCATTGCCGTGTACACCGTGGTCGATGGCAAGGGTGTGCGCCTGGCCGGCAGCGCGGCGCAGTACGTGATGCTGCTGTTCGTGCTTGACGGCGTGGCTTACCCCTTGATGCAATGGTGCAAGCGCGACGCGGCGGCCAAACAGGTGGCGCTGGCGTATGCGAAGAAGCGCTGGCCCTTGGCCATGCTGGGCGGCACCGCGTCGATCGGCTCGTACGCCATCGCCCTGTGGGCCATGACAAAGGCGCCGGTGGCCAGCGTGGCCGCGCTGCGCGAAACCTCGGTGTTGTTTGCGGTGGCGCTGGGAACATTCCTGTTGAAAGAAAAGTTTGGCGCCCAGCGCGCCGTGGGCACAGCCGTGATCGTGGCCGGCGTGATGGCGCTGCGGCTGGGTTGAGAAGGAGCGTTTCATGGGGCTGCCCACACAGGCAAGAGTGGTCATCGTCGGCGGCGGCATTGCCGGCTGTTCCACTGCGTATCACATGACCAAGCTCGGCATCAGCGACGTGCTGCTGCTCGAACAAGGCAAGCTCACCAGCGGCACCACCTGGCACGCCGCCGGCCTGGTGGGGCAGATGCGGCCCAACCGCACGATGACGCAGATGAGCCGCTACGGCATCGAGCTGTACAGCCGCCTTGAAGCCGAAACCGGCCTGGCCACGGGCTGGAAGCAATGCGGCAGCGTGAACGTGGCGCGCACGCCCGAACGCTGGCAGGTGCTGAAGAAGCAGGCGTCGTTGGCGCGCAGCTTTGGCGTCGAGGTGCAGCTCATCACGCCGCGCGAAGCTGGCGAAAAATTCCCCGTGATGCGCGTTGATGACCTGCAAGGCGCGATGTGGATTCCGGGTGACGGCAAAGCCAACCCGGCTGACCTGTGCATGAGCCTGGCCAAAGGCGCGCGGCTCGGCGGCGCCAAGCTGCTGGAAGGCGTTGAAGTGACCGGCGTGCTGCAAAGCCAGGGCCGCGTGTGCGGCGTGCGCACGGCGCAAGGCGATGTGGCCTGCGAGATCGTGATCAACTGCGCCGGCCAATGGGCACGCCAGTTCGGTGCCTTGGCCGGCGTCAACGTTCCGCTTTACTCTGCCGAGCATTTCTACATCGTCACCGGCCGCATCGAAGGTGTGCACCCCATGTTGCCGGTGATGCGCGACCCGGACGGCCTGATCTACTACAAGGAAGAAGTCGGCGGCCTGGTGATGGGTGGCTTCGAGCTGCAGGCCAAGCCGTGGCAGGTGGACCCGATTCCTGCGAGCTTCCAGTTTCAATTGCTGAATGAGGATTGGGAGCAGTTCGAGCCCTTGATGACCAACGCCATCCACCGCACGCCTTGCCTGGAAACGGCCGAGATCAAGCTGCTGCTCAACGGCCCGGAAAGCTTCACGCCCGACGGCAATTTCATCCTCGGCCAGGCGCCCGAATTGCGCAATTACTTCGTCTGCGCCGGCTTCAATTCCGCCGGCATCGCCAATTCGGGTGGCGCCGGGCGTTTGATTGCTGAATGGGCGCTGCGCGGTGAAGCGCCGAGCGACCTGTGGGACGTGGACATTCGCCGCTTCGGCCCCTTCACCGCCAACCGCCGCGCGCTGGCGCAGCGCAGCGGCGAAACCCTGGGCCTGCATTACGCCATGCGCTGGCCGCGCCAAGAGTTGGCCACAGCCAGGCCGCTGCGCACCAGCCCGCTGTACGACATGTTGGCCGCCCGGGGCGCCGAATTCGGCAGCAAGAACGGCTGGGAACGAGCCAACTACTTTCGCCCCGGCGGCCTGGCCACCCCAGCGCACACGCTGGGCCGCCCGGGTTGGCTGGACTGGATGGTTAAGGAACAGCGCGCCACCCGCGACGGCGTGGCGGTGTATGACCAGACTTCGTTTTCCAAACTGCTGCTGCAAGGCCGCGACGCCCTGGCCGTGCTGCAACGCCTGTGCGCCAATGAATTGGACGTGGCGGTTGACCGCATGGTCTACACGCCCATGCTCAACGAGCGCGGCGGGTTCGAGAGTGATCTCACGGTGGTTCGCCTGGCCGCGCAGCGCTTCCTCATCATCACCGGCTCGGCCCAGGCCACGCGCGATGCCGATTGGATCAACCGCCACATTCAAGACCATGAGCACGCGATGCTGACCGACGTGAGTGCGCAGTACGGCGTGCTGGGCGTGATGGGCCCGAAGGCGCGCGAGCTTCTGGCGCGGCTCGGGCCGGATGACCTTTCGAGCGCAGGCCTGAGATTCAGCCACACCAGGGAGATCGACCTCGGCCACGCCCGCGTGCGCGCTGCGCGCATGGCCTATGTGGGCGGACCGGGCTACGAGCTGTATGTGCCGGTTGAAATGATGCGCCACGTGTACCTGGCCTTGCACGACGCCGGCGCCGACCTGGGCTTGCGCGACGCCGGCTACTACGCGCTCGACGCCCTGCGCATCGAAGCCGGCCGCCGGGCCTGGGGCGCCGAGTTGGGGCCTGACGAAACGCCGTTCGAGGCGGGCTTGCAGTTTGCGCTGAAGCTGGATAAACCCGCCGCCTTCATCGGACAGGCAGCCTTGCAGCAGGCGCAAGGCCAGCCGCTGCGCAAGAAATTACTAACGTTTGTGTTCACTGACCCTGCCGTCCATGCCTGGGGCGGCGAAGCCATCGTCATCGACGGCGCGCCGGTGGGCGAACTCAGTTCGGTGGGCTACAGCCCGCGCGCCGGGGCATGCGTGGGCCTGGGCTACGTGCGCGGCGCGGCGGCGCTGGCCGTGCACGCGGGCACGCCGGTGGGCATCGAGTTGTGGGGTGAACCGGTGGCGGCCACGGCCTGGGATGTGTGGCCGCCTGAAGGAGGCTGAACGTGGCAACAAGCGCGGGTTACTCGGGCAGGCCTTTGGCTGGAAAGCTGGGCATCCAGCCTGGCTTGCGCGTGGCGGTGTTGAACGAACCCGAGGGCTATCGCGGCTGGCTGGCGCCGTTGCCGCCCGGGGTGGTGTTCACGACCAGGCCAGACGCGCAAGCCGACGTCGTGCACAGCTTCGTAGTTGAGCGCAGCGCATTGCAAACGCAGTTAACGAGCTGGCGCCACCTGCTCAGGGCCGACGTGGCGTTGTGGATCTCCTGGCCCAAGAAAGCCTCGAAAGTGCCCACCACCCTCACTGAAGGCACCATCCGCGAACTGTGCCTGCCGCTGGGCTGGGTCGACGTGAAGGTGTGCGCGGTGAGCGAGCTGTGGTCCGGCTTGAAACTGGTGGTTCGCAAGGCGCTGCGTTGAGCGGGGGTGCGAGCTTGTATAGCAATGGTGGGTATCGACCCATACCGGAAGTACACCAGTCGAGATTGCGCGCCAGATAGCAGTTAACCGTGAGATCCCAGCCAGGTCGCGACCAGTACGTCGTCGGAAGCTTCGTGCGCAAACGGCCTCCGCGGCGGCGAAACCAACGTGATCTCTGATCTAGGCCGACTCACTCCATCGAAGCGCGAACAGCAGATATGGATCGCGAATATCGAGCACGTCGTTCTTGCCGTCCCATTCCATAATCGATACGCCAGCCGCGTCATTGGCGAGTGTTGACATATGCGCGCAGGCTCCGGTAACACTGGATCCCTGCGGATGATCCTTGACGCAGAGCGACGCGACACGGGCCAACAACACCGGGTAGGTGAACGTCAATTCGGGCGGCGATTGTGCGATCGCGCTCACCAGAATAGGATAAACGTCGCTGGCGCTGCCATCTTTCAGCACATACGGATTGCGAGGCATGCCCCGGACTTTTGGCCCACTGCTGTCCGGTTAAAAGTCGAACAAATTCAACTGGTTAGCGGCGTCCGTCTGATCCGTTTGGGACAGATCGGTCTGCAAGGCGCATGAAAGCTGGGTTTTCTCGAAAATCGAGACGGACAAGATCTGTAGACAAGTGT
>JANOXU010000098.1:0-30306 GCA_031418595.1 Burkholderiales bacterium
CATCGGCGACGGTCTGCGCGACGCCCTCGATCCGCGCCGCGTGCTGTGATGCCCCTGCTCGACATCCGGGGCCTGAAAACCCATTTCAAGACCGACGACGGCTGGCTGCATGCGGTGGATGGGGTCGACCTGGCCATCGACGCCGGCGAGACCGTGTGCGTGGTGGGCGAGAGCGGCTGCGGCAAGAGCGTGACCGCCAAGACGGTGCTCAAGCTGATCGACATGCCGCCCGGCAAGATCGTCGCTGGCCAGGTGCTGTGGCGGGGCCGCGACCTGGTGCCGCTGGACAACGCGGCGATGCAGAAGATCCGCGCCAAGGAGATCGCCATCGTCTTCCAGGAGCCGATGACCAGCCTGAACCCGGTGTACGCCATTGGCGACCAGATCGCCGAGAGCGTGATGCTGCATGAGCAGGTGTCGCGCAAGGAGGCCATGAACCGGGCCATCGAGATGCTCAAGCTGGTGAACATTCCATCGCCAGAGCGACGCATCAACGACTACCCGCACCAGTTCAGTGGCGGCATGCGCCAGCGCGTGATGATCGCCATCGCGCTGGCGTGCAACCCGAAGCTGTTGATCGCCGACGAACCCACCACGGCGCTCGACGTCACCATCCAGGCGCAGATCCTCGACCTGCTGGCCGAACTGAAAGGCCGCTTGGGCATGGCGGTGATGCTGATCACCCATGCCATGGGCGTGGTGGCCGAAGTGGCGCAAAAGGTGGTGGTCATGTACGCCGGCAAGGTGGTGGAAGAGGCCACGGTGGAAGAGCTCTTTGCCCATCCGCGCCACCCCTACACGCAGGGCTTGATCCGCTCCATTCCGCGCATCGACCTGGCGGCGCTGCACAAGTCGCGGCTGGAAACCATTCCCGGCACCGTGCCCAAACTCATCGACCCGCCCGAGGGCTGCCGTTTCGCGGCGCGCTGCAGGCTGGCCATCCCTTCGTGCAGCAGTGCCACGCCGCCATTGCGGCAAATTGCGCCGGGCCACAAGGTGGCGTGCTTCCTGGTGGAGGCCACAGCATGAGCCCACCCGGCCGCCCGAAGGGCGAATCCCCGAATGCGAAGCATGAAGCTGAACCCGTGAGCGCGCAGCACGAAGGTCTGCCCATGGCCGAGCCCATCCTCAAGGTCAAGAATCTGGTCAAGCATTTCCCCATTCGCGGCGGCCTGTTGCAGCGTGTGGTGGACCGTGTGCACGCCGTTGATGGCGTGAGCTTCGAGCTGCAAGCCGGTGAAACGCTGGGCGTGGTGGGCGAAAGCGGCTGCGGCAAAAGCACCACGGGCCGCTGCATCCTGCGGTTAATAGAACCCACCTCGGGCGAGGTCTGGTTTGAGGGTCGCAACGTCACCACCGCGCCGCGCGACGAGCTGCGTGCGCTGGCGCGCGACATGCAGATCATCTTCCAAGACCCCTATGCCAGCCTGAACCCGCGCATGACCGTGGGCGCCATCGTCGGCGAGGCCCTCACCATCCACAAGCTGGCGCCCACGCGCGCGGCGTATGACGCGCGCATTGTTGACTTACTTGAAACGGTAGGCCTGAGCGCCGACCACATGCGCCGCTACCCGCATGAATTTTCCGGCGGCCAGCGCCAGCGCATCGGCATCGCGCGCGCGCTGGCGGTGAGCCCGAAGCTGGTGGTGTGCGATGAAGCGGTGAGCGCGCTCGATGTCTCCATTCAAGCGCAGGTGATCAACCTGCTGGAAGACCTGCAGCAGCAGTTCAACCTGACCTATATCTTCATCGCCCACGACCTGAGCGTGGTGGAACACATTTCAGACCGCGTGGCGGTGATGTACCTGGGCCGCATCGTCGAAATCTCACCCGCGCGCGAGCTGTATGTTTCGCCAAAACATCCCTATACACAGGCGCTGCTGTCGGCCGTACCGATACCGGACCCCACGGTGAAGCGAAAGCGCATCGTGCTGCAGGGCGATGTGCCCAACCCCATCAACCCGCCTGCGGGCTGCCACTTCCACCCGCGTTGCCCGCGTGCCGAAGCGCGCTGCAAGGTCGAAGCGCCGCTGCTGCGCGACATGGGCCCGGGCCGCCAGGCGGCCTGCCATTTCGCATGAAGCGCGCCACACCGCTGGTGGCCACGGCCGCAGGTGGCCAGAAGCTGCGGCCTGAACAGAAGCGCTTCAACCAACTGCTGGCGCGCATCGACAAGGCCCGCGCACGCCTGGCGCAGTGGCAGGAGCAGGTGCCGCTGTTTGCGCAGGCCTACAGCGCGCGCGTTGAGCCGCTGCGCGACCAGATGCGCCGCGTGCGCGCCGAGTTCCTGGCCGAACTGGATGCTGCGCACGCCCGCGGCGGCTTGAGCAAGGCCGAAGGCGCCACCTTGAGGGAGCTGATTTGCGACATCGCCGAGGCCATGCTCGACAGCGGCCTGGAAGAAGACGAAGCCGGCCTGAAGACGCTGTTCAACCGCCACAGCGAGGTGGACTACGACACGCAGCAAGCTGAACACCTGGATGACATGCGCGACATGCTGGAGGAGGTGGGCGGCATCGACCTGGGCGACGACGATCTGGCCTCGGAAGACGATCTCATGCAGCGCGCCCGCGAGCGCATGCAGGCCCGCGAGGCCGAGCAGGAGCAGCGCGACCAGCAGCGTGGTGAAGACACAGGCCGGCCGAAGACCCAGGCGCAGCAACGGCGCGAACGCGAAGAAAAACTGGCTACACAAAGTGTGCGCGAGGTCTACCGCAAGCTGGCCAGCGCCTTGCACCCCGACCGTGCGACCGACGCCACCGACGAAGCCGAAAAGACCGCTTACATGCAGCGCGTCAACCAGGCCTACGCGGCGGGCGACCTGCTGGCGCTGATGCAGTTGCAGCTTGAAATCGAGCAGGTGGATCGCAGCCAGATCACAAATGCCGCGCCCGAGCGCGTGCGCCGCTTCAACAAGCTGTTGGCCGAGCAGCTTGATGAGATCGAAGAAGAAATCGTGGCGCGTGAAATGCAGTTGTGCATGCACTACGGCCTGGTGCAGGAGTGGCGGCTGAACCCGATGCGCCTGAATGACCTGATCAATGAACAGGTGCAGGAATTCGAAGTCGGCCTGTACCAGATCAACCGCGACCGCGCCGTGCTGGGCGACAAGGAGCGTTTCAAGCGCTGGCTCAAGCAGGTGCGGCGCGAACGCCAGGCTGACTTTTTGTGAGCTTGAACCAGGCGCGAGGCCATGCCCTGCGCCGTGGCCGTCAAGCCGGTTGTTGGCGCAGCGCTACCGGCCCGCCACTTTGCCCAACAAGCGATTCAGCAGACCACCTCTCGCGGGCGCTGGGGGTTCAGGTGGCGCAGGGCTGGGCGCGAGTGCGGCGTCCGCCCGGGCTGCGCCGGCGGCCAACTGGCTCAAGCTTTCGTAGGTGAGCCGGCGCAGGTCGATGCGCAAACCCAGCTCGCGTTCCATGCGCGCGGCCAAGCGCATGGCCAGCAGCGAGTGGCCGCCCAGGTCGAAGAAGTTGTCGGTCACATGCACACCGTTGATCCCCAACATCTCTTCCCACAGGCCGACCAGCCTGGCTTCGCTGGCGCTGAGCACCTGCTGCACAGGCACGGCGGGTTCGCCGCCGTGCACGGCAGGTGCCGGCAGGCCGCGCCGGTCAACCTTGCCGTTAGGCAGCAGCGGCATGGCGCTGATCGCCACCACATGCTGCGGCAGCATGTAAGCGGGCAGCACGCGGCGCAGGTGCTCGCGCAGGGCCACGGCAGTGGGCATGGCATCGCGCGGCACGATGTAGGCCACCAAGCGCTGGTCGCCGGGCGTGTCTTCGCGCACGACGACCACGGCCTGCGCCACTTGTGCCTGAGTGAGCAAGTTGGCCTCGATCTCGCCCAGCTCGATGCGGTGGCCGCGCAGCTTGACCTGCAAGTCCAGCCGGCCCTGGTGTTCGAGCATGCCGCTGCTCAACCAGCGACCGCGGTCGCCGGTGCGATACAGGCGGCCCTGGCCCGTGGCATCAAAGGGGTCGGCCGTGAAGCGCTCGGCGCTGAGTTCAGGGCGGTGCAGATAGCCCAGTGCCACGCCCAGGCCGCCAATGAAAATTTCGCCGGCCACACCAATCGGGCAAGGCTGGCCCTGGGCGTCCAGGACATGAACCTGGGTGTTGGCAATGGGCCGCCCGATCGAGATGCCTTGCTCGGGGTGTTCGACCTGGCAGCAGGTGGACCACACCGTGGTTTCGGTGGGGCCATACATGTTCCACAACTGACCGCAACGTTGCAGCAACTGCACGGCCAAGCCTTGGTGCAGGCTCTCGCCGCCCACCAAGGCCTTGAAGGCGGGCGCACCTTGCCAGCCGGCTTCGAGCAACATGTGCCAGGTGGCGGGCGTGGCTTGCAGCACCGTGGCAGCGCTGGCTTCGACCAAGGCACGCAGCGCCGGCCCGCTCATCGCATCGTCGCGGCTGGCCAGCACGATTTCGGCGCCCACGCACAGCGGCAACAACAGCTCCAGTACGGCGATGTCGAACGACAGCGTGGTCACGGCCAGCAGCTTGTCGGCCGCACTCAGGCCGGGCTGGCGCGCCATGCTGGCCAGGAAGTTCACCACCGCACGGTGCGGCACCACCACGCCCTTGGGTTTGCCGGTGGAGCCCGAGGTGTAGATGGCGTATGCGGCATCTTCAGCGCGCGCATCCAGCGTGGCATCGGGCGCGGGTGGCGTGCCGGGCTGCGCGGCGAGCAAGGCCGCGTCGCTGTCCACCAGCACGGTGGCCTCGCGCGGCCAATCGAGCACAGCGGCCAACGACGAGTGCGACACCAACAGCGCCAGCTTGGCGTCGTGGACCATGTAGGCCAGGCGCTCGGCCGGGTAGGCCGGGTCCAGCGGCACATAGGCGGCGCCGGATTTCAGGATCGCCAGTTGCGTCACCACCATGTCAATTGAGCGCTCGATGCACAACCCCACCCGTGCACCGCGGCCGATGCCGCGCGCGCGCAGCACATGCGCCAGGCGGTTGGCGCAGGCATCAAGCTCGCCATGCGTGACACTGTCTTGGCCGCTGCGCAAGGCGATGCGGTGGCCGTCCACGCCCGCGCGCGCCGCGATCACCGCCGCCACGGTGCGCTCGCGCGACACCGCCACGCGGGTATCGTTCCACTGCGCCAACTGTTGGTGGTCTGCTTCAGGTACAAGCGCCAGGCCCGACACAGCAAGCTGCGGCGTGGCCACGGCGGCTTGCAGCAGCACCTCGTACCAGCGGCGCAGGCGGTGTGCCGTGTCGCCGCTCAGCACGTCGGCATTGAACTGAAAGTCTGCCGCCACGCCGTGCCCATCGGCCGCGAACCAAAGCCCCAAATCCACTTGTGCGGCGGCGGTTGCGATGTGCATTTCCTGCACATCCAGGTTGCCCCAGGCGGCGTTGCGGTGGCGCACGTCCTGGTACGAAAAAATGGTTTGGTAGATCGGCGAGCGGCTCTCGTCGCGTGCGACCTTGAGTTCGCGCACGAGCTGCTCAAACGGCACGTCGGGGTGCGAAAACGCATCCAGCACCACGCTGCGCACGTGTTGCAGCAATTCCGCAAAGGGGCGCTCTGGCGCCACCGTGATGCGCAGTGGCAAGGCGTTGGTGAAGAAGCCCAGGAGCTGTTCGACCTCAGCCGTATGGCGCCCGCGCACGGGCGTGCCGATGATGAAGTCAAGCCGGCCTGTGATGCGCGACAACAAGGCCGCGTAGGCGGCCAGCAAGGTCATGAACAAGGTGGCGTTGGCTTGCTGCCCGACTCGCCGCGCGCCGGCGACCAGGTTGTGCGCCAGGGCCAGCCGTTCGTTGCCGCCTTGGCCCGACATGCGCGCCGGCCGCGGTTTGTCGAACGGCAATTCCAGCGCCTCGGGCGGGTTGGCCAGCAGGTCCTTCCAGTGCGTCAGTTGGCGCTGCAAGTCAGCGCTGACCAGCCACGACTGTTGCCACTGTGAAAAGTCGCCGTAGCTCACCATCAGCTTGGCCAGCGACGGCGCCTCGCCTTGCGCATGCGCGCGGTACAGCGCTGCCATTTCATGGTGGAAGAGGTCGCTCGACGCGCCGTCCCAAATCACGTGGTGGGGCATGAAGAACAGCACGTGCTCATGCGGCGCAAGGCGATACAGCCCCAGCCTGAACAGCGGTGCGCTGCGCAGGTCGATCACCTCAGCGCAGCGCAAACGTAGCGCTTGCCCCAGGGCCAGTTCGCGGCCAGCAACCGGCAAGGCAGACAGGTCTTCAAGCGGCGGCAACGCCACCAGCCCATGCGGCATGACACGCTGCACCGGCGCACCGTCACGCACGTCGATTTGCGTGCGCAGCACGGCGTGGCGCTCGACCAAGGCATTCAGGGCTTGGTGCAGCGCGGCCAGGTTCAACCTGCCCTTCAGGCGCAGCGCCAGCGGCGCGTTGTAGGTGGGGCGGCCGGCGTCCATCTGTTCCAGGAACCAGATGCGCTGTTGCATCAGCGATGCCGGCGCCTCGCGTTGATCAGCGCGGGCCAGGATCGGCGCCGCGGCTTGAGTGCTGGCAGCTTCATGCTGCACCAGCAGCGCGGCCAGTTGGGCCACGGTGGGCGCGTCAAAGACGGTGCGCATGGGCAGCCGCACCGGCAGCATGAGGCTGAGGTGGGCGGCCAGGCGGGCGGCCAGCAGCGAATGGCCGCCCAGGGCGAAGAAGTCGTCATCCACGCTCACTTCGCCCGGGCCCAGCCCCAGCACCTGTGCCATGGCGTCGGCCACGCGGTGTTCGGCGTCGTTGCGCGCAGCGATGCGTTGGCGTGCCGCGGCCACCAGGGGCGCCGGCGCAGGCAGGGCAGCGCGATCAAGCTTGCCGTTTGGCGTCAAGGGCAGCGCGGGCACAAACACGAAGTGCGCCGGCACCATGTAGTCGGGCAGCACCGCGCGCAAGTTGCCGCGCAGTTGTTCGGCCACTTCAGCTTGCGCGCCCGGGCTCACCAGGTAGGCCACCAGCCGCTTGTCGCCGGGAACGTCTTCGCGCGCCACCACGGCCACCTGGCGCACGCTCGGGTGCTGGGCGATGGCGGCTTCGATCTCACCCAGCTCTATACGAAAGCCACGCAGCTTGACCTGTTGATCCATGCGCCCCAGGTATTCGATGTCGCCGTTGGCCAGCCGGCGCGCCAGGTCGCCGCTGCGGTACATGCGCGCCTGCGGGTCCGCGTCGAACGGATCGTGCACGAAGCGCTGGGCGGTGAGCGCCGGGCGGTTGAGGTAGCCCAGCGACACGCCCGCACCGGCCACGGCCATTTCACCGGCCAAACCCACCGGCACCGGTTCGCCGTTTGGATCGAGGATGTACAGTTTCAGGTCAGGCAGCGGCACGCCGATGACGCTGCCCGTGCCGGCGTTCAGGTCGGCCAAGGTGATGGGTCGGTAGGTCACGTGCACCGTGGTCTCGGTGATGCCGTACATGTTGATGAGTTGCGGCCGGGCGTCGCCATGGCGCTCTATCCAGGGCCGCAGGCTTTGCAGCTCAAGGGCCTCGCCGCCGAAGATGACGTGGCGCAGCGCGAAGCGGGCTCGTGGCTGCGCGGCGTCCACCGCCATCAACTGGCGAAACGCGGTGGGCGTCTGGTTCAGCACCGTGACGCCTTCGCGCAGCAGCAGCTCACGAAACGCATCGGTGCTGCGGCTGATGTCCAGCGACACCGTGACCAGCCGGCCGCCGTGCAGCAGCGCGCCCCACATTTCCCACACCGAGAAGTCGAACGAGTAGGAATGGAACAGCGTCCAGACGTCGCGTTCGTCAAAGCCGAACCACGCCTGGGTGGACGCAAACAGGCGCGACACGTTGTGGTGGCTGATGCGCACGCCTTTTGGTTTGCCCGTGGAGCCCGAGGTGTAGATGACGTAGGCCAGGTCTTCCGCGGCGCTGGCACCGGCGAGGTTGGCAGGGGTGGTGTTGTCGCCGGCCAGGGGTTCGTCCAGACACACCAGCGTGGCGTCGATGCCGCTCAGTTCGGCCGCCAGGCTGCTTTGCGTCAACACCACGCGCACGTTCGCGTCGTCGAGCATGAAGGTCACGCGCTCCTTCGGGTACACCGGGTCCAGCGGCAGGTAGCCGGCGCCCGCCTTCAAGATGCCCAGGATGCCCAGCACCATGTCGGCGTCGCGCCCGGTGCGCAGACCCACCAACTGGTTGGGCTGCACGCCGAGTGCGCGCAAGCGATGCGCCACCTGGTTGGCACGCTGGTTCAGCTGGTCGTAGCTCAATTCAAGGCGAACGCCACCTGTTGCGAAGGCCGTCAGCGCCAGGGCAGCCGGGTGGCGCTGCACCTGCTGCTCGAACTGCTCGTGCAGCGTTGCAGCACGCGGATAGACAAGCGCCGTCTGGCCGCTGCTCAGTGCCGCACGCTGCGCCGCGCCCAGCAACGGCAAGGCGCCAACGTTGGCCGAGGGCGCCTGCACCGCACCGGCCAGCAGCACGAGATAGTGACCCAGCCAACGCTGCACGGTCGAAGCATCAAACAGGTCAGCGTTGTAGTCGCACTCCACCAGCACATCGCGCCCGCTGTCCACGGCGTTGATGGCGAGTTCGAAATTGGCGAAGGCCTTGGGCGTGTCAATGCCTTGCAGCGCCAGTTCACCAAAGTCGAACGGCGCGCCGAGTTTGTCGATGTTGAAGGTGACGTTGACCAGCGGCGTGCGCGACGGGTCGCGCGGCAGTTTCAGCCGCTGCACCAGGGCGCCGAAGGTGAGGCTTTGGTGCGCCTGCGCATCCAAGAATCGCTTGCGCGTGGCCTGCAAGTGTTCGTTAAAGGGCTGCTGCATGGCCACCGCGCTGCGCAGCGCAATCGTGTTCACGCCGTGCGCCACGAGGTGGCCGTTGTCGAGCATCGCCTGGCTGGCCATGGGCACGCCCAGCACCAGCTCTTCGCTGCCGCTCAAACGCACCAGCAGCGCCTCGAAGGCCGCGAGCAGGGTGACGAAAAACGTGCAGCCCTGCTTCGCGCCCATCTGCTTGACCGCGGCATACAGCGTCGCGTCGATGCGCAACACCTCACGCGCCGCAGCGAAGGTCTTCAGGCGCGGGCGGGGGCGGTCCAGCGGCAGCTCGAACGCTGGCACGCCGCTGGTGTACTGCGCGAGCCAAAAGGCTTCGGCGGCGTGGAGTTCATCGTGTGCCGTGGGGCTGTCGCCGGCGGCCACGAACTCGCGCAATGACGCTGCGGCGGGCAGTGCCGGCGGCAGGCCGAAACGATCGGCCACGTAGCAGGTGGCCAGGTCGCTGAAGATCACGGCCGAAGACCAACCATCGCACACGATGTGGTGCGCGGTGAAGACCAGGCGGTGCGCATCAGCACTTTCGCGCACCACTTGCGCGCGCCACAGCGGCGCCAGCGCCAGGTCGAACGCGGTGCGTGTTTCATGGTCGAGCAAGGCCGCCAGGGCGGCGCCGCGCTCGGCCTCGGTAGCGGCGCTGAAGTCGACGAGCGGCAAGGCCACGTCGATGGCATCGAGCACTTCCTGGCTTTCGGCTTCAGCATGAATGCGCAGCCGCAGCGACTCATGGCGTGCCACCACCTGGGCCAGCGCGCGCTGCATGGAGGGCAGCGACAAGGCACCGTGAAAGCGCAGCACGATGCACTGGTTGTAGGCGCACGAGGCTTCGGTGCTCATCTGCGCGGCGGCCAGCATTTCGCGCTGCGGCGCGGTGAGCGCCAGCGTGGCCGGTGCGTCCTCGTCGGCGAACGGGTCGAAGTCGACCGGCTGCATCGCCGGTGCGTGCTCAGCCATGCTGGGCCACCGGCTGGCTGAGCTGCAAATACTTGCCGGGGCGCTCTGGGTCGGGCACGAACCAGGCGTCTTGGCCGGCGCTGTCGCGCCCCTTGCGCGCACCTGCCGGCAGCGTGGCCGCCTGCGCCGCCGGGGCAGGCGCTGCGGGCAAGAACGTGGCCGCCTGCATCTCGGCGATCGTGCTGTTGAAGGCGTTCAGCACATGCTCCAGGTCGGCATCGGCATGCGCCAGCGTGAGGAACAGCGGCCGCCCTTCCCACATGTGCACGCCCTTGCCGCGCATGCTGGCGAAGAACACGCCGGCCAAGGGCAAGTCGGCCGGGAAATTGATGCAGAACCACGACGAAAAGTGGTTGATCTGCAGCGGCGCGCCCACGGCACGGGCCGCCTGGCGCAGCCGCTCGACGAACTGCGTGGTGCGCAGGTTCAAGCCGCGCTGCAACTCGGGGCCCTGCTCTTTCAAATGCAGCAACACGGCGCGCGCAGCGGCCAGCGCCAGCGGGTGCCGCACGAAGGTGCCGGCGAAAAAAGTGACGCCGACTTCGGGGCCGGAGTCGTCGCCGTACTGCCAGGTGCCACCATCGAGCGCATCCATGTATTTCGCGCTGCCCGCAACGATGCCGATCGGCAGCCCGCCGCCGATCACCTTGCCGTAGGTGGCGATGTCAGCGCGCACGCCGAACAGCGCCTGCGCGCCCGCGGGGTGGACGCGAAAACCGGTCACCACCTCGTCAAAGATCAGCGCCGTGTCGCTGGCCGTGGTGGCCTGGCGCAGCTCGTGCAGAAATTCGCGCGGCACGAATTCGGGGCGGCGGCTTTGCACCGTTTCCACCAGCACCGCGGCAAGTTGCGGCCCCAGGGCCTTGATGGTGCGCAACGTTTCAGGTGTGCCGTACTCCAGCACCAGGATGTTGTCGGTCATGGCCGATGGAATGCCCGGCGCGATCGGTGTGGCCCGTGTGTCGGAGCCCGACTTGATGGGCCGCACCAGCACTTCATCGAAGATGCCGTGGTAGGCACCGGTGAACATGACGATCTTGTCGCGGCCCGACACGGTGCGCGCCACGCGAATGGCGGCGGTCACGGCTTCCGAACCCGTGCCGCAGAAGGCGGCGCGCTCCATGCCCACCATGTCGCACACCAGCTTGGCCACTTCGCCGGCCAGCGGCGACTGCGGGCCGATCTCGATGCCGGTGTCCATTTGCGCCTTCACCGCTTCGCGCACGAACTCGGGGTTGTGGCCGAAGAAGATCATGCCGAAGCCGTTGGTCAGGTCAACGTATTCGTTGCCATCGATGTCCCAGATCTTCGAGCCCGCCGAGCGCACCGAAACGATGGGGTAGACCATCTCCTTCCAGGCCAGGCGAAAGCCCGCCACTGAGCGCGGGTCGGCCAGGTGGGCGCGGTTCGCCGCCGTGGCTTGCTTGGAGCCGGCTGTCTTGTGGTTGTAGCGCCCGATGAAGGCTTGCAAGTTGCGCTGTTGCAGTTCTGTGAGGCCGCCGGTGGGGCCCTTGGCCGGGGGGCGATAAGGGCCGAAGGCGGCAACGGGTGCCGCGGCGGATGCGATGGCCTGTGCAGCGGGCGGTTTGGGCGCTGCGGCAGCGGCAGGGCCAACGGGCGCTGGGCTCGGCTGCGCCGGTGCGGCGGCCGGCGTGGGTACGGGCGGGGCAGCGCCGGCGCCAAGCATGTCAAGCTGCCGAGAAATGATGGCCAGTTGTTGCGCAAACACGCCCGCCAGCGCGGACTGCGGCGCATGGGCGGCGCCGGCAGCCGTGGCCGCTTGCGCCAGGGCTTGCATGCTGGCCACGGCGGGCAGCGCGGCCGGTGCGATGCCAGGTGCGATGCCAGGTGGCGCAACAGGCGCGGCTTGGGCATCAGGCGGCAGCAGCGTGTCCAGCCGGGTGGCCAATGCCGCAAGCGTTGAGCAGTCTTCGAGCAAGACCCGAATCGGCACCTTCGCGCCAAACTGCTTCTGGATCGCGCTGCTGGCCTGCGTGAGGAACAGCGAATCGAGGCCGAGTTCGAGAAAGCCGGCCTGCGGCGTCAAGGCCGCGGCGTCGATGCCGGAGAGATCGGCAAACAGACGCTGCAACTGCGCGGTGAGGCGGGTGACACGGTTTTCGCTCATGGGGGTTGACGTGCAGACGAGTGGGATGAGTGTCGGAGGCGGCGGCTCGGCGCCCAGGCCTGAGCCCGCGTCTTCAGCCACGGCCAGCGCAGCTTGCGGTGCCGGGTCCACCCAGTGCCGGTGGCGCGCAAACGAGTAGCTGGGCAGGGCCACGCGCCGCCGTGGGGCACCGGCGTGCACTTGCGGCCAGTTGAGCGTGACGCCGCGCGCCCAGAGTTGCCCGGCGGCGGCCAGCAGGTATTCCGGGTCGGCCGCGAATTCCTGCCCCGGGTTGAGCGAGGTGGCGATCAACTGTTCGGCGTTGCGCTGCGTGTGCTGGCGCGCCAGGCTGGTGAGCGCCTGGCCCGGCCCCACTTCGATCAGCGCGAGTTGCGGCGCGATGAGCTGGCCCACGCCCTGCATGAACTGCACCGGTTCGCGCAACTGCCGCGCCCAGTAGGCCGGGTCGGTGGCTTGCTCGTCGGTGATGAGCTGGCCGGTCAGGCTCGATATCCAGGGCAGCGTCGGCGCCCGGCGCGGCGTGCTGCGCACCAGCTCGGTGAAGGGTGCGATCACGCCGGCCATCATCGGCGAATGAAAGGCATGCGAGGTCGGCAGCAGCCGGCTGGCCACACCCTTGGCGGTCAACGCCGCCATGAACGTGGCAACCGCCTCGTGCTCGCCCGACACCACGGTGAGGTTCGGCGCGTTCAACGCGGCAATCGCCAACTGCGGCCCCAGCTCGCCGTGCAGTTGCTGCGCCGAGGCGCGCACGGCGAGCATCGCGCCCGACGGCATTTGTTGCATCAAACGTGCGCGCTTGGCCAACAGGGCCAGCACGTCGTCGCGCGCAAACGTGCCACCGACGCACGCGGCCACGTATTCGCCCACGCTGTGGCCGATCAGCGCTTGGGGCCTAACGCCCCACGACAGCCACAACTGGGCCAGCGCGTATTCGATGGCGAACAGCGCGGGCTGGGTGATCGCGGTTTGGGTGAGCTGCTCTTGCGCCCACCTGCTGCGCTGCGCGGTGGGGTACAGGATGTCGCACAGCGCCACGCCCAGCAGCGGCTCGAGCACGGCAGCGCAAGCGTCGATCTCTTGCCGAAACCGCGGCTGCGCTTCATACAGCGCGCGCCCCATGTTGACGTGTTGCGCGCCCTGGCCCGGGAACATGAAGCCCACGCCGGCGTCGCCGGCCGGCTGGCTGTGTTGGTGCACGCGCTTGGCAGCGCCGGCCTGCAGCAGGGCGATGGCATCGTCGCGCCCGCGGCACACCAATGTGCGCCGGTGGCTGAAAGCGCGGCGCCCGGTTTGCAGCGTGTAGGCCACGTCGGCCAGGTCAGCGCTGGCATCTTGTTCGAGGTGCGATTTCAATCGCCCGGCGGCGCGGTCCAACGCTTGCGCATCGCGCGCCGAAAGCACCAGCAACTGCAACGGTTGAGGTGACTGTGCAGCGGCCTCGTGCTGCGGCGCTTCCTCCAGCACCACATGCGCGTTGGTGCCACCCACGCCGAATGAGCTGACACCGGCGCGCCGCGCGGTGGCGCCGGCAGGCCAGGCGCGCTGCGTGGCGTTGACGAAGAACGGCGTGTGCTCGATGTTCAGCTTCGGGTTCGGTGCCTCGAAGTTCAGGCTTGCCGGCAGCGTCTTGGTGTGCAAGGCCAGCGTGGCCTTGATCAAACCCGCCACCCCGGCGGCGGCGTCGAGGTGGCCGATGTTGGTCTTGAGTGAGCCGATGGCGCAAAAGCCATTGCCCTGCGCACCACCGGCGCGAAACGCTTGCGTCAAGCCGGCGAGTTCGATCGGGTCGCCCAGCGCGGTGCCGGTGCCGTGCGCTTCGATGTAGGAAATGGTCTGCGGGTCGATGCCGCCCAGCGCTTGCGCCATGGCGATCACCTGGGCATGGCCGTCGACGCTCGGCGCCGTGAAGCTGAGCTTGCTGCTGCCGTCGTTGTTCAACGCAGCGCCTTTGATCACGGCGTAGACGGTGTCGCCGGCCTCCAGCGCATCGCGCAAGCGCCGCAACACCACCACGCCCAGGCCGTTGCTGAACACGGTGCCGCCGGCATGGTGGTCGAACGCGCGGCAGTGGCCGTCGGGCGCCAGGATCGAGCCTTCTTGGTACAGGTAGCCCTGGCGCTGCGGCACTTGCACCGAAGCGCCGCCGGCCAACGCCATGTCGCACTGGTACGACTGCAAGCTCTGCACGGCGGTGCACACCGCCACCAGCGAGGTGGAACAAGCCGTTTGAATGTTGAGCGCCGGGCCGCGCAAGTCGAACTTGTAGGCCACCCGCGTGGCCATGTACTGGTTCTGGTTGGCCATTTGCGTGCTCAACAGACCAAGCTGGTCCGTCACGTCGCGCCGCGACATCAGGTTGTTCTGGTAGTAGCTGTTGGTCGTGGCGCCGGCGAACACGCCGATCGGGCCGCCGAATGCCTTCGGGTCGTGACCGGCATGCTCCAGCGCTTCCCAGGCCGCTTGCAGGAACAGCCGCTGCTGCGGGTCGAGCAACGCGGCCTCCTTCGGGCTGAAGCCGAAGAACTGCTCATCGAACAGCTCGATGTCTTCCAGCACGCCGCGTGCGCGCACATAGCCCGGCTCACCGCGCACGGCCATGTCTTCGCCATGCGCGGGCTCCAGTTCGTGGGCGCTGAAGTGGTGGATGGATTCGCGGCCCGCCAGCAGGTTCTGCCACAACTCGGCCACGCTGCCGGCGCCGGGAAAGCGGCCCGCCATGCCGACGATGGCAATGCCTTCAAGCGGGTCGTAGGCGTCGGAGTAGCTCATGTGGAACGTTGCTTTGCAGCGATTTGGCGTTGGCGCAGTTGCGCTTCGCGTTGTTTCTGGGCGCGGTCGAGCGTGCTGCCCGCTGCCTTCAGGCGGTCGGCCTCGGCGCCGCCGCCCAGGTAGTGAGCCAGCGAACGCACCGTGGGGTATTGAAGCAGGGCCACGATGGGCAGATCGGCGCGAACGCTGGCTTTCAGCCTGGCATGCGCGCGCAACAGCAGCAGCGAATGGCCGCCCAGGTCGAAGAAGTTGTCGTCAAGCGAAACCTGATCCAGCGCGAAAAGTTCTTGCCAAATCTTGGCCACTTCGCGCTCGGCTGCGGTTGCCGGCGCGGCGTGCACGCCGCGGCGAACGGCGGCGCGTGTGGCCTGAAGCCGGCCCGCCAGCCCGCGCGTGCCGCTTGGCAGGTGTTGCAAAACATCGCCGAGCGTGGCGTGGCCGGCCGCGGCCAGGGTGCTCAGCACCGTGGCCAGGTCTTGGGCCAGTTGCTGCGCGTCGGCCAGCGCCAGGGCGCCGGGTTTGCAGATCAGGCGGATGCGCAGCTCTTGCTCAACGTTAACGGTCAGTGTCAGCGGGTAGTTCGTGGCCTCGGGCGCGCTGACCAAGGTGCTGCGCACCGCAGCGCCCAGGCTGCGCGCGGCGGCATCGACCTGGTAGTTCTGGAACACGACCAGGCTGTCGAACAGCCGGTGCCGCCAGGCCACGCCGGCCCATTGCTGAATCTGTTCCAGCGCCGCGTGCTGATGCTGCGCAACGTCGAACTGGCGCTGCTGGATCTGAACGAGCCAGGGCTGGAGCAGGTCAGCCTGCGCCACGTTGATGCTCAGCGGCAGGTTGTTGACGCAGGGCCCGACCATGGACTCGATGCCTTCGATCTCGCTGGGCCGGCCCGAAAACGCGGCGCCGAACACCACCCGCGCGGCGCCGCTGTAGTGGGCGAGCAGCAGCGCCCAGGCGCCGTTGAACACGGCGCTCAGGGTGACGCGCGCGCCGCGCGCCAGCGCTTGCAAGGCGCTGGTGGTGGACGCGGGCAGCCGCATCAACACTTCGGCCGCGGCACTGGCAGGTTGCGCCGCGTTTGATGCGGCACTGGGTGGCGCGCTCAGCGCGAACGGCGTTGGGCCCGCGAACCCGGTGAGCTGTTCTTGCCAGAACGCTTCAGACTGCGGCGCCGCCTCGGTGAGCCACTGCACATAGCGCTGGTACGGCACGGCTTCATCCGGCCAGCTTGCCTGGCCCGCCGCCAGCGCGGCATAGGCACGCGACAAGTCGCCCAACACGATGGGCCATGACCAGCCGTCAATGCACAGGTGGTGCGTGCTCCAGATGAAGTGATAGGACTCCTGGGCCACCTGGCGCAGGGCCACGCGCATCAAGGGCGCCTGAGTGAGATCGAAGCCCAGGCGCGCGTCAGACGCCAACAGCGCGTGCAGCCGTTCGGTTTGCTCGGCGGCGCCGCATGCGCGCCAGTCTTCCTGCGTCCACGGCAGCTCGGCTTGCGCCAGCACCACTTGCAGCGGCTGTGCACCGCTCTCTGTGGTGAACGCCGTGCGCAACATGGTGTGGCGCTGCATCACCTGCTCCATGGCGCGGCGCAGCAGCGCGGGGTCCACAGCGCCATCGAGCCGGAAGTGCCACTGCTCGAAACCCAGCTTGGACTGCGACGTTTCCATCGCCAGGAACAGCCGCTGCATCGGCGTGAGCGGGTAGACGTCGTCGAGCTGCGGGTACCGCTCGCTCAGTTGTGCCATGGTGCTGTCGTCGAGCCGCGCCAGCGCAAATTGCCCGGGTGTACGCGGCCCGCGCCGCCCAGGCTGCGCATGGGTGATGAGTTCGCGCAAGCCGGCCGCCATGTCGACGGCCAGCCGGGCGATGAACGGCTCATGCTGGGCGTGGGCATCATGCTGCCAGGTGATTTCGAGTTGCCCGTCGCGCACCATGGCAATCACTTCCAGCGCATGGGTGCGCCGCGCGCGCGGGCTGCGCCAAGGCCCGGTGGACTCGCGCGCAAAGCTGAACAGCGTCGAGTCCGCCACCACGCTGTCGAACTGCCCCAGGTAGTTGAACAACACTGGGGCCGCGGCGCACGCCACGCTGTGCCGCACGGCCGCATCCGGCGACACATAACGCAGCAAGCCGTACCCCAGGCCGCGTTCGGGAATGTGCTGCAACTGGCGCTGCACGGCGAGCAGGCTGTCAACCACGCTCAGCCCCGGGTCGAGCTCGAGCGCCAGCGGAAACAGCGTGGTGAACCAGCCCACCGTGCGCGACACGTCGATGCCGTCAACCAGGTGCTCGCGGCCATGGCCTTCCAGGTCAACGCGCAGCCTGTGTTGGCCGGTGCTGCGTTGCAGGGCACGCGCCAGGGCCGTTAGCAGTGCGTCGTTGATCTGGGTTTGAAAGGCCGCGGGCAGCCGCTGCAGCAACGCGCGGGTGTCTTCTTGCGAAAGCCGCGTGATCAATTTGCCTTCACCAGCAAACGCGGCCTGGCCGGCGGCATGGTGCGGCAGCGGCAACGCCGGCTGCGCCACCACGGCGCGCCAATGCGCCACCGAGCCTTGCACGGCCGTGCTGTGGGCATGCTCGTGCAGCGCGTTGGACCACACCTGCAGCGAGCTTGTCTTCTCAGGCAATGACGACGCCACGCCAGCAGCGGCGGCGATGTACAGGGCTTCGAGGTCTTCGCGCAGCACGCGCCATGACACGCCGTCCACCACCAGGTGGTGCACGGCCAGCAACAGGCGCGCGCGCTGCGGGGCGCCAAGCTGGAAGTGCAGCGCGCACAGCAGGCAGCCGGCGTCGAGTTTGAAGCGGGTCTGCGCGGCGGCGGCGGCAAGTTCAATGGCCGCGGTTTGCTCCTGCGCGGCCAGCGCCGACAGGTCTACCCGCTGCAGCAGCAGGTTCGGGTCTTCAGCGCCATAGGCTTGCACCCAGCGGCCTGAGGAGTCTTGCTGATAGCGCATGCGCAGCGCGTCATGCCGGCGCACCAGTTCGCGCAAGGCGAGTTCCAGCGCCGGCAGGTCGAGTTGCGCCGGTAGCTCGAACATGAAGGCCTGGTTCCAGTGCTGCGCTTCAGTGAAACCTTGCTCGAAGAACCAATGCTGGATGGGCGTGAGTTGCACCGCGCCGCTCACCGCAGCGGCCACGGTTTTCACCGCCGCCGGCGCCGCGCGCACCACCTGCGCCAGCGCGGCCACCGTGGGCCGGTTGAACAAGTCTTTCGGCGTGAACTGCAAGCCTTGCTGGCGGCAGCGCGCGATGACCTGGATGCTCAGGATCGAGTCGCCGCCCAGCTCGAAGAAGTGGTCGTCGACGCTGACCTGGTCAACCCGCAGCACCGCCTGCCACACCGCGGCAAGGGCCTGCTCGACAGCGTTGCGCGGCGCCACGAAGGGCTTGGCACTGGCGCTGCGCGCCACGGCCGGCGCCGGCAGGGCGGGGCGGTCGAGCTTGCCGTTTTGCGTCAGGGGCAGGGCGGGCAGAAATGCAAAGTGCGCCGGCAGCATGTACTCGGGCAACACACCGCGCAGGCTGCGGCGCAATTCGTCGGCAACCTGGCCGTCTTCCCCGGCCGCGCCGTTGACCACCAGGTAGGCCACCAGCCGCTTGTCGCCGGGTGCGTCTTCGCGCGCGATGACGGCCACCTGGCGCACCTGCGGGTGCTGCGCGATCGCGGCTTCGATCTCGCCCAGCTCGATGCGAAAGCCGCGAATCTTCACCTGCTGGTCGATGCGCCCGAGGTATTCAACGTCGCCGTTTTCCAGGCGCCGGGCCAGGTCGCCGCTGCGGTACATGCGTGCGTTCGGGTCGGCGCTGAAGGCGTCGCGCACGAAGCGCTGGGCCGTGAGTTCGGGGCGGTTGAGGTAGCCCGGCGCCACGCCCGCGCCGGCAATGAACATTTCGCCCGCCACGCCCAACGGCGCTGGTTCACCCTGGGCATCCAGAATGTACAGGTTCAGATCAGCCAAGGGTTCACCGATCACGCTGCCCGCGCCGGCCGCCAGGTCGGCGCTGGTGATGGGCCGAAAGGTCACGTGAACGGTTGTTTCGGTGATGCCGTACATGTTCACCAGGCGCGGCACGGCGTCTCCGAAGCGCTTGAACCAGGGCGCCAGGCTTTGCAGCTCGAGCGCCTCGCCGCCGAAAATGACATAGCGCAGGGCGAGGGGGGCGGTGTGCGCAGCGGCCGTGGCGTCAACCAGGCGCCGAAACGCGGTGGGCGTTTGGTTCAGCACCGTGACCCGCTCGCGCGCCAGCAGCGCCACAAAGTCATCGATGCTGCGGCTGGCATCCAGCGGCACCACCACGCAGCGCCCGCCGTGCAGCAGCGCGCCCCACAGTTCCCACACCGAGAAGTCGAACGAGTACGAGTGAAACAGCGTCCAGACGTCGTGCTCGTTGAAGCCGTACCAATGGTCGGTGGCGGCAAACAAACGGCACACGTTGTGGTGCGTGATGCGCACGCCCTTGGGCTGGCCGGTGGAGCCCGAGGTGTAGATGACATAGGCCAGGTCGTCGGCGCCGCTGCTGCGCGGCGGGTCGGCCAGCTCGTTGGCGGCGCCGGGCATGGGCTCGTCCAGGCACAGCAGCCTGACGCCCACCAGACCCGCCTTCAGGCTCGACTGGGTGAGCACGACGGCGACGCCGGCGTCTTCGAGCATGAAGGCCACGCGCTCGGTGGGGTACACCGGGTCGAGCGGCAAGTAGGCGCCGCCGGATTTGAGGATGCCCAGGAGGCCCACCACCAGCTCGGCATTGCGTTGCGTGCGCAGCCCCACAAGTTGGTTGGGCAGCACGCCCCAGGCACGCAGTGTGTGCGCCACGGCGTTGGCGCGCCGGTTCAGCTCGCCATAGCTCAGTTCGATGCGCGCGCCAGCGGCGTTGAAGGCGGTCAAGGCCACGGCCTGGGGCGTGCGCTGCACCTGGCGTTCGAACAGGTCATGCAGCGCCGGCCCGCGCGGGTAACAGGCCACTGCCCGGCTCACCAAGGCGGCACGCTCTGCGGCGCCGAGCAAGGTGAGATCCCTGATCTGCCTGGCCTGGCCCAGCGCGAGGCCACTTAACAAGTTGGTGAGGTGGCCCAGCATGCGCGCGGCGGCGCCATCGCTGAAGCGGCGCGAATACTCGAGCCGCACGATCATTTCATCGTCACCATAAGCCACCACGGTGAGCGGGTAGTTGGTCTGGCCGATGTATTCAACGTCACGCCCGGCCCAGGCGCCACCCAGCGCGCGCATGCGGCTGCCCAGCGACGCATGGTCGTAGACCACCAGGCTGTCAAACAAGGGCTTGCCGCGTGCCACCGCACTCCACGCCTGCACCTTGACCAGCGGCGTGTGTGCAAACGGCCGCATGGCAAGCGTTGTTTGGCGCAGGCCACGCAGCCAGGCTTCCAGCTCGAATTCGCCTTCAACCTGAACGCGCAGCGGCAGCGTGTTGATGAACAAGCCGACCAGCCTGCCGTCGGCGTCAAAACCCGGGTCGCGCCCCGAGCGCGTGCTGCCGAACACGATGTCGCTTTCGCCGCTGTAGCGGTGCAGCAAGATGGCCCAGGCCGCCATGAGCAAGGTGTTGACGGTGACACCGAGCCGTGACGCGCGCTCGCGCAAGGCGGCACTCGTGGCCAGCGAGAGCCGGGTTTGGTGCGCGCCGAATGCCGCGTGGTCGCCGGCGTCGCGTGCGGCGTTCGGCGCGATGCTTGCCAAGCCCAGCGGCGTGGCCGCATGAAACCCGGCCAAGCTGTTGCGCCAGTAGGCCTGCGCCGCGCTCTCGTCAAGCGTCTCGCGCCACTCGATGTACTGCCGGTAGGGGCGTGCGGCCGCGAGCTGAACCGCCTGGCCGCCTTGCAAGGCCTCGTAGCAAGTGAAGACCTCGCGCAGCACCGGCGCGAAGGAGCGGCCGTCGAGCAGCGCATGATGAAAAGTCCAGACCACCCGCGTGCCCGCGGCGCCACAGTGGGCTATGAACAGGCGCATCGCGGGCGCCTGGCGCAGCTCGAAGTCAACCCCGCGGTCGCTGGCCAGTTGCCGCGCCAGGTGCGGTGCAATCTCGCTGCCATCGAGCCGGCTCCAGTCGACGCTGGTTAGCGGCATGGCCACGCTGGCCACCACCTCCTGGCGAAATTCGGCCACGCCTTCCCAGCGAAAGCGCGTGCGCAAGATGGTGTGGCGCTGCGCCACCGCCTGCCAGGCTTGGATGAAGTGGGCCTGATCGAGCGGCTCGGGCAGCGTGATGACGATCTGCTCGATGTCCACGCCGGTGTGCGCATCGCCCAGAGCGTGGTACAGCATGCCGGCCTGCGTGGGCGACAGCGGGTAAGCGTCAATCGCTTTAGACTGCGGGCCGGTCATGTTGCGAACCATGTGAGGTGATGCTTGCGCAACTTGCGCCTGGCCAAAAGGCAGAGGTGAGGCCGCCGTGCGACCCGAGGGGCTTCAATCGGGTTCGCGGCAGCAGAATTCGTCATCAAGCCATTCTGCGGGAACTTGCGCGTGCGCAACGGGCGGTTGACTATGCAAGCAGGTAGTCGGCCTTTGCCGCGCAGACGATTGAAACGAGTCAGGTGTCACGCTTAACCACGCAGTCTGTGATCGGAATGTTAGCTTGGCGCTTGCACCACCTGATCGCCTCGCCCCCCAGGCTGGGGGCGTACAACGCGCGCGCTGGCGGATGCTGGCTGTGACCGCGTAGCATCGTTCCACGCACCAACCTTTGCGCAGCACATGAACGGCCAGTCCCTCAACCCAACAAGCAGCGCCGCTGGCCCCCCGCAAGGTGGCTGCCGCGCGGCCATTTGCGCCCGAGCCATGCCGCCATTGCCAGTGGCAAGCGGGGCTGTGCGCCCGACTAGCGTTGGGCCGCAGCGGGTTGCGCTGCCGGCGCCCTGGGCGGGCGTGCAACTGTGGCGCGTCGCCTTGAACGACGCCGCCGCGCTGGCCGCGCCGGCCTGGTTGCCGGCCAGCGAAGCGCAGCGTGCGGCCCGCTTCGTCTTCGCGCGCGATGCGCAGCGTTATCGCGCCGCCCACAGCCTGCTGCGCCAGTTGCTGTGGCGGCATTGCGGGCTGGCGGCCGGGGCCGAATTCCACCTTGGCGAACATGGCAAGCCCAGCCTGGGCGCCACCGCTGCGTGGCAGTTCAACCTGAGCCACAGCGGCGCGCATGCTTTGATCGCCATCAGCGAAGGCGTTGCCATCGGCGTGGACCTGGAAGAACTGCGGCCGGTGCGCGACCTGTGGCTGCTGGCCGAGCAGAACTTCAGCAGCGCAGAGCTTGAAGCCTTGCAGCAAACGCCGCGCGGTGATCAGGCGCGTGCGTTCCTCACCGCCTGGACGCGCAAGGAAGCCTGCCTGAAAGCCGTGGGCAGCGGCCTGAGCATCGCGCCGGCCAGCATCGACGCCGGCGTGCAAGCGCAGGCAAGAGTGATCACCATCGAGCTGCCCGGTGGCCCGCTTAACGTATGCGTTGAGTCGGTGGCGGCGGGTGGCGATGTGCTTGCGGCCATCGCAACCGTTTCACGCCCCACCTCCGAGGGCCGGTTGTCATGAGCCCCGCACGGCTGGCTGAAGGGGCTCATACCGAAGCGCTGCGGCGCGAAGGCGCCGTGGCTCACGCACCTGCCCTGGCACTTCAGCCCTTCTGCTTTGGGCCCACACAGCGGCGGCTGTTCGGCACTTACCACCCGAGCGCGGCAGGCGCCGCAACCCGGCCCGGCGCGTTGCTGTGCAACCCTTTCGGCCAGGAAGGCGTGCGCGCACACCGTGCGCTGTGGGTGCTGGCTGAACGCCTGGCGCGGGCCGGGCATCCGGTGTTGCGCTTCGACTATTTCGGTGCCGGCGACTCGATGGGTGACGACCTGGACGCTGACCTCGACGGTTGGGCTGGCGACGTGCACGAGGCTGACCAGGCCCTGCGTGTGCGCAGCGGCTGCGCCCAGACCATTTGGTTCGGCATGCGCCTGGGCGGCGCGGTGGTGCTGCGTGCGGCGCAGCGCGCGCCGGCCACGCTGGTGCGGCTGCTGTTGTGGGACACGGTGACGGATGGCCAGCGCTACCTTGAGCATCTTCGTGAGCGGCACGCGGCCAGCCTGGAAGCCGCGTTCAGCCTGCCGGCTGATCCCTTGCCCGCGCACCTGTTGCGCGACCCGGCCCAGTACCGTGACGAGGCCATCGGCTTCGCCGTGTCGCCCCTGCTGCGCCAGCAGTTGGCCGGGCTGCGGCCGCAGCCTGGCCTGTGGCCGAGCTGGCCGGAGTCGATCGTGGCGCTGGCCGACACTGGCAACGCCGATGGCCGCGACTTGGCCGCCCTGTGTGCGCAGGAGCCGCAGCGCGTGCGCCTGATCGAGTTCGCGCACGGTACCGACTGGACCTCTGACACCGCCGACAACGGCGTGCTGGTGCCGGCGCAGGCGCTGACGCAGTTGGTGCAACTGGCGGCGTTGCCCACATGACAGAAAGCCCCATCGTCTTTGGCCCGGCATCGACCCTGGTGGGCGTGCTCACCTTGCCCGCTGCGCCAGACCCGCCCCCCGTGGTGTGGCTGTTGTTCAATGCCGGCCTGGTTTCGCGCATGGGCCCGCACCGCCTCAACGTGAAGTTGGCGCGTGCACTCGCTGCTCAGGGGCATGTCAGCTTGCGTTTCGATTTGTCAGGCCGCGGTGACAGCCGGGGTGCCACTTCGGGGGCAGACTTTGAACAGCAGTCCGTGCACGACATTCGCAGCGCAATGGACTGTCTCGAACACTTGTGTGGCGCGCGCCGCTTTGCCCTTTTCGGCATCTGTTCCGGTGCGGTGGCGGCGTTTGCCACCGCGCAGGCCGACCCGCGCGTGGCCGCCGCGCTGCTGTTCGACGGCCATGCCTACAGCAGCCGGTGGACGTTGCTCGTGCGGCGCTGGAAGCGTTTTCGCGCGGCGTCGTGGCCCCAGGTGTGGCGCAACATCGCGGGCCGCTTCGCAGGGGCGCCGGCCGCCGCCACCGCTGCGCCTGACTTGACCGAACTGGCCGGCGCGAACCCGCCATTGCAACGCGCAGACTTCGTGCGCCAGTTGCACGCGCTGGTTAATCGCCAGGTGGCCGTCTGCTTCCTCTACAGCGGCTCCTGGATTGACGCCTACAGCTACGGCAAGCAGTTCCGGCATGCGTTTGCCAGCGAGAGTTTCGTCGACAAGGTGCGGTGCGAGTTCCACCCCGACATCGACCACACGGTGACGGCACTGTCGGCGCAGCGCAAGCTGATCGACATCATCTTGGCGTGGCTGCCTGCGGTGCAAGCCGCAGGCCTGGCCAGCGGCGAGCCGCCGGCCAGCAACACCGCGCGGGTCGTGCGCGGCCCACGCCAGGTTGCCCAGACCGGGCCGTTGCCGTTCGCGTAAACCGTCTGTTCATACAACAGCCTGGGCCGGCGTGCTTCAGCGCCTTGCGGCGCCCAGCGTCAGTCGCGCCCCGCGGCCACGATGGCGCGCGCAATCGTGGCCGGGTCGGTGAACCAAACCTCGTGGCTGCCTGGGCATTCCACCAAACGGAACAAGCCCAACTTTTCAGACAAGCGCGGGTGCCAGGGCAGGCTGTGCGGCAACGCCGTGTCTTGCTGGCAGTTCACATAGCTCTTGCCCACCTGCCAGGCCGCCGGCGGCTCGCTCAGCGCCACTTTGTCGGTGAAGGTCTTGTACGGGTGGGGGTTGAGCTTTTCATAGGCGGAGGTGGCCAGGGCCAAGTCAGCATCGTTGATGAACGCTTCGCGCCAGATGGGGAAAGGCAAGGTCACGGCGCCGTTGCTGGCCGCGGCAATCTGGTCGAACAAGCCCACGTAGGTGGGCGGCACCATGTCGTTGAGCGACTCGCCCGGGTTGGGCACGAAGGCGTTCACATACACCAGGCGCTGCACGCGCGTGGGCTCCAACGTCATCAACTGCGTGATGACCATGCCGCCGTAGCTGTGGCCCACCAGGCGCACCTTGTTCAGGTTGTTTTCGCGCAAGTACGCGGCCAGTGATTGCGCGGCGTCCATCAACCCGGTGCTGGCGCGGTTGTCGCCAGGGCGGTTGCCGGCCAGGGTGGGGCAATGCACCGTGTGGCCCATTTTGCGAATGTGTTCGGCCGTGGCTTCGAGTTCAGCGCCGGTGTGCCAGGCGCCATGAACCAGAACGTAGGTGTCACTCATGCTTGTCTCCGAAGTTGGTGTTGTTGGGTCGTGAACACTCGGGCTTCAACCCAAGCGCACCAGCACCCGCCCGCCTTCAATGCGGATGGGGTAGGTCTTGATCGGCTCGGTGCAGGGCGCACATGTGGCCTCGCCGGTTTTCAAATCGAACCGGCCCTGATGCAGCGGGCACTCGATTTCGTGGCCTTCAACAAAGCCTTCGCACAAGCGGGCATGGCCGTGGGTGCACAGGTTGTCGGTGGCGTACAAATCGTCGCCCACTCGGAACAGTGCCAGCTCCTGGCCCAGCACGATGGCGGCCACGCCGGCGCCATCCCACAGATCTTGTTCGGCGGCGGCATCCAGCCAGTCTGCGCTCATGTTTATTGCTTCAAATCGGGTGAATGATGGAATTGGGAATCATCTCGCTGTCGTACACGCACAGCTTGGCAGCGAATTTCAGCTCACCGCTTTCGTTAACAACGGTGTCCAGATAACGCCCGACGTTGAACACCGTGGTCAGCTTCGAAAGCTTGGTGCGAAACACCGCGTAGTTGGCTTCCACATGCCAGGCGCCTTGTTCATCCACCTTCAGCAAGCGCGGCACGCCGATCACATGGCGCTGGTAGTAGGGGTCGTGAAACAAGGTTTCGCTGATGGCATAGGCGCGGTCTTTCAGCATGCCTTTGCTCTCGAAGCCCAGCGTGGCCAGCGGCAGGCCGCGTTCATGGTTTTCGCGCGGCACGAGGCGGTAGCTGCAGTCTTCGGTGAACAGGGCGATCCAGGCGTTCCAGTCGCGCGCGTCCAGCGCCGCGGCATAAGCGGCGTAGAGCTGGGTCAGGGCGAAAAAGTCTTCAGGCTTCATGCTGGTGCGGGCTCGGCGCGTTCCATCACCTCACGCCAATAGCGGTACATGCCGCGGATCAGCGTTTCAGTCACCATGTGATTGGTGTCCCCCACCTCGCGCCCGCCCAGTTCGGCCAGGGTGCGGTGGCCGGGCTTGCTCTCGAAACCCATCTGCGAAAGCTCAATCACCTCGCCATCATCAGCCGAGACAAACCCCGCCGGGCCGAACAGATTGGCCTGGCGCAAGCGGCGCTTCGTCATGGCTTCATCATCATCGGCGAAGCCGAAATGCGTCCACTCGAAGTCGAAGTTACCGTGGCCATCGGGAATGATCAGCCGCGTTGAAACGCTGTTCACCTGCTGCTGCAAGATGACACTGGGGAAGATGGTGGTCATCACCGCCGTGGGGCCGTTCCACCAGGGCTCGGGCACGATGTCCAGGAAACGGTCGTCGTGTAACTGCATGCCGGCCTTGAAGCTCGACACCTGCGCCGCTTCACCCGCCTGGCCGGCGTTGCCGCGGGTCGAGATCATGGCCGCGTGGCGGTGGTGCGCGTCCATCTTCAGCTCGGCCTGGTTGTCGGCCCGCCACAGGCCAAAAGTAACGAACCAGGTGTGCAGCAAGCCGGGGTGATACGGGTCTTTGATGTTCTCTTGCATCAGCTTCCAGTTGCCCGGAATGCGCTGGCGGTTGTAGCCCAGCAGCTTGAGCTGGCGGCCGCTGAACAAACGGTCGAAGTAAGTCAGGATGGCCGGGCCCAAGTAGTCTTCAAACGGCTCCACGTCGTGGTCGAACGAAGCGAACACCACGCCACCGCGCTGCGCCACTTTGAGCTTGTTCAAGCCATGCTCGGCGGGTTTGAAGTCAGCCGGCATGCCGCCGTTGACCTTGTTGCCCTGCCGCACGCCGCGCCGGAACGGCACGCCTTGCAAATCGCCCGCCAGCGTGTAGCTCCACTGGTGATAGGGGCAGATGAAGCCTTGCTGGTTGCCATGGCGTTCGCGGCAAAACTGCATGCCGCGGTGGGCGCAGATGTTTTCAACCACATGCAGCGCGCCCTTTTCGTCGCGCGTGAGGATGACCGACCGCTCACCGATGCTGGTGCGTTTGAAGTCGCCCGGGTTGGGCACCTCGGCTTCCAGCCCCACGTAGCACCAGTGCGCCTTGTAGAAGAAGCGTTCGAGTTCGCGGCGGTGCAGTTGCTCGCTGGTGTAAACGGCGAACGGAATGCGGCTGCTGCCTGTGGTTTCCCATTGCGGTTCGGGCATGGCTTTCCTGCGGCGTCAGTTTGGAAAGACGCGAATGTAGCTCTTGGTCAGGGTGCGGTCGCGTTCCTTGAGCCACACGCCGTCGCCACTGCTGCTGTCGCGCTCGCCCTTGCCGTTGGTGTTGCCTTCAATGGTTTTCACCTTGGCAGAGATCTTCGGCTGGTCTTCAATCACCAAGCCGATGTGCGAAAAATCGAACACCACAAAGTCGCCGGCCTTGGCCAGGCTGTTTTCGCCCAACACCTGCACGCCCAGTTGCTTGGCCCACTTCTCCCAGCCATAGGCGCTGGCGTCACGGCAACGCATCTTTTCGGCCTCTGAAAACGTCAGCGTCTTGCGTTTGAAATAAGTCTTGAGATAGTCGCGCACCGCCTCGTCTTGCAGCAGCTCGCGCATGCACCAGGCGGTGAAGGCGGCGCACCACGGCCAGGCGCCGGGTTGCAGCCAGGTGGCACCTTGATATTCGACGATGCGCGCACCGGTGTTGTTCACCGCGCCTTCGCGCGTGCCGACTTCTTCTTTGGCGATGCTGATGAGTTTGTCAATGGCTTCGTTCATGACGATTCTCCTGGTTGGGCTGCATGGCGGGCGGCCAGCCTACCAGCGCAGCGGTTAACCACCATCCCTATGGCCAAATGCCGCGTGGCGTCAGCCTTGGCCGCGCACCCAGGCGTGAGTGTCTTCCAGCGCCTGGCGCAGCGCGGCCAGGGCGAAGTCAATTTCAGCCTCGGTGATGATCAGCGGCGGCGACAAGGCGATCACATCGCCCATCAACACCCGCGTGATCAGGCCATGCGCCTGCGCCCGCTTCACCAGATAGGCGCCCACGCCGCGCGCCGCATCGAACGGCTTGCGCGTGGCCGGGTCTTGCGCCAGTTCGATGGCGCCAATGAGCCCCATGCCGCGCACATGGCCCACCATGGGGTGGCCTTCAAACTGTTTCAGCCCGGCCTGCAGGCGTGGGGCCACGCGCCGCACATGGCCCAGCGTGTCGTCGGCCTCGTAAATGCGCAGCGTCTCAAGTGCCATGGCGCAGGCCAGCGGGTGGCCGCTGTAGGTGTAGCCGTGGCCGAAGGTGCCCACCGCGGCGGAGGTGTCGGCCACGGCCTGGTAGATGGCGTCGCTCACGTACAGCGCGCTCATCGGCACGTAGGCCGATGTGAGCATCTTGGCCACGGTGAGCATGTCGGGCTGCAAGCCGAACACCGTGCTGCCGAAGCGTTCGCCCAGGCGGCCGAAACCGGTGATCACCTCGTCAGCAATCAACAGGATCTCGTGCTTCTTCAACACTGCCTGAATGCGCGGCCAGTAGCCGGCGGGCGGAATGACCACGCCGCCCGCGCCCTGCACCGGTTCGGCGATGAAGCCGCCGATGGTGTGCGCGCCTTCGCGTGCGATCGTGTCCTCCAGCTCGCGCACCAGGAGGTCGCAGAACTGGTCTTCGCTTTCGCCGGCCAGCGCGTACTGGTAGGCATGCGGGCAGCCCACGCGCAGCACATCGGGCAGTGGCAAGTCAAAGTGCTGATGCATGCTGGCCAGGCCGCTCATCGAGGCGGCAGCAACGGTGACGCCGTGGTAGCCCTTGACGCGCGCAATGATCCTCTTCTTGGCCGGCTTGCCAATCGCGTTGTGGTAGTACTTCACCAGCTTGAACGCGGTGTCGTTGCTCTCGGAGCCCGAGTTCGCAAACAGCACGCGCCCGGCGCGCAGCGCGGGCGTGGGCGCCAGTTCAACCAGCTTGGCCACCAGCGCGGCCACCGGCCCGGGCACCTTGCCGCTGAACGAGTGGTAGTAGGGCAGGGTGTTCAACTGCCGCGTGGCGGCATCAGCCAGGCGCTTTTCACTGAAGCCCAGTGAGGCGCACCACAGCCCGGCCATGCCTTCGAGGTACTTGTTGCCTTGCTCGTCGAACACAAACACGCCTTCGCCTCGGGTGATGACCAGCGGGCCTTGCTCTTCGAGCTGGCGCAACTGCGTATAGGGGTGCAGGTGGAAGCGGGCGTCGCTGCTGGCGCTGGGGGTCATCACGGATGGGTTCACGGCGGTTACTCGGGTGACAGTGAAGGGCCGGTGGCGAGGCTACCATTCCTGGCCACTTCAGCCCCGCTTTCAAACCTGGATTCACCATGATCGAACGCCAGCTTTTCAGCCCCGAGCACGAGGCCTTTCGTGACAGCTTTCGCCGCTTCATCGACAAGGAAATCGCCCCTTTCCACGAGCAGTGGGAAGACCAGGGCTATGTGGATCGCGAGGTCTGGCGCAAAGCGGGTGCCAACGGCTTTTTGTGCATGAGCATGCCGCCTGAACATGGCGGCTCGGCGGCCGACAAGTTGTTTTCGGTGGCGCAGATGGAAGAGCTGGCGATTGGTGGTTTCAGCGGCATCGGCTTTTCACTGCACACCGAAATCGTGGCGCCTTACATCTTGCGTTATGGCACTGATGAACAAAAGGCGCGTTGGCTGCCGCGCCTGGCCACGGGCGAGATTGTTGGCGCCATCGCCATGACCGAGCCGGCCGCAGGCTCTGATTTGCAGGGCGTGAAGACATCAGCCATCCGCAATGGCGACCACTACCTGCTCAACGGCAGCAAGACCTTCATCACCAACGGCTGGCACGCTGACCTGGTGATCGTGGTGGCCAAGACCAACCCCGCCGCCGGTGCCAAGGGCACCAGCCTGCTGGTGGTGGAACGCGGCATGCCCGGCTTCGAGAAGGGCAAACGTTTGAAGAAACTGGGTCTGAAGGCGCAAGACACCAGCGAACTTTTTTTCAGCGATGTGAAGGTGCCGGCCGAGAACCTGCTCGGCGGCCCCGCGTTTGAGAACCGCGGCTTTGCCTGCCTGATGGAGCAACTGCCCTGGGAGCGCATGCAGATTGCGGTGGGCGCCATCGCCAAGACGCAGGCCATCATCGACCACACGCTTGAACATGTGAAGCAGCGCAAGATGTTCGGCACCACGCTGGGCGCGTATCAGAACACCCGCTTCAAGCTGGCCGAGGCACAGGCCGAGTGCCAGGTGGGGCGCGTGTTCGTCGACAAATGCCTTGAGCTGATGCTGGCCGGCAGATTGGACGCCGCCACCGCCGCCATGGCCAAGCTGTGGTGCAGCGAGATCGAATGCAAGATCATCGACGAGTGCCTGCAGCTCCACGGCGGCTACGGCTTCATGTGGGAATTCCCGGTTGCCCGGGCTTATGCGGATGCGCGGGTGCAGCGCATTTACGGTGGCAGCAGCGAGGTGATGAAGGAGGTGATTGCGCGGGCGATGGGTCTGAGCAACCGCTAGTGTTGCGGTGCAGAGGTTTCGGTACAAATGAAAGCGATGGATTCGTTCGTCAGGCTAGGCGCAAACCACAGCCATAGCCTTTGCTATGGCGCGGATTTGCAACGACGCATGGCGGACGAAGACGCGGTTTCATGT